>JAYVUZ010000269.1:0-44801 GCA_043787415.1 Fimbriiglobus sp. | reverse complement strand
CCCCCCAACCCCCCCCCCCCCTACTGAGAGGGATCGTGTTCGACCTCGCTGCCCACCCCGGCCGGCTGTTCGTCCTCGCCGCGGCGCTGCCGCTGGCGGCGGCCGTCGGGCTGGGCGTGGCCGGGGGCGTCCGCAACTTCGCCGCCCCCGGCCGGCGACTCCCGAGACTCGCCGGCGGGCTGATGCTCGTGGCCTTCGCCGCCGCGGCGACGTGCGGCGTGGCCGGGCTGGTTCAGTTCCTGCGAGCGCCGGCCGGCACCGTCTGGGCCGAGCGCGGGGAGTGGCTCCGCGTCGGGTCGGGCCGCTCGCCGCAGCCGGCGACCGCCTTCGAGATCGGCTACCACCTCGACACCCTGTCCGTGCTGATGGTCGGCATGGTCGGGGTGGTCGGCACGCTCATCATGCTGTTCAGCCTCGGCTATCTGGCCGACGAGCGGGGGACCGTCCACGACCACGTTGCCCACGTCCACCGCCGCGGGCGGTTCGGCCGGTTCTTCCTCCTCCTCGGGCTGTTCGCCGCCAGCATGTTGAACCTCCTGCTGGCCGACAACCTGCTGCAGGTGTTCGTCGGCTGGGAGCTGGTCGGCGCCTGCTCGTACTTCCTGATCGGCTTCTACTCGGAGCGGCCCTCGGCGGTCACGGCCGCGACAAAGGCGTTCGTGGTCAACCGGGTGGGCGACGCCGGGCTGCTGGTCGGCATCGCCGTGGCCTGGCGGACCTGCGGCACGCTGAACATCCAGGAGTTGTGTGCCGTCGCCCAGGACTGGCGGGGCGACCCGTGGACGCTGTCCCTGATGGGCCTCGGGCTGTTCGTCGGCTGCGTCGGCAAGTCGGCCCAGGTGCCGCTGCACACCTGGTTGCCGGACGCGATGGAAGGCCCGACCCCGGTGAGCGCCCTCATCCACGCCGCCACGATGGTGGCCGCCGGCGTCTACTTGGTGGGGCGGTGCTACCCTCTGTTCACCCCTTATGTGCTAACCGTCATCACGTACAGCGGCCTCGTCACGGCCGTCCTGGCGGCGACGGTGGCCTGCGTGCAGACGGACATCAAGCGGGTGCTGGCCTACTCCACCATGAGCCAGCTCGGGTTCATGATGCTGGCCCTCGGCGTCGGCGGCTGGGCGGCCGGGCTGTTCCACCTGCTCACCCATGCCTTCTTCAAGGCGCTGCTGTTCCTCGGCGCCGGCTCGGTCATCCACGGGCTGCACCACGAACAAGACTTGCGGCAGATGGGCGGGCTGCGGCGGCGGATGCCGGTGACGGCCTACACCATGCTCGTCGGCGTGCTGGCCATCAGCGGGGTGCCGCTGCTGAGCGGGTGGTACTCGAAGGAGGCGGTCCTGAGTGCGGTGGCCGACGGCGGCCCGGGGTGGCTGGCCGCGGTCGCCTTCGGGGTGGCCGGGCTGACCGCGTACTACATGCTGCGGCTCTGGCTGCTGGCGTTCGCCGGCGGGCCACGGGGCGAAGCGGCGGGTCACGCGCACGAGTCGCCGGCCGTCATGACGCTGCCGCTGGCGGTGCTGGCCGTGTTCAGCGTCGGCGTGGCGTGGGGCTGGCCGGTGTGGGACGCCGGGGCGAGCCGACTCGGCCGTCTGCTGGAAGTGGCCGCCCCGGCGGCCGAGCCGCCCGGCCACGGCGTGAGCCACCTCGCCGTCGCCGGGCTGGCCCTGACGGCGACGCTCGCCGGCTTCGCCGTGGCGGTCGTCCGGCACGCCCGGGGCAACCTCACGCGGGTGTCGACCGGCGGCCCGCTGGTGCGGACGTGGTACTTCGACGAGGTGTACGCGGCGGCATTCGTCCGGCCGACGACCCGGCTGGCGGAAGCGACGGCGGCGGCGGACCGTCGGCCGCCCGAAGCCCGCCGCGACAGGCCCGACGCCGGCACCGTGGACGGCCTGCTGGCCCTGGCCGGGGTCGCCGCGGCCGGGCTGGGGGCGGGTCTGCGGCGGGCGCAGGCCGGCAAGCCCCGGGCGTACGTGCTGGCCCTGGGGTTGACCGTCGCCGGCCTGCTGGGGATGCTAGTCGCTCGGTTGTAGTGCGGGTGCAGCGCAGATGGTGGGCCTCGAAGACTCGGCACCACCCTACGAGAACCACGACCGCCACATGGACACCGCCTTCGACCCGGCCGCCCGGGAACTCGACCTGCTCACCCTCAGCCTGCAAGTGTTCTTGCCGCTGGGCGTGGCCGCCCTCCTGCTGGTGCTGCCGGGCCGGCGGAAGGAACTGCTGCGGTGGGTGGCGCTCACCGGCTGCGCCGCTACGCTGACGCTCGGCCTGTGCCGGCTGGTGGACTACTACAACCTGCTCGACTCGTACTCCGACCGCAGCGTGCGGAGCCTGTACCACCCGGCGGGGCGGCTCGACAGCCGCAGCGACGAGCAGCAGGCGACGGCCGCCCGGCCGGTGCCGGGGCGGATCAGCAGCTTCGACCTGCTCACCCGCCGGCCGTGGGTCGGCCGGTTCGACATCGACTACGCCCTCGGCCTGGACGGCGTGTCGCTCGCCCTCACCCTGCTCACGGCGGTGGTGGTGCTGCTAGCCGTCGTCGCCAGTTGGCACATCGAGAGCCACGTCAAAGCCTACTTGGCCCTGCTACTCACCCTGCAAACCGGAGTGACGGGTGCCTTCCTGGCGATGGACCTGTTCCTGTTCTTCGTCTTCTACGAACTGATGCTGATTCCGATGTTTGTCCTCATCGGGGTGTGGGGTGGCGCCCGCCGAAAGTACGCGGCCGTCAAGTTCGTCGTCTTCACCCTGGTCGGCAGCGTGTGCCTGCTGGCGGCGGTCATCCTGCTATACACGGTGGACGTGCGGGACTTCGTGCCGCAGGACGTGGTCGCCGCCCGGGCCAGCGAGCGGCACATCGCCCCGGACGCGGTGGCCGTCCACACCTTCGACCCGGTGACGCTCGGCAAGGTCGGCCGGGCCGTCATGCTGGTGCTGACCGGCCAGGACGACCGCCTGGCCGTCCGCACCACGCCAGCCGACGCCGAGCCGGGCGACACCGGGCGGGCGGTGAAGCTATTCGCCCCCGGCGTGGACCGCGAGGCGGCGCTCGCCCGGCTGAAGGCGCAGCCGGTGTGTACCCCGGCCTTCCAGTTCTGGGTGTTCGGCCTGCTCTTCGTCGGCTTCGCGGTCAAGGTGCCGCTGGTGCCGTTCCACGTGTGGCTGCCGGACGCCCACGTGGAGGCGCCGACGCCCGTCAGCATGGTGCTGGCCGGGGTGCTGCTCAAGCTCGGCGGGTACGGGCTGGTGCGGTTCGCCTGGCCGCTGGCCCCGTTCGCGGCCGGCGAACTCGGCTGGTGGGTCGGACTACTCGGCGTGGTGAGTATCGCCTGGGGCGCCCTCGCTGCACTGGCCCAAACGGACATCAAAACGCTGCTGGCGTACTCCAGCGTCAGCCACATGGGGTACGTCGTCCTCGGGCTGGCGGTCTGGGGGACCGACACCACCTACTGGCAGTGGGGGGTGAACGGGGCCGTCTTCCAGATGCTGGCCCACGGCGTCACGGCCACGGCCCTGTTCTTCGTGGTCGGCGTCATCTACGAGCGGGCGCACCACCGGGACATCGACCGCCTCGGCGGCCTGACTGAGCCGATGCCGCTGTTCACCGGCCTCGCGGCCGTGCTGGTCTTCGCCAGCATGGCACTGCCGCCGCTGTGCGGGTTCTGGGGCGAGTTCATGGTCATGACCGCCGCCTGGGCGTACAGCCCGACCCTGGCCGTGGTCGCCATCCTGGCCACGGTCCTCACGGCGGCGTACCTGCTGCGGTTCTGGGCGAAAGTGTTTCTGGGCACCAACCCGCACACCGCCGGCTTCCCGGAACTGACCTCTCGCGAGCTGGTGGTGCTGGTGCCGCTGGCCGTGCTGGCCGTCGGCCTCGGGGTGCTGCCGGGGCTACTGGCGTTCAACTGGATTGAGCCGAGCGTCAGCGGGCAGGTGGAGCAGCTCGGCCGTCTGAAATGACCCGCCGACGGGTGGTCGGACCAAGCCAACTATTTAGAACAATCCGCGCAGAACGCATCTGCTTGGGCTTGATCTCCGGCTACTCGGCGCTAACACTGTAGTCAGTCCTGTCCGCCCGTCCGCCCGTCCCGTCCCGTCCCGTCCCGTCCCGTCCCGTCCCGTCCCGTCCCGTCCCGTCCCGTCCCGTCCCGTCCCGTCCCGTCCCGTCCGCCCGTCCGTCCGCCCGTCCGCCCGTCCGCCCGTCCGCCCGTCCCGTCCGCCCGTCCCGTCCACAGGAGGAATGCGATGCGCGCCGTGCTGTGCCTCGGTCTGCTGTGCGGGCTTTCTGCCGTCCCGTCCATCGGGCAGTCGGTCACCCTGTCTCCCAACTCGGTTCAGAAGTCGTCGAGCACATCGCCCGGCCCGCCGGGTTCGCCGCCGGGCAGCACGATCACGACCACATACTACCAGAGCACGCCGAGCGGGTCGTACTCCACGGCAACCACATTCGGGAGCTAACAGATCGTGATCGAGTTGGGGTTCGTGAATCCGAATGCTGGCGTTTTCACCGCAAGCAACCCTCAAACTTGCAAAGTGTTTCCCAACGGTGGCGGTGTGTCGAACATTTTGACATCGTCGTCAACGCCACCCATCCTGGCCGCACCGGGTGTCGTGTCGTGGACCTTCCCGGCGGGGACCGGCTGGGAGTCCTCTATCGTTACAACTAACCCACCCGGTCCGGCAAGCACGTTGGCAATGCGTGCTCAGTTGCAAAAATCAACGCCCTTCTTCGGTTACTCCACCATAGCAACTTCGATCGTCATGATTCTTTATTGACCTGTCGAGACAAGCTATAGCTGATGAGATCATCACATGACATGGAGGTAGCGATGGGTCAGTTGCGTCGCTCGGCCGCCACCTTGGTTGAACTGCTCGTGGTGGTGGCCATGATCGCCGTCTTGGTCGGCCTGCTGCTGCCGGCCGTGCAGAAGGTCCGCACGGCGGCTTCGCGGATGAAGTCTACCAATAACTTGCGACAACTTAACCTGGCTACACACCAGATCGCCGACCAGAGGGGCGGATTCGTGGGCGGGTTTTACGAGCCGAACCCGGCGTCGATACAAGACAACCTTCGGCTGCTTCAACTACACCCGCAGGGGGGCAGCCCGCTTTACATGGCCTACCTGCTCATCAGCGGGCGGTTCGACGCCGCGGCGACCGGACAACCGCCGACTCCCGACGGCTTCCAGTCGCTGATGCTCAGCCCAGGCGACCCGTCAATTGTCGAGTACGGCTGGACCCCCGACGAGGTCCGCTTCACCTACTCATGGGGCGGGCCGACCAGTTACGCCTTCAACATGACGGCGTTCGTCGGCCCGGTGCGGTTCCCGGAAGGCATCCGCGACGGGCTGTCGAACACCGTCGCCTACTGTGAGCGGTATCACGCCCGGTACAGCACGGTTGCTCTCAGCCGGCCGAACCCGACAACGGGTCTGCCGGAGCCGTGGTATCCGCCGTCCCTTCTCCACTTCGGCTACGGTGACCCGTCGTTCAGGGGGTCGCTGCTCAACATGCGGCGGGCGTCCTTCGCCGACGCCGGCTGGGGGGATGTCGTGCCGGTGCTGAACCCGGCCACCGGCGTCACCCGGCCGAGCCGGCCGGGGGCCACCTTCCAGGTGCAGCCGCCGGCCGACCGGGCCGACTTGGCCCTGCCGCAGACCCCGTTCGCCGCCGGCTTACCCGTGGCCCTGTTCGACGGCAGCGTTCGCACCGTCCGCCCGGGGGTCAGCCCGGAGGTGTTCTGGGGGGCCGTCACCCCGGCCGACGGCGAGGTCGCCAGTTTGGACTGACCGGCCACTTTTTCCGGCCCGCCGCGGGCGGCCGGCGGGTACACTGGTGCCGCCTGCCCCCCCGCCCGGCTGGACCCGCCATGCGTCGCCTGCCGCTCGTCGCCCTCGCCCTGTTCCTGCTCGCCCCGGCGGCGCCGGCCGGCGAGCCGGTCAAATACGCCCTGCTGGTCGGGGTGAACACCTACAAGCACGAGCGGCTGCCGCCCCTGGCCTGGGCCGTCAACGACGCCACCGAGATGGCCCAGGTGCTCCGCGGCCTCGGCTACCAGGTGACGCTGCTCACCGACGACACGCCCACCAAGCCGACCAAGCCGAACATCGACGCCGCCCTCAAGAAGGTGCTGGACGGCTGCGAGAAGGGGGACACCGTCCTCATCGGGCTGTCCGGCCACGGCCTGCAATTCGGCCCCAAGGACTCGTACTTCTGCCCGGCCGACGCCCGGCCGAACGAGGACCGCAAGGACACGCTGATCCCGCTGAGCGCGCTGTACACCGGGCTGGAGGACAGCTTCGCCGGGGTCAAGGTGCTGCTGGTGGACGCCTGCCGCAACGACCCCCGCGGCCCGGCCGGCGGCCGCAAGAAGGGCGGCGTGAACGCCACCACCGCCCCGCCGCCGACGGGTGTGGCGGCCCTGTTCAGTTGCTCGCCAGGGGAGGAGTCGCTGGAACACCCGGAGTTGCGGCACGGGGTGTTCTTCCACCACGTCATCCAGGGCATCAAGGGGCAGGCCCGCAACGGCTCCGGCCGGGTGACGTTCAACAGCCTGGCCGACTACGTGGTGGACCGGGTGGAGGAGTCGGCCCAGACGCTCCAGCCGGGGCACAAGCAGTCGCCCAACCAGCGGGCCGACCTGCGGGGCACGTCGCCGGTGCTGGCCGGCAAGCCGGCGGCCGTCGCCGCCGCCCCGAAGGTGATGCCCAAGCCGACGACCGCCACGGCCGGCGGGGACGCCACGGTGCGGCCGCCGGCCGGCGGCACCAAGGCCGCCGAAGCCGACTACACGCTCGCCGAGGACTACCACAACGGCCGCAACGGCAAGCCGAAAGACCCGGCGGAGGCGCTCAAGCTGTACCGCAAGGCGGCGGCCGCCGGGCACGCCGCGGCCATGAACAGCGTCGGGGTGTACTACGGCAAGGGGCTGGCCGGGCTGGCGGTGGACGACGCCGAGGCGGTGCGGTGGTACCAGAAGGCGGCGGCCGCCGGCGAGTCGTGGGCCATGTACAACGTCGCCTCCCGGTACGACAACGGCCGCACCCTGCCGCGGGACGAGGCCGAGGCGGCCAGGTGGTTCAAGAAGGCGGCCGAGGCCGGCGTGACCGACGCCATGAGCTACCTGGGCGACTACTACTCGGCCGGCAAGGGCGGGCTACCCAAGGACGACGCCCTGGCCGGGCGGTGGTACAAGCCGGCCGCCGAGGGCGGCAACGCGGTGGCCATGAACAACCTGGCCAACCTGTTCCGGTACGGCAAGGGCGGGTTCCCGACGGACGTGCCCAAGGCGGTCGAGTGGTACACCAAGTCGGCCGACGGCGGGTGCGCCGTGGCCATGTACAACCTGGGGTTCGTCTACGACGCCGGGCAGGGGCCGGTGACCAAGGACCAGAAGCTGGCGTACAAGTGGTTCCGCAAGGGGGCCGACGCCGGCAACCCGGGGGCCATGGACTTCATGGGCGACTACGTGCGGTTCGGCAAGGGCGGGGCGGGTAAGGACGACGTGGCCGCCGTCAAGTGGTACCGGCAGGCGGCCGACGCCGGCAACATGTACTCCATGTGGAGCCTGGGGGTCATGCTGGAGACCGGCAAGGGCGGGCTGGACAAGGACGACGCCGAGGCCGCCAAGTGGTACAAGAAGGCGGCCGAGGCCGGCAACTTCGCCGCCATGAACAGCTACGCCCTGATGCTGGAGGACGGCCGCGGCGGGCTGACCAAGAGCGAGACGGAGGCGGTGAGGTGGTACCGCAAGTCGGCCGACGGCGGCAACTCGGTGGCCATGAGCAACATGGGGCTGGTGTGCGAACTGGGCCAGGGCGGGCAGCCGAAGAACCCGGCCGAGGCGGTGCGGTGGTTCCGCAAGGCGGCCGACAAGGGCGAAGGCAGCGGCATGTACCACCTCGGCCGGTACCACGAGAACGGCCTGGGCGGGCTGGCCCTGAGCCGGGATAAGGCGATCGAGTGGTACAAGAAGGCGGTCGCCGCCGGCCACCCGAAGGCGAAGGACAAACTGGCGGCGCTGGGGGCAGGCTGAGCAGGCTCGGCGGGAGCCGCGACCGCCAGGGAGCGTCTAGCCAGACGTACCCTGGCGGTCGCTCCCGCCGAGCCGAAATCACTTCTTGGCCGCGAACGCCGGCCGGTCTTTGGTCAGCATCGCCGTCGCGGCTTCGCTCAGCTCGAACACCCCCGGCCGGTCCGGCAGCCGGGCGTACACCCGCTTGCCGTCGCTGCCGCCGACCGGCCCGCCCAGTTGCAGCGTCTTCGGCCCGGCCCCCTTCATGGCCACCACCACCACCCGGCTCGGGGTGTCCAGCCCGAACAGCTTGGGGTCGGCGTCGCCGTCGGCCGCGTACCGCTCGGCTTTCAGCCCGCCCAGGGCCGCCAGCAAGTCCGTCACTGCGGCGGCGTCCACGTCCGGCCCCCAGCCGGCCCCCTGCTTCCGTAGGCTGAACGTGCCCCGGTCGGTGGACACGGTCAGCACCTCGGCCTTCGCCGGGTCGAGGTCGGCGAACACCTGCCGCTTGCGGAACTCGCCCCGCACCTTGTCGCTGGTCGCCGGGTCGAGCAGGCCGACCAGCGGCCCGCCGGCCACCTTGCCGTACACCCGCTTGCCGTCCCGCCCGGCCCCGCCCACCAGCAGCAACAGCTTCTCCTGTCCGCCGGCGAACAGCGTCAGCGTCGCTATCGGCTCGGCCAGCCCGAACCGCCCCAGGTCGTCCGGGCCGTCGGCCGCCAGCTCGTCGGCCCGCAGGTCGCCGAGGGCCGTCACCAGGTCGTCCAGGTCGGCCGACTCGGCGTCGGCGGCCACCGGGGCCGTCAGCTTCCACGCCCCGTCCGTCTTCTCGAAGGTGGCCGCGCGGTCGCCCCGCTTGAGCACCAGCTTGTCGGCGGCGGCCACCTTCGGGGCCAGCGCCCGGTCGCGGAAGGCGAGCGGCTCGGCCAGTAACCTGTTCGCCAGGTCGGCCGGCAGCACGCCGACCGTGACCGGCTTGCCGGGCACGAGCACGGCGGCGTACCGGGCGTCGGCCGGGTCGTCGCTCACGCTCCCGCCGACGGCCAGTGACAGCGGCTTGTCACCGGCCGCCAGCGTGAACTCGGCGGCCGGGGCGTCCAGGCCGAACGGGGCCAACTCCTTCGGGTCGAAGGCGGCCACCTTGGTCGCCCGCAGGGCGGCCAGGCGGTCGGCCAGCTCGGCCAGCGTGGCGGCGTCGGCCGGGTGCCGGGCCGGGGCGGTCAGCTCCCAGCCGACCAGCGACTTGCTCAGCGTCAGGGCGCCATCAGCGGTGGTGCGTTTGATGTCGGTCAGCTTGGCCGGGTCGAAGCTCAGTAGGGTGCGGTCGGCCAGGTCGAGCGTGGCCTTGGCCAGCGAGTCGGCCGCCCGCGGCAGTAGCACGCCGGCGGCCGGGCCGTCGTCCGCCCGCACCGGCCGCTCGCCCTTGGCGTCCGCCTTGCCGACCTTCAGGGTGTGCGTCTCCGGCTTGTCGCCGGCGGTGGTCAGGGTGACGGTGTACTCCGGCTGCTCCAGCCCGAGGTCGGCCCATTTCACCGCCGGGCCGTAGCCGACGAGGCGGGCCACCGGCGGCCGGGCGGCCGTGTTCACCAGCGCCGTCACGGTCGGGGCGTCCACGGCGAACGTCGCCCCCTCGGCCGCCCAGCCGTCCTTGCCGCGCACCAGTGTCGTGCCGCCGGCCGGCCCGGCGACGACCACCTTGGCCAGCTTGTCCGGGTCGAGCGCCAGCACGTTTTTGGTCAGCCGGCTCAGGGCCGGCTTGTCGGCCTCCGTCAGGATGGCGTCCGGGACGACGAACACCGGGCCGTCGGATCGGGCGTAGCGGGTGGTCGCCCCGGGGGCCGTCAGTGCCCCGATCTTCAGCGTCCTTTCGGCCGTCTTGTCGCCGTCCTTGTGAGTGACGGTCAGCTTCACCACGGGGGTGTCGAACCCGTGCCGCGGTTCGGGGGTCAGGGCGTCGGCCTTGTCCGCCTTCACCGTGGCGACGGCGGCGAGGAGGGGTTGTACCTCGGCGAAGGCGGCGGCGGCCTCGAACGGGCCGGTCAGCTTCCAGCCGTCGCCGGGCTGCTTGAGGGTGTACCGCTCGCCGTCGGCGCGGGCCACTTCGACGGCGGTGACGCTGTCCGGCGGCACGCTCCACAGTTGCAGCGGCAGCAGGCCGACGGCCCCGGCGTCGAGCGTGTCTACCAGCGTCTTGGGCACGCTGAACACGTTGCCGCCGCCGGCCAGCCGAGCGAAGAACTCCGGCTTGCCGTCCCGCGGCTTGCCGACTTCGAGCGTCTGCGGCTTGCCGGCGAACCCGAGGGCCACCGTGAATTTCGGCTTGGCCAGCCCGTACTTGGCGTCCACGTCTTCGGGTTTCGGAGCGTCGTCCACGAACTCGACGGCTTCGAGCCGACCCAGGTCGCCGGTCAGTTGGGTGGCCTTCGCCTCGTCGGCGGCGGTGGCCAGCGGCTGGGTCAGCGTCCACTTGGGGCCGCCGCCCAGGGCGAAGGCCGGGCCGCCGTCCTTCGTCACCGTCACGGTTTCCAGCTTGGCGTCGCCGACCTCGAACAGCCGGCGGCCGCGGTAGGCGAAGGCCGGGCGGTCGATCAGCTTGAGCGGGGCGTCGTCCACCAGGCTGACCCGCTCCACCCCCTCGACGCGGACGGCCAGCTTCTTCTTGGCCGCGTCGTCCTTGCCGACCACCAGCACCACGGTGCGGGCCGGCGGCTGCGGGTCGCCCTCGGCCGGCTTCGGCTGCACGGTCAGGGTCAGTTTGGTGCTGTCCGCAGCAATGCCCTGCTCGGCCAGCTTGGCCGCGTCCAGGCCGTCGAGGCGGTCGTCCTTCTTGGCCTCCAGCCGGGCCAGGGCGTCGAGCAGTTCCGTCACCTTGCTCGTCTCGGCCGGCTTGTCGCCGGCCAGCCAGCGGTCGGCCTTGTCGGCCTCCACCTCGGCGTCCTTGTTGCCCCGCTTGCGGGTGAGGGTCAGCGGCGGCTCGCCCTTTCGGGCCACCGTCAGAACCGTCACGTCGTCGGACGAAAACCGGGCCAGCTTGTCGTCCCGCAGGTCGGCCGGGTCGGCGAACAGGTCGGTCAGCTTGTCGGCCCGCAGCTCGAACACCAGCGGGTTGTCCTTGAGCCGGGCGTAGCGGTACTCCTCGGTGGTCGTCTTCGGCGGGGTCGGTGGTGCGCCGAACTGCGGCGGCGGGGCCGGCTCCGACTTCGAGACGGTCCGCGACACGCCGCCGATCTGCACCACCAGGCTGCGGCCGTCGGTCCGGCTGAGCGTCACCGTCCGGCTGGGCATGTCCAGGCCGGTGTCCTTCGGGTTGTCCGGGAAGCGGTCGGCCCACAGGTCGGGGACGCCGGCCAGCACCGCCTTCAGCTTGGCCGGGTCGGGCCGGTCCTTGACCGCGGCGGCCACCGTCGGGCCGACGCCGCCGGCGTCGTACTCCAGCAGCCACGCCGCCGCCAGGTCGTTGGCCGGGATCGCCGGCTCGCCGGCCGGGCGGTCGGGGTCGCGGCGGGGGGCTGGGTTCGGGGCCACCCGCTTGAGTGTGTACCCGGGGCCGTCGGTACGGCTGACCGTCACGGCGGTGTAGGCGTCGCCGAGTAGAGGCACCCGGCCGCCGTCGCCCACCTTCACCCGGTCGGCGTCCGTGACCAGTTGCCGGCGGCGGTACACGTCGGCGGGCCGCATCAGCAGCGGCAGCAGGTCGGCTCCGAGGCGGACCACCTCCGGCCGGTCGTCCACCCGCAGGTAGGCCGGGCGGGCGAAGTCCGGGGTGCCGGCGTCGGCCGGCGGCCGGCCGAACTTCAGGGCCAGCACTTTGTCGCCGCAGGTGGCCTGCACCTCGACCGGCTGCTGCCCCGGGGCGAGGCCGAACTTGGCCGGGTCGTCGGCCAGCGGCTCGACGGCGAACCGGGTGCGGATGCCGGCCAGGGCGGCCACCACCGCGTTCACCTCGGCCTCGCGGAGCGGCCAGTTGCCCGGCTGCGTCCACTTGCCGTCGGCCCGCCGCACGTCCAGCGTCGGCTTGTCGGCCGGGCCGACCCGCAGGGCGGTGACGGCGTCCGGCTTCAGGTACTGGTCGAGCAGGGCCAGCGACTCGGCCGGGGCGGCGGCCGCCGGGACGGGCAGGCCGACGGCCGTCAGCACCTTGTCCCGGACGAGCAGGTAGGCGCCGCCGGCGGCGACCAGGGCGAGCAACAGCAGGGTGACGAGCCAACGCATCAAACGTTCTCCAGGCGAGCGGCCGGCGTGAGCCGGTCCGGCCGAGGGGTCGTCAAGCCGGACCGGCTCACGCCGGCCGCTCGCCAAAACCACTTAGCGGACCTTCCGCGCCATCAGGGCCAGCAGCCCCAGGTACACCACCACCGCCGGCAACCCCACGAACACCCCCCACCGCCACATCCAGAACTGACGGGGGGTGAGGTCGGCCCGGGGGAACCGCCATTTGTCGGCGTCGGCCAGCTCCTGCGGCAGCCGATCATCCCGCCGCAACTGCCAGTTGACGCTGTGCAGCAGCAGCGTCTCGTTGGCCGGTTCGAGCCGCTTGCCGGTGAACAGGCCGCCGCTGCCGAGGGCCACGATCCGCACCGCCGGGCCGGGCTGCTTGTCGGCCCGCCAGTCGGCCGGCACCGGCACCTCGACCGCCACCCCGACCGGGAAGCTGCCGCGGCGCTCCTCGTCCTTCGTGCCCCGCTTGGGGTCGTCCGGCTTGGCCGGGTCGAACTTGGGCAGGTAGTCGTCCTCGGCCAGCGGCCGGTCCTCGTTCCAGGCGTCCGGTTGGCTGAACGCGAACTCGGCGGCGAACGGCAGCGTGGCGGCCATGTCCGCCTTGACGTACACCGGCCGGAACCCGCCCTTCTTCAGCTCCAGCTTCTGGTCCACGGCCCGGGCGGTCGTGCGGTAGGCGCTGCCGACCGGGTTCGGGGCCTTGTCGGCCGGCCCCGGCTTGTCGAACACCAGCGGCGGCAGGTCCACGCTCAGCCCGAGCGCCTCGTTCTGCCGCTCGGCCATCGCCTCGGCCTCGACCGGCGTCAGGATGGTCTGCTTGCCCAGCTCGATGCCGAGTTGCGGCAGCAGCTTTTCCACGTCGTCCGGCTCGGCCCCGCCGGGCGGGCCACCCCGCCGCTCGACGTTGGTCGGGCCGACGGCGAACAGCACCGGCTTGCCGGCCCCCAGAAACTCCTTCACCACCTCCGCCTGCTCTTTCGCCAGGTTGAACAGGTTGGGCGGGATGATGTCGCCGCGGGTCAGGTCGATGGCCGTCAGGCGGGGCACGATGAGCAGGTCGCAGTCGGCCACGGCGGCGGAAAACTTGGCCTTCACGTCCGTCTGCCGGCGGCCCTCGGCGGCCCGCTCGTTGGCGAACACCTCGCGGTACTTCGGGGCCAGTTCCGCCAAAGCCTTGTTGAACTCGGCCAGCTCCTCCCGGCGGACGGCGATCGTGTTCTCGAACACCAGGCGGACGAGCGCCCGGTCCGCTTCCGTGCGGATCGGCCGGCCGAGCTGCCGGCCGAACTGCCGGTCGAGTGTGGCCAGCGGGATGTCCTTCAGCTTGCCGGCCAGTTCGGTGAGGCCGGCGATCTGCCGCTCCCGGTCGGCGACCAACAGGGCGGCCAGGTTGTACCGGCCCTCCACCCGGTCGATCTCGTACTCCTCGAACGTGTCGGCGGCCGGGGTCGGTCCGCCGCCGGACTTCCCGCCCCACCGTTTGAGGATCACGTCGGCCACCTCGAACCCGTTGGCCTCCAGCGCCTTCCGCAGCCCGCCGGCGCTGTACTCCTCGTACCCCTCGCGGGTGGTCAGCAGCGGGTGGATGACGGCCAGCCCGACCTTCGGCTTCCGTTCCTCCAGGGACAGCACCTTTCGCACGAACGCGGCCGGCCCTCGCGGCAGCAGCACCAGGTTGCCGCGGCCTCGGACACCCGGGGCGAAGGCCAGCCCGCCGGCCAGCGGGGCGATGTCGTCCCGCTCGGCGGTGGTGGCTTCCTTTGACGCGGTCTTGTCCAGTTGGTAGAAGTCGGTGAAGCTCATCCGGGCGATGGCCGGCCGCGACGCGGGCCGGCCGTCGGCGTAGAAGAACAGGCTGTTCTCCGGGGCGGCGGCGATGGCCTCTGTCAGCCCCGGCCGGGGTGTCGTCAGCGCCTTCAGTTGCCGCTCGTACCCCTCGTCCTGCACGTCCAGCACGGCCACGTTGAAGCGGGGGCCGAACTCCCGGAGTTGGGCGACGAGGTCCGTCACCTTCTCCACCACCTTCCGCTCGGCCGCCCCGTCGTAGGCGTCCGGCTTGTCCGACAGGGTGCCGGCCGTCTTGTGCAGTTGCAGCACCACGACGGTGGTCGGGCTGTCCGGCCGCAGCGTCTTGAGTTCGTCCACCAGGTTAGCCGGCAGTGTGAACTCGCGGTAGCGGGTGAGGTCGAACCGCTTGTGCGTCTGGAAGCTGACGGCGTTCACCACCACCAGCAGGGCGGCGGCCAGGCCGATCTGTAGCGTGCCGTTGGTGCCGACGGCCGTCTTGCGGCCGGACGCCAGGAACAGCCCGGCGAACAGCTCGTGCAGCAGCAGCAGCAGCACCGTCACCACGCCGACGACGAACAGGATGGTGCCGACCTGCGGCTGGAGGCCGTCGGCCCCTTGCGCGAGCGCGAGCAGCCGCTCGCCGTAGGGCTTCAGCGAGTCGGTGGTCGTGGGCCACGCCGGCAGACTGTCGCCGGCGACGGCGTACCCGGCCGGGGCCAGCAGGATGCCGGTCAGGCCGAGGGCACGCACCAGGAACCGGAAGCGGTTGCCGAGAGTGGTGCGGTGGCGGGTGTCGGTCATCGGTTACGCCCTCAGGCGGCGCGCTTCGAGCGACCGCACCGTCAGGAACAGGCAGAAGGCGGTCACACTCAGATACAATATTACTGACCGCGTGTCCACTAATCCGCGGGTGAAGTCCCGGCGGAAGTGTTCCGGCACGCTCACGAACTGGATGAGCTTGCCGGCCCAGCCGCCGGCGTCCAGGTCGGGCCGCCAGAAGGCCGCCAGCACGAACACCAGGCTGGCCACCAGGGCCAGCATGGCGGCGACGAGCTGCGACTTCACCAGGCTGGAGACGAACAGCCCGATGGCCAGGAACATGGCCCCGGCCAGGAACACGCCGAGATAGCTGGTCAGCACCGGGTTGGGGTCGATGCCCGGCTTGAGCGTCTGCCAGTCCAGGTTGACCAGCACCGGCACGTACAGCAGAGTCGGCACCCACAGGACGACGTAAAAGAGGACAGCCCCGATGTACTTGCCGGCCACCACCTGCCAGTCGCGGATGGGGGCGGTGAGCAGCGTTTCGAGGGTGCCGGTGCCCCGCTCTTCGGCCAGCAGCCGCATGGTCAGCAGCGGCGGGATGAACAGGAAGACGAGCCAGAACTTCTCGTCCCCCAGGAGGCCCTGCATGGGGTACTCGACGCCCCGCGGGCCGCTCTCGGTGAGGGCCGAGGCGGTCAGGAAGAACAGGTGCCCGGTGACGAGCAGGAAGACGGCCAGGGTGACGTAAGCCACCGGCGACAGGAAGTAGGCCGAGAACTCCCGGCGGATGAGGGCAACTAGCGGTCGCATGGTGCTTCCTGGCGAGCCGTCCCCGCGAGGGGACGGAGGTCGGGGGCGTCCTCCGTCCCCTCGCGGGGACGGCTCGCCTCACTCCTCTTGGCCGGTGAGGCGGACGAACACTTCTTCCAGGCTCCGCCCGCCGTGCTTGCGGCGGACCTCGTCCAGCGACCCGTCCTCGGCCACCTTGCCCTGGGCGATGACGATGACCGAGTCGCAGGCCATCTCCACCTCACTCAGGATGTGGGTGGACAGCAGCATGGTGTGCTCCTGGCCCAGCTCGCGGATGAGCTTCCGCGTCTCCCGGATCTGGGTCGGGTCGAGGCCGGCCGTCGGCTCGTCGAGGATCAGCACCGGCGGGTCGGCCAGCAGGGCGTCGGCGAGGCCGACCCGCTGGCGGTAGCCCTTCGATAGGGTGCCGACGAGTTGCCGCCGCACGTCCGTCAGCCAGCACTTGCCGGTGACGTAGTCGAGCCGTGCGCGGGTGTCGCGGCGGCCGAGGCCCTTCAGCCCGGCCCGAAACCGCAGGTACTCGTCCACCCGCAGCTCGCCGTACAGCGGGCAGCTCTCGGGCATGTAGCCGATCCGCCGGCGGACGGCGATGGGGTCGCGGAACACGTCGAACCCGGCGATGCGGGCCGTCCCGCTGGTGGCCGTCAGGAACCCGGCGAGTATGCGCATGGTGGTGGACTTGCCGGCCCCGTTGGGGCCGAGGAAGCCCACGACGCGACCCTTGGGCACGCTGAAGCTGATGCTGCGGACGGCCGGGTACTCGCCGTAGTACTTGGTGAGGGCTTGGACTTCGATCATCCGGGCGGACCCGTCCTGGTGAAGCGGCGGGGGTGTACGGGTGGTAAGAGTTACGCGGCCGGCGGCGGCCCGGCAAGGGGGACGGACCAGTCCTCGACTCGCAGGCCGGGGACGCGGTCGAAATCCCGGCGGTTGCGGGTGACGACCGCGGCCCGGATGGTGCGGGCGATGGCCGCGATGCGGAGGTCGTTCGACCCGACGTTCAGCTTGAGCCGCCGGAGCCTGTCGAATTCGGCGATGGCCGGCAGGTCGAACGGGGCGATCTGAAGCCGCGTGTAGAACCCAACTGTGGACGCCAGATTGGCGTAAGCCGCCGCAAGGTCGGCCGGCCGACGGGCCTTCCGCACCTCGGTGTACCATCCCGTCAGCTGCTCCTCGACGGCGATGACTGGGGCGAATCGGTCGGCGAACGGCGTGCGGAGGACGCCACGCCCGACCTCCGGGTGCGCCTTCCGCAGCAGCGACAGCGTGTCAGTGTCGAGTAGGTAGGTGGGCACCGCTCAGGCCGCCCCCGAGGTGCCCTCTAACGGCTCGATGCTTGCCTCCCGTTCGAGCTGGCGGCGGTGCTCGGCAATGCTCTGTTCCCAGGACTGAACCAGCAGGTCGTTCGGGTCGAGGGTGCCGACCCACTGCATCCACGGGTCGATGCCCTCGCGGCCAGGCGGTGGCTTGACGACGGCCGACGCCCGGATCGGCTGGAAGTTCGTCTCTGACGCCCCGCGAAGGGCGTCCCACGCCTCTTGCGGGCTCCACCCCCGGCCGACCCGCCCGGCCGCGTATCGGGCGACGAACCCGTTGCCCGACACCCAGTCCACCGTGATCGGTGTGGTCATGGTTGCTCTCCCCGGTTGTCCCCAGCTTACCGCCCCTTGAAATCCCCCGCCACGGTTCCGACCCTAACCCCATCCCTCCCGCCCCCGATCATCCCCGAGGCTCCGCGTCCATGTCCCAGCCCACCCCCCGCGGCACCCTGGCCATCGTGGTCGGCGGCGGCCCGGCCCCCGGCATCAACGGCGTCATCTCGGCCGTCACCCTCGAAGCCCTGCACCGCGGCCTCAAGGTGGTCGGCGTGCAGGACGGGTTCAAGCACCTGGTCACCGGCGACCTGACCCAGACCCGCGAGCTGACCGCCGAGGTCGGCATGTTCTACAACCGCGGCGGCAGCGTGCTGGGCACCAGCCGCACCAACCCGGCCAAGAACCCGGCCGACCTGGCCAAAGTGCTGGACTCGCTCCAGAAGCTCGGGGCCAACTACCTGGTGACCATCGGCGGGGACGACACGGCGTTCAGCGGGTCGCAGGTGTACAAGCACGCGGCCGGTAAGGTGCGGGTGGCCCACGTCCCCAAGACCATCGACAACGACCTGCCGCTGCCCCCGGGCATCCCGACCTTCGGGTTCGAGACGGCCCGGCACCTCGGGGTGCTGACCGCCCGCGCGCTGCACGAGGACGCCCGCACCACCGGCCGGTGGTACATCGTGGTCAGCATGGGGCGCGCCGCCGGGCACCTGGCCCTGGGCATCGGCAAGGCGTCGGCGGCCACCCTGACGCTCATCCCGGAGGAGTTCCGCGGCAAGCCGTTCGGCCTGGACCACCTGTGCGACATCATCCTCGGCAGCATGGTCAAGCGGACGGTCGAGGGCAAGCCGTACGGGCTGGTGGTGCTGGCCGAGGGGCTGATCGAGTGCGTCGGCGAGAAGGGGCTGACGGACGCCGTCGGGGAGAGCGAGCTGAGCCGGTACGGCAACGTCGAGCGGGACGACCACGGGCACCTGCGGCTGGGCGAGATCGAGTTCGGCCGGATGATCCGCGACCGGCTCAAGGCCCGCATGAAGCCGCTCGGCCTGTCGGCCACCATGATCGACAAGGACCTGGGGTACGAACTCCGCTGTGCCGACCCCATCCCGTTCGACGCCGAGTACACCCGCGACCTGGGCTACGGGGCGGTCAAATTCCTGCTGAGCGACGAGTCGGCCAAGTACGGGGCCATCGTGTCCGTGGTGGGCGGCCGGCTGGTGCCCCTGAAGTTCGAGGACATGATTAACCCGCAGACCATGCGGATGCTGCCGCGGGTGGTGGACACGGATAGCGTCACCTACGAGTGCGCCCGCGAATACATGACCCGGCTGGAGCCGGAGGACTTCCGCGACGCCCGGGAGTTGGGCAAGCTGGCGGCGGCCGTCGGGCTGACGCCGGCAGCGTTCACCGAGCGGTTCGGGTACATCCTCGGCGGCTGACCCGGGGCGGTAGAGTGGTCGTACCGCCGGAGGAGCTGTCGTGACCACCACCGTCCGGGCCGTGTTCGAGAACGGCGTGTTCCGCCCGACCGCCCCGCCGCCGCTGGCCGACGGGGCGGGGGTGGAGCGGACCGTCACCCGCACCCCGCCGCCGGGGCTGACGGCCGAGGAGGCGTTCCGCCGCATCCGCGAGGCCAAGACCTGGGAGGAAATGGATGCGGCGTGTGAGGCGGCCGCGCCGTTCGACACGCCGGAGCCGCCCGGGTACGACATCCTTGAAGCACTCAACCAGACCCGGATCGAGGAGGGGCGGGAGCAACTGTTCCCGGTCGGTGACCCGCGGCGGAAGCCGACGTGAAGTCCGTCGTGGTCCTCGACGCCGGCCCGCTCGGGGTTCTGACCAACCCCAACCACACGCCCGCCCGGCAGGCGGCCGGCCAATGGCTGGCGGGCCTGCTGGTTGCCGGGCGACGGGTGGTGCTACCGGACGCCAGTGACTACGAACTCCGGCGAGAGCTGCTGTTCCGGCGTAGCACGCAGGCGCTCGGCCGGCTGGCCTGGTTGCGCACCCAGGTCGAACCCCTGACGATCAGCTCGGCGGCCATGTGGCGGGCGGCCGAACTGCGGGCCGACGCCCGCCGGCGGGGCGTCTCGACGGCCCCGCCCGGCGCCCTGGATTTCGACGTGGTGCTGGCCGCCCAGGCGGAAGCGCTCGGCGGGCCGACACTGGTGGCCGCCGTCAACGTCGCCCACCTGTCCCGGTTCACACCGGCCGAGTTCTGGCTGAGCATCGCCCCCTGACTGCCCGGCCGCCTGGAGCCTCTGCCATGACCCGGTTCGCCCGGAGCCGCCGGACAAGGGCAGCCCGGCGACGGCTGCTCCCGCCGGCGTGGCCCACGTTCGGGCGATGGCCGGCCCGTTCCTGAAATCCGCGACGGCCGGGGCGGGCGACGGAGCGGGCCGCCGAGTGGGACGAGTGGGCAAAGCGGTGTGACGTGCGCCCGCACCCGCGGTAGCCGGGTCACAGCGTCGGGCCGGTGTCCCCGGGCAGCAGCAGCTTCCGCATCAGCTTGAGCGGGATGCCGCCCTGCTTCACGAACTCGTCGTGGAACGCCTTGAGGGTGAACCCGGCCCCCTTCGCCCGCTTGTAGTCCTCGCGGAGCTTGAGGATTTGCAGCTTGCCGAGTGTGTAATACAAGTAGGTCGGGTTGTATGTCCCCCGGCGGGCCTCCTGGAACGCCGCCTCCGGCTCGACGAACCCCTGCCCGACGAAGAACGACTTGCCCTGCGCGACCGTCCACCCGGCGGTGTGCAGCTTGATGCCGACGACGTACCGGCAGTCCCGCAGCAGGGCCTCGTGCAGTTGGGCCAGCCGCACCCGCGGGTCGCCGTCGCCGTACCCGGCGTCGACGCACATCTGCTCCGTGTAGTGTGCCCAGCCCTCGACGTTGGTGCCGCACGTGTACAGCTTCCGCACCTTGGTCGGGTAGCTCTTGGCGTTCAGGAACTGGAGGTAGTGGCCGGGGAACGCCTCGTGGATGGTGATCACGTCCAGCCCGGTGCGGTTGAACAGCCGCATGTGTTCCGTCTGCCGCCGGGCCTCCCAGTCGGTTTCCGGCGGGGTGACGTAGTAGAAGGCCTCGGTGGCCGTCGCCTCGAACGCCCCCGGCGTGTCCATGCTGGCGAACCCGCCGGTCCGCATGAAGGCCGGCGTCTCGGCGATGGTCGGCCGCACCTCGGACGGGATGCTGACGAGTTGCTTGTCGAGCAGGAACTTGCGGGTGCGTTCGATGGTGCCCCGGGTCGCCGCGACCAGGTCGCGTGGCTTCGGGTGGTCGTCGGTCAGGGTGGCCAGCACCCGGGCCGGTGTCTTGGTCGGGTCGATGAGCTTGGCCGTGGCGACGAACGCCGCGCGGTCCGCCCGCAGGTTCTCCTCGCCGACGGCCAGCAGCCGGTCGAGCGGGATGTCCAGCATCTCCTCGGCCTGGAGCTTGGCCAGGAACGCCTCGGCCCCGATGGCGTACTGCCCGGTCGCCGCCGGCAGCAGCTCGGCCTCCACCCACTTGGCGGCGGCCTCGAAGTCCGCCAGCACGGCGGCGTTGGCCCGGGTGAAGTCGTCCAGCAGTTTGGCGTCGGCCCCGGCGGCCGTCTTGGCCCACGCCGGCAGGTCGGTCTTGAAGAAGCTCACCGACCCCTTGGCCACAATCAGCCCGAGGTCGGCGAACTCCTTCGGCGGGTTCTTGACGTTGGCCCGCATGGCGGCCAGCAGCCGCGGAGTGGCCGTCAGCCGGCCGATAATGGCCCGCAGCCGGTCGGCCGGCGGGGCGAACGACCGCTTCATCAACAGGTCGATGCCCTCGGCCGGCTTGGACAAATACAGGACCGGGTTCCGCTGCCAGTCGCGGACCGTCTCCAACTCCAGCAGTTCGGCCTGCAAGGCGTGGGCCAGTACCTCGGCGTCGAGCGCGTCGGCGTCCGCGAGCGGAGTCATCCGTAGGTTGGACAGCCGGACGCGGAACGCGGCCATCGCCAGCCGCCGGCCGAGGACCGCGTCGGCCGAGTAGTCTGGCAGCTTGGTGTCGTAAGTGTGGATGCCGGCGTAGGTGGCCTCGGTCGGCTCCCAGGCGAACCGGGCGGCGTAGTAGTCGTCCACAAATCCGGCGAACGGACTAGCCGGCGGCTGGGCGAGCATCAGCGCGAGGGCAACGAACATGGCGGCTCCGGGTTACGGCTGGGCGGTGAGAAACTTGGCCACGTCGGCCCGCAGCTTGGCCCGGCTGGCGGCGTGGATGTACATCATGTGGCCGGCCTCGTAGTAGGCCATCGTCACCCGGTCCCGTAGCTTGGCGTCGCCGCCCAGGTGGTCCACGGTGTATTTGGTGGCCGTGTACGGTGTGGCCAGGTCGTAGTAGCCGTTGGCCACGAACACCCGCAGGGCCGGGTTCTGGGCCATCGCCCCCCGCAACGTCGGGGCCACATTCACGTAGCGGTTGCTGCCGGCCGGGCCGTAGTTCCACGGCTGCACCTTGCCGGTGAGAATCTCGTACGGCAGGTCGCTCTCGTACTTCAGCGGGCCGCGGACGTAGGCGTTGAACGCCTCGGTGTACGGCCCCTGCACGGCGGCGTAGCTCGGGTCGTACTCCGGCCGCTCGGCCGCGTCGTTGGCGTCCTTGCCCAGGAGCCGGCTGTCGTACCGGCCGACCGTCTGGCCGCGGCCGCGGAGCAGTTCCCGCATGAACCGCTGGCCCTCGACCCGTAGGTCGTTCCGCTTGACGAACTCGGCCGACAGCCCGGTGTACTTGGCCACCTTGTCGGCCACCGCCGTCCGCTCGGCGTCGGTCAGGCTCGCCCCTTTGTGCAACGCCGTGGCGTACTCGCCGGCGGCGAACGCCTCCACCTCCGTCAGGAACGCGGCGAGGTCGGCCGGGCGGTCGGCCAGGGCTTTGTGGTACCAGGCGGTGGCGGCGTACCCCGGCAGGTACAGCACGAACGGCAGGTCGTTGCCCTCGTCGAACCGGATGGTGCCGAAGTTGAGCACGGCCGACACCAGCAGCACGCCGTTCAGCCGCATCCCCAGGCGGTTCTGGAGGTGGCCGGCCAGGGCGGCGGCGCGGGTGGTGCCGTAGCTCTCCCCGGCGACGTACTTGGGCGACCCCCACCGCTGGTTCTTGGTGACGTACAGGCGGATGAAGTCGCCCACCGACAGCACGTCCTCCTGCACCCCGTGGAACTGCTTGTTGGCCGTCTTCTCGTCGGCGGCCCGGCTGAACCCGGTGCCCACCGGGTCGATGAACACCAGGTCGGCCAGGTCGAGGATGGTGGCCTCGTTGTCCACCAGGGCGGCCGGCGGCGGCGGGGCTTCGCCGCCGTCAGTGAGGGCCACCCGCTTGGGGCCGAAGATGCCCAGGTGCAGCCACACCGACGACGACCCGGGGCCGCCGTTGAAGCTGAACAGCAGCGGCCGGGTGGCCGGGTCGGCGCCGGGCTTGGTGTACGCCGTGTAGAAGACGCGGGCCTGCACCTTGCCGTCGTCGTCGGTCAGCGGCATCAGCCCGGCCGTGGCCTCGTACTCCAGCACCTTGCCACCGACGGTGACGCTGTGCTTGGTGTGGACCGCCGTCTCCTTGTCCTTGGCGGCCGGCTTGGGCGGGTCGTCGCCGCGGGCGGCGGCCGGCAGGGCGAACAGCAGAACGAGCCAGCGGCGCATGGGCGACTCCGGGGCGATGGGTCGCCAGCTAGGCTAAGCCGGCCGGCACCGCTCGGCGAGAGCCGCGACCGCAAGGGGGCGTCCGCTGGGGTGCCCCGTGAGCTACTGAGTCCCCCAGCGGACGCCCCCTTGCGGTCGCGGCTCTCGCCGAGCGGCTCTCGCCCGACCCGCTCAGCCCCGAGCGCAGAATCACCGGCTGGGCAAACAAGGCAATCGCTTGCCGATCAGCACGTTCCGGAAGGTTTTTGACCACGGTACCAAATCGGTTCCCGCCGGGCGACATTCCGGCCGAATTCCGTCGCCGCCGTGACGGACTCGAACAGCCGAGTTCTAGGATGTGCCGACGACGCGTGTTCAACCGTTGTCACCGGCGTCGGGCCGAGGGGAGGACTGAGATGCAAGCGCTACTGGTCGCCCCGCGGGGCGACGGCCCGGTGGTCGGCCTGCTGGAACGGCTGGTCCGCGGCGGCGGCGACCGGACGGCGTACACCGCCCCGGATCGGGCCGAGCAGGAGCACCGCCAGAGCCGGGCGGACGTGGCCATCGTGCTGGTCGCCCCGGACGCCCCGGACCGGGCGTTGGACGTCATCCAGCGGCTCCGCCGGACGGACGTCAAACACCTGCTCGCCGTCGGCCCGGCCACCGACCCCAAGCTCATCCTCAAGACGCTCCAGGTCGGGGCCGACCTGTTCCTGGACGAGACCGAGCTGGAGGCCGAGCTGGCCCCGGCGCTGGCCCGGCTACAGGGGCGGGACTTCCGGCCGGAGGCGGGCAGCCCGGCGCCCGCCAGCCGGCCGCGGCAACTGTTCGCCGTGGTCGGGGCCGGCGGCGGGTGCGGGGCCAGCACGGTGGCCGTCAACCTGGCCGCCGTGTTCGCCCGGGAGTACGGCACGGCCCACCTGATCGACCTCAACCTGGCCCGCGCCGACCTGGCCTCGCTGCTCGACGTGACGCCCCAGTACACCCTCACCGACCTGGCCGCCAACGAGAACCGGCTGGACCGGGCGCTGTACGAGAAGCTGCTGGCCCGGCACCCGGCCGGCACCACCCTGCTGGCCGCCCCGCGGGAGCTGGCCGACGCCGACCTGATCTCGCCGGCCAACATCAACCAGGCGCTGACGTTCGCCCAGGAGCTGTTCACCGAGGTGGTGGTCGATCTGGAGAGCTGCCACCGGCCGGAGCATGTGACGGTGCTGGAGCGGGCGACCACCGTGCTGCTCGTCACCCGGCTGACGTTCACCGCCGTCCGCGGCACCCGCCGGGCGGTGGACCACCTGAAGGCGCTGGGCATCCACGGCCAGCGGGTGCGGGTGGTGGTCAACCAGTACGGGTCGCCGGACGAGCTGCCGCTCGACGAGGCCGAGGACTCGCTCGGGCTGCCGCTGCCCGACCGCATCCCGTACGACCCGGCGAACGTCTGCCCGGCCAACGACGCCGGCCAGCCGGTGGCCCTGCGGAACCCGACGGCCAAGGCCGCCCAGGCCATCGCCCGGCTGGTCGGGCTGGACGGGAAAGACCCGGCCAAGTCGTCCGGCCTGGTGCCCCTGTTGAAGGCGATGTTCCGCACGGCCCCCTGACCCCAAGCCGGCCCATGCCCACCCACCAGACCCCGCCCCCGTCGGAAGACCTCATCTAGCGGTCCAGCAGCCTGCTCAACGCCCAGGACACGGAGCGGCTCATCGCCGAGGTGACGGACGACACGTTCGGCCTGGGGCCGCTCGAACCGCTCGTGCGCGACCCGACCATTTCGGACATCCTGATCAACGGCCCGCACACCGTCCAGCGGTTCGTCACGCCGGCCGGCCGGCGGGTGGACGACACCAGCCCGATGGTGGACAGCCGGCTGCCGTCCGGCAGCCAGCTTTCCACCATCATCCCGCCGCTGGCCCTGGACGGGGCGCTGGTGTCCATCCGGCGGTTCGGCAACTCGCCCCTGAAGGCGGCCGACCTAGTGGCCAAGGGGCGTGTACCCCGGAGATGATGCAGTTCCTGCAAGCGTGCGTGAGGGCCAGGCTCAACGTCATCGTGTCCGGCGGTACCGGGTCGGGGAAGACGACGCTGCTGAACGCCCTGCGGATGCGGCCCGACCGCATCGTGGTGGGCGAGTGCCGCGGGGCCGAGGCGGTGGACATGCTCCAGGCCATGAACACCGGGCACGACGGCAGCATGACGACGCTGCACGCCAACGACACCCGGGAGACGCTCGGCCGCTTGGAGGTGATGGTCGGCCTGGCCGGGCTGGACATGCCGCTGTGGGTCATCCGCCGGCAGGTGTCGTCGGCCGTGCAGATCATCGTCCAGGCCAGCCGGCTGGTGGGGGTGCCCGCAAGATCACCAAGATCAGCGAGCTGACCGGGCTAGAGGGCGACAACTACGCCATGCAGGATCTGTTCGTGTTCCAGCAGACGGGGCGGGACGACGACCGCCGGGCGGTCGGGGTGTTCAGCGCCACCGGCCTGCGGCCGCACTGCATGGAGCGGCTGGAGGCGCTGGGGGCCGGGCTGTCGATGGACCTGTTCCGCCGCCGGCTGATGCCGAGCCGGACGGTGCGGCTGGAGCGGCGTGCGACGCTGGTGGTGGCGCCGCGGGCGGGGGACTGATGTTGAAGTTGGTGGGACAGGCTTCCAGCCTGTCCGAAATCTAGACAGGCTGGAAGCCTGTCCCACCGGGGATGCCCATGACCAGGCCGTGCCACCGCCGCTCGGGAGCCGTGACCGTCGAGGCCGCCGTCGTCCTCGGCGTCTTGGTGGTGGTCATGCTCGGCACCATGGTGTGCGGGGTGGGGGTGTTCCGCCACCAGCAGGTGGCCTGCCTGGCGACGGAGGCGGCCCGGTACGCCAGCCTCCGCGGCGGGGACTACCAGAAGGACACCACGGGGGCGCTGCGGCCGCCGCCCACCCGCCAGCAGATCGTGGACGCCGCCGTGGCCCCGAAGGCCATCGGCATGGACCCGGCCGCGGTGTCGGTGACGGTCCAGTGGATCGACCGGGGGGCCAACGGCGGGCCGAAAGACTGGGACGTTGCCACGAAGGACGTGCGGTCGGTGACGGTGGGCGGCGAGTACGTAACGAACACAGTACGGGTGACGGCGACGTACCACTGGACGCCGGGCGTGTTCTTCGCACCGGCGGACCTGACGGCAGTGTGCGAACTGCCGATGGCCTACTAACGGGGAGCACGAGTCATGAGGCGAGCGAGTGGCCGCCCGGGGGCGGTGCAGGTGTGGGTGGTGCTGTGCCTGTCGGTGCTGGTGGGCATGGCCGCCTTCAACCTGGACGGCGGCCGGCTGATGGACGGCCGGCGGCACGCCCAATCGGCCGCCGACGCCGCCGCCCTGGCGGCCGGCAAGAGCCTGTACGCCGGGTACTGGGCCGGGGCCGCCGGCGCCGACCCGGCCGGGGCCGCCCGCACGGCCGCGCTGGCCGCCGCCGCCGACAACGGCTACCCCGAGGCGGCCGTGACGGTCAGCATCCCGCCGACGAGTGGGCCACTGGCCGGCCAGCTCGGGCACGCCGAGGTGTCGATTTCCGACCACCTGGACGGGGCGTTCAGCCGGGTGTTCACCGGCGAACCCCTGCCGGTCAGCGCCCGGTCGGTCGGCCGCGGCAAGCCGCTGGACATCGGCATCATCCTGCTCCGGCCGACCGGGGCCGGGGCGTTCACCAACTCGGCCGCCGCCTTCGCCCTGGTGAACAAGCCGCTCGTCGTCAACTCCAGCGACCCGGCCGCCTACCAGCAGTCGGCCCCGCTGTCGCTCAACCTGAACCGCATCGACGTGACCGGCGGCATGTCCGACCTGGGCCTGGTCAGCTTGTCCACCCGGGTGCGAACGAAGGTCCGCCCGACCCTCGACCCGCTGGCCTTCCTGCCGGTGCCGGACACGTCCTCCATGACGGTCCGCAGCGCCGGCCCGCTCACCCTGAACGGGCTGGTCGCCACACTCCAGCCGGGGGTGTACCGCGGCGGCATCCATGTCACCGGGCTGGCCACCGTACGCATGGCCCCGGGGGTGTACGTCATGGACGGCGGCGGGTTCGTGGTGGACGGGGCGGCCGCCGTCACCGGGCTGGAGGTGGTGGTGTACAACTCGACCGGCAGCGGCTACGCCCCCGGCCCGATCAAAGTGTCCGGGCTGGGCAAGGTGGTGCTGACGGCCCCGACCACCGGCACCTGCCAGGGCATCAGCTTCTTCCAGCACCGCGGGCTGACGCAGCCGTGACGGTGACGGGCAACGGGCAGGTGACGCTCACCGGCACGGTGTACGCGGCGAAGGCGGCGGTCGCGCTCACCGGCACGGCCGCCGCCGGGCTGGACGTGCTGGGCGGCGCCTACGTGGCCGACTCGATGACGGTGACGGGGGCCGGGGCGGTGACGGTCAACCTGGGCCTGGCCCCGCCGCCCCGGGTGCCGGACGTGCGGGTGGTCGAGTGACAACCGAGGGACGAGCCGTGACCCAGACGCAGCCGCCGGACGTGTGCGACGTGACCGCCCGCTGGCTGTTCCTTCAGGCCCTACGGGCCAGCCGGCTGTTCACCGACCGGCAACTGGACGACCTGCTAGGGCTGTACCCGGAGGCGTCCGTCGGGCAGCTCAAGCAGCGCTTGGCGGACGCCGACCTGCTCACCCCGTACCAGCTCCAGAAGATCGCCGACCGCCAGACCGACGGGCTGGTACTCGGCCCGTACCACGTCCTCCGCGAGCTGGGCAAGGGCGGGTTCGGCCTGGTGTACCTGGCCCGGCACGCCCTGATGGGCCGGACGGTCGCCCTCAAGACCCTGAGCGAGCAGTGGGCGACCGACCCGGTCGGCCGGGAGTACTTCCTGCGGGAGGTGGTCGGCGGCACCCGGCTGGCCCACCCGAACATTGCCCTGTCGTACGACGCCGGCGACCACGACGGCCGCATGTACCTGGCCATCGAGTACGTGGACGGGCCGACCCTGGACGGGTACGTGACGGCCGGCGGGCCGCTCGGCCCGGCCGAGCTGGCGGCCATTCTCAGCCAGACGGCGGCCGCCCTGGGGTACGCCAGCGGGCAGGGGGTGATCCACCGCGACCTGAAGCCGGCCAACGTCCTGCTCGGCCCCCGCACGCCGCCGCCCGGCGGGGACGGGGTGCCGTTCGCCATCAAGGTGATCGACTTCGGGCTGGCCCGGTTCCAGGACCACGACCGGCTGCCGGTCGGCACCATCGTGTGCGACGCCGGGGCGGTGGTCGGCACGCCGTCGTACATGGCCCCGGAGCAGGTGGGGGACGTGCACAACGTGGACGTGCGGACGGACCTGTACGCCCTCGGCGGCACCGCCGACTTCGCCGCCACCGGGCGGGTGCCGTTCGCCGGCCGCAGCACCCACCACATCATCCAGGCGGTGCTGCACGGCGCCCCGATCCCGCTCGACCAGCTCCGCCCCGACCTGCCGCTTTGGCTGGTCGAGGTGATCGGGCGGCTGATGGCCCGCGACCCGGCCGCCCGCTACCAGACGGCCGATGAGCTGATCGCCGCCCTCGCCCGGACGCCCGCCGAGCCGGCCCCGCCGCCGGCGGACTACGACCCGCCGCTGCCCGACTCGGCGTCCGTGGCCATTCCGCCGGCGGCCGACACCGAGGTGGTGCTGACGGCCACCGCGGTGGAGGACTTCGCCCCGTGGTGGCAGGAGTGGCACCGGCAGGTCGGCCGGCTGGCCGCCAACCAGCCGGCCGACCTGACCGACCCGGAGTACCGCTCGCTCCAGCGGACGTTGCTGCGGGCCGTCCGCGGGGCGACGAGCGGGCCGGCCGCCGACCACCGGCCGCGGCTGCTCGGGACGGTCGAGCCGTGGGTCAGCCTGAAGCCGCTCACCGCCCTGGACCGGCGGACCCTCGGCGACGTGTGGGCCGCGTGCCAGAAGCTGGACGCGGCGGTGGGCGGCGGCAAGCGGTCGGTGTTCAAGTGGTGGTGAGGGGCGGTCCGCCCCAGTACGCCGGCACGGGCGCCTCAATCGTCAGCGGCTCCTTCGTAAACGGGTGCTCGACGACCAGCCGCCGTGCGTGCAGCGCAATCACCCGGTCCCGCGGCAACTCGGCCGGCGGCCCGAAGCTCACCGTGCTGCCGTACTCCGCGTCGCCGTGGACCGGGTGGCCGTGCCACGCCGCCTGCGCCCGGAGCTGGTGCATCCGGCCGGTGAGCGGGGCCAGCTCCAACAGCGACCCGTCCGCCCCGGCTTCCAGCACCGCGTAGCCGAGCGTCGCCAGCTTGGCCCCGGCGTCGCCCTCGGCGGCGCGTGCGGCCCGCGGTTGGTCCGGCACCTTCCGCATCCAGTCCTCCCACACGCCGGCGGCCGGCGACACCACCCCGGCGACCTGTGCCCAGTACAGCTTGCGGACGGTGCGGGCGTGGAACTGGTCATGCACCCGGCGGGCCGCCTTGCTGTTGCGGCAGAACAGCACCACCCCGCTCACCGGCCGGTCGAGCCGGTGCGGCACACCCAGATACACGCCGGCCGGCTTGGCGTACTTTTCCTTCAGATAGGCTTTCGCCAGTTCTTCCAAGCTCGGGATGCCGGGCGGCGCCTGGGTCAGTAGCGGGGCCGGCTTGTTGACCGCCAGCAGGTGGTGATCTTCGTACAGCACGGCGAGCGGGGCCGGAAACATGGGGGACTCTCAACGGTCGCTCACTATTTGGTCGCACCCCGACCCGGCCGACGGCCGTCGAAGGTAGAGGGTAGAGGGTAGAATAAGGCTGACACCTCCTCTCAACGGACCACTCACCATGCGACAGCACTTGCGGCGCACACTCCTGGCGGCGGCGGTCGCCTTGACGGCCGGCGGGCCGGCCCCGGCCCAGAAGGGCGGGGGCGGGCACGGCGGCGGGGGTCACGCCGGCGGTGGCGGGGGCGGGCACGCCGGCGGCGGGGCCTACCACGGTGGCGGCGGCGCGGCCTACCACGGCGGTGCGACTTACCACGGCGGGTACGGCGGGGCGTACCACGGCGGCTACGGCAGTTACGGCAGTTACGGCAGTTACGGCGGCTACAACGGCGGGTACGGCCGGTCTTATTCCGGCGGCAACTTCGGCACCGGGCTGGCCGTCGGGCTGGGTGTGGGGTCGGTCCTTGGGTATGGGTATGGCGGCGGGTACGGCTACGGCGGCGGGTACGGGGGGGGTGGGTACTCGCCGTTCGGTTACGGCCGCGGAGTCGGGTACGGCGGCTACGGCGGCTACGGCGGCTACGGCGGCTACGGCGGCTACGGCGGCTACGGCCGGGGCTACACTCTCGGGTCCGTCTATCAGCCGACCTACGCCCTGGCGGCCCCGGCCGTCGTGGCCGCCCCCGTCGTGTTTTCCAACACCAGCAGCTATCTGCCGGCCGACCCGACTCCGGCCCTGACGGCCGACTACACCACCCAGGCCGACGCGCTGGTGAAGGCCGGGCGGTACGCCGAGGCGGTGGCCGCCTACCAGCACGCCGCCGTGGACCAGCCGCAGAACGCCCTGCTGCCGCTCAAGGCGGCCCGGGCGCTGACCGCCGCCGGCCAGTACGACCAGGCGGCCGGGGCCGCCCAGCAGGCGCTCAGCCTGTTGCCGCAAGAGCGGTGGCTGAGCGCCATCCGCGACTCGGCGCTGGAACTGCCGTCGCTGGCCGAGGCGTCGGCCGTGGTCGCCCGGCTGAGGGCGGCCGCCGACGCCCCGACCGCCGGGCCGGGGGCCAAGTTCCTGTCCGGGCTGGTGGCCGCCGGTCGTGGCGACAACGCTCGGGCGGTGGCCGACCTGAACGCCGCCGCCGCCGCCGCGCCGCAGGACCAGGTGTCGAGGACGCTGGCCGGGCTACTGAAGTGACAGGTTTTGGCGAGCGGCCGGTGTGAGCCGGCTGAGGGAACGATCTCGGAGGTGAGCGTTATCGTCTCACCTCAGAGATCGTTCCCTCAGCCGGCTCACACCGGCCGCTCGCCAAATCACTCCCCGACCCGCGGCAGGTGCAGCCGGAACACGCTGCCGCGTCCCTGCTCGCTCACCACCGTCGCGTTCCCGCCGGCCCGCTCGGCCACCTGCCGCACGATCGCCAGCCCGAGTCCGGTGCCGTTCCGCCCCTTGGTGGTGAAGTACGGTTCGAACACCCGGTCCCGCACCTCAGCCGGCATCCCCCGGCCGCCGTCGGCTACCCCGACCACCACCCCGGCCGAGTCGCCGACCACGCTCACCGTGATGCCCGTCCCGGCCGGGCTGGCGTCCCGGGCGTTGACCACCAGGTTGAGCAGCGCCCGCTCCAACTGCACCGGGTCGAGGAAGATGCGGCCGCTGGACGGGGCGTCCACCGTCAGCGGGTGGTCGGCCCCGGCGGCGGCGGCGAGCAGCGACTGGAGCGACCGCACGGTGTCGGCCGCCCCCACCACCCGCGGCTTGCCCCCGGCCCCGCGGCCCAGCCGGGCCAGCTCGTCGGCCAGCGCCGCTCCGCGGTGCGCGGCGTCGACGATCTGGTCGAGCAGCGCACCGGCCCCGGCCGGCAGCCCCGGCTTGCGGCCGAGCAGTTCGGCCGACCCGCTGACCACGCTCAGCAGGTTGTTGAAGTCGTGGGCCACGCCCGCCGCCAGCCGGCCCAGGTCGTCCAGCCGGCGGCTCTCGGCCCGCTGCGCGTCCAGCGCCCGCAGGGTGGCCCGCACGTCGGCCAGCTCGGCCCCCTTCAGCTTGAGCGCCACCTGGTCGGCCACCGCGGCCACGAAGTCCCGCTCCTCGGCCGTCCACGTCCGCGGCCCGCCGACGGCCTCGTGGCACACCACCCCGACCACCTCCCCGCCCAGGTACACCGGGGCGTCGAGCAGGGCGGTGATGCCGAGCGGGCGCAGGTACGTGTCGGTGAGTTCCCGGGTGGCCGGGTCGGCCGGGGCGTCGGCGGCCGGCACCGTGCGGCGGTCGCCGAGGGCGGCGAAGTAGTGCGGGAAGTCGGCCGCCATGAGCGTGCAGCCGCTCGAATGGGCGCGGGCCGGCCGCTCGAACAGGGCCACGTTCCGCAGCGCCTGGCGGTCGTCCACCAGCAGCCAGACGCCGGCCCGGGCCACGCCCAAGGTGTCGCCGGCCACCTGGGTCACCCGCCGCAGGGCGTCGGCCAGTGTCAGGGTGGGCGGCAGCTTGGCCAGCGTGAGGCGGGCGGCCTCCGTCGGCCGTGGGTCGGGCGACATCGTCATTCCCCGGCTGAGTGCGACGACCGCCCAATCGTATGTCGCCGGGGCGTCGCGGGGAAGGAAAATCGTTGCCCATTCAGGGGGCGGGTGTCGGCTTCTTCCGCCGTCCGATCAGGTACACGACACCGCGGAAGCCGGCGAACAGCACCCCGGCGGCGGCGGCCAGGTACGGCCACTGGTCCGGGTGGCTGCTGAACACGTACAGGGCGACGGCCACCGTCAGCAGGAACCCGCCGATGCGGCCGGCCCACTCGGCCGCCTCCCAGGCGATGCGGTCCCAGCGGTCGTGCCGGGTGGCCGCGTACACCAGGCTGAACGTCACGAGCAGGACGGGGAAGTGCCAGTAAATCCCGGCGGCGAACAGCGGCATCAGCCGGCCCCTTTCGGCTCGTCGTCGTCGTCCCGCACGGCCGGGCCGGCCGCCGCGTCGCACACCACCAGCACGTTCAGCACCCCGGCGATGACCGTGTACACCCAGGCCAGGTCGAACCGCTTGTCCCCGTCCCGTTGCAGGTCGTTGAGTTCCGCCTCGGTCGGCGCCTGCATGTACAGGCCGAGTACGGGCAGCGGCTTGGGCTTGTCCTCCGGGTCGGCGGCCGGGTCGGCGGCGGCGTACTGGATGACCGCCGGCCAGGCCTGCATCCCGATGCCGAATTGGCCGAGGAACTGGAGGCGGTAGTACACCGCCTTGGCCGGCCCGCCGAGCTTGCCGACGAGCGGCAGCGCGGCGTCCGGCAGTCGGCCGCCCTCGGGCAGCCAGACGTTCCGCCAACTGCCCAGCCACAGGCCGTAGAAGAACAGGGCGTGCAGGCAGACGAAGAACAGCACCCCCTTGCCGAGGCGGCCCTGCAACACCTGCCCGAGGCCGGGCAGCAGGTAGCTGAGCACACCGGCCAGGAGGTCGAGGCGGCGGGGCGGTCCGGTCATGTCGGCGGGAACCCGAAGGGCAGGGGCACCACGGATGTTCGCCCCGCGGGTCGGGAGATTGTAGGGCGCCGGCCAACCCCGCCTACCGCCACCACGCCGGCCGGCTCGGGGCCGGGAAGTCGACGTACCCCAGCCCGCGGGCCGTCCAGGCGGCGGCCCCCGCCAGAAGCACCAGCCCGCACGCCCCCAGGCCGTACTTGCCGGCCGGCCGCACCGCCGCCGCCCCGACCGGGCCGGCCAGCCCGCAGGCGGTTTCCAGCACCCAGTTGACGGCGAACAGCGGGTATAGCCAAGTGCTGAGTGGTGAGTGCGGAATGCGGAGTGCGGGGGCCGGGCGGGTCAGCACCGGCACCGGAGCGGGCGGCTCCGGCTCGACGTACACCGCCGGCTGGAACCCGCTCGGCAGGGCCGGCGCGTCGGCCCCGCGGACGGTGCGGGGGAACGGCCCGGTCGGCAGGCGAATGCCGTCCGTCGGCGGGCCGAACCGGACGAACGGCTCGTCGGACTCGTCGGCCACCACCACCGGCGGCCGGCGGGGGGCTTCCGCCACCGCCCCGACGCTCACGAGTTCCACCGGCACCGCCGTCAGGGCGACGCCGGTGTGCGGGTCCGGGGCGCGGAGGCGGCCGGCGTCGAGCCGCCAGCCGGGCGGCAGGTCGGGCAGCGGCGGGGCCGGCAGCGGTTGGGGTTTGGGCGGCGGGGCCGGCGGGTCGAGCGGCAGGCCGAGCATCCGTTGGAGCAGCGCGTCCAGCTCGTCGAGCTGCTGGCGGGTGAGGTCGTTCGGGCCGGGGGCGGTGGCCATGCTGTCCTTCCGTGGACGCGCCGGGATGTACGCAGGCAGGATGGTACGCCGGGGAATCCGTCGGGTGCAAGACGAGTCTTGGTATGCTGACCGCATGACCCTGGATCCCGAGATCACCGTCGAGGAGTGGGTCGCCGCCGGCCAGGGCTGTTGCGGCACCGACCCCGACGACGACACCCCGCCGCCCGCCCCTCAGCGGATCGAGCCGACGGCCGCCGCCGCCGGGCCGGCCAGCGACTCCGGCAGCGGGGCGTAGTGCAGGTCGGCGACGTGCTGCTGCCCCTCGCCGACGCACCACCGCAGGAACGCCGCCACCGCCGGCCCCCGGCCGCCGGCCGGCTTCTCGTAGGCCACCGCCCACGTCGTGCCGACGACCGGGTAGCTGTCCGGCCCCGGCCGGCCGACCAGGCTGAACCGCGGGTCCGGCCGGATGTCGGCGTCCCGGGCCGCCGCCTGCACCCCGGCCACCGTCGGCCGCACCGCCTTGCCGTCGCTGTTCACCACCGCCGCCACCGTCAGCCGGCGGGTCATGGCCAGCGTCAGGTCTACATACCCAACCGCCCCGGTGGTGCGGCCCACTTCCGCCGCCACGCCGTCGTTCCCCTTGGCGTCCACCGTGCCCCCGGGCCAGGTCGGGTCGGTGCCCACGGCCGCGTCCGGCCAGTCGGCCACCTCCCACTTCAGGAACCGGGTGAACAGGGCCGTGGTGCCGCTGCCGTCCTGCCGGCGGACGGCCACCACCGGCGTCGGCGGCAGCATCCGGCCGGGGTTGAGGGCCACCAGCCCGGGGTCGTTCCAGCGGGTGATGCGGCCGCGGTACATGGCGGCCAGCAGCGGGCCGCTCAGCCGCACCGGCTCCGGCCCGGCGTCCGGCAGGGTGTACGTGACGGCCACCGCCCCGAGGGCCAGCGGCACCTGCACCACCAGCCCGCCCACCTTCTCGGCGGCCCGCACTTGCTCCGGCGTGAGCGGCACGTCGGTCAGCCCGACGGCCGCCACCTGCTCGGTCATGCGGGCCACCCCGCGGGGCGACCCGACGGCCTCGTACTCCACCCGCACCCCGGTCTGCCGCTCGTACAGGTCGGCCCAGTGTTCCATTAGCGGGCGGACGAACGTCGAGCCGGACACCACCAGCGGCGACGCCCCGGCCGGGGCCGGCGGCTTGGCCCGGCCGCGGACCGCCCACAGGCCGATCGCCGCCAGCAGCACGCCGGCCAGCCCGGCCGCCAGCCACACCCGGCGGCTTGACGACGGGGGGATGCGGTCGGTACGCGTCGCGGTGGACAGGGCCGCCTGTTCGAGCGTCGGCGTGGTGCGGGGCGTACGGCCGGGGTCGGTCGCCCGGGACGGCGGCAGCACCAGGTCGTCGGCGGACGGCGTCCGGGCCGAGTCGTCGCCGTACCGCGGGATGCGGACCGGGCTGGTCGGGCTGGCCGACAGGCTGGTGGTGCTGGGCGGCGGGCTGAGGCCCAACAGGTAGTGGGCCGGCGACTGCCGGGGCATCTCGGCGGCCGGCGGGGGGGCCGGCGGGCTGGCCCACTCGCCCAGCGCGGCGGCGGCGGCCTCCGGCGTCTGGTAGCGGTCGGCGGGGTTCTTCCGCACCATCCGGTCGAGGACGTCCGCCAGCCCGGCCGGCACCGCCGGGTTGAACCGCCGCACCGGGTCGAACTCCCGGGCCTGGTGCCACAGCAGCTTCTCCATCGGCTGGCCGTCGGGGAACGGGAACCGGGCCGTCAGCAGGTAGTACAGGGTGCAGCCGAGGGAGTAGATGTCGGCCCGGATGTCCACCCCGCTGCTGTTCATGGCCTGCTCGGGGGCGATGAAGTCGGCCGTGCCGAGCACGTTCTTGGCGTCGAACCGCTTGGTCAGGTTCTGGTTCCGCTTGGCGTCGAAGAACTTGGCCAGCCCGAGGTCGAGCAGCTTGACCGTGCCGGCCCGGTCGAGCATCAGGTTGCCGGGCTTCACGTCCCGGTGGATCAGCCCCATCTCGTGGGCGTGCTGCAGCCCGAGGGCGGCCATGCGGCAGAAGCCGGCCGCCCGCCGGGGGTCGGCCGGGCCGTGCTGGGCGACCAGGAGGTGCAGGTTGGTGCCGTCGACGAACTCCATCACCAGGAACAGCCCGGTGGGCGACCGGTCCACGTCGAACACCCGGGCGATGTACGGGTCGTCCAGGGTGGCCAGCGCCCGGGCCTCGCGGATGAACCGCTCCTCGGCCCCCGGCACGTCGTCGGCCCCGGTCAGCACCTTCACCGCCTGGAGCTTGTTGAGCATCAGGTGTTCGCACAGCAGCACCCGGCCCATGCCGCCCTCGCCGAGCAGGTCCAGCACCTTGTACTTGTCGGTCAGGAAGAAGCCGCGGCTGCGGCCGGCGAGCAACTGGCGGCTCTGGAACGGGGTGATAACCCGGTCCCGGAGCAGGGCGTCGGTGATCTGCCGGGGCGAGCCGGTCAGGGTGCGGTACTGGTCCACCGTCTCGGCCGGCAGCAGGCCGCTGCGGTCGAGCAGGTGGAGGAGGGATTCGGCGGTGGCCGGGGCCGGCATCGGCGGTCGCTCGGCGGGACCGTGGGGACATCCGTGACGCCGCCGAATGTACCGCGCCGCCGGGCCGGGTGCATCGGGCAAAATGCCGGCCGGCGGAAACTTCCCGCGGCGGGTATACTGAGGGCAGTCACCCCCGGAGGACGCCATGACCGCCGAACAGTTGCGTGAAGTCCGCGAGGCCGTCCCTTTCCAGCCGTTCCGCATCCACACCACCCACGGTCGGATGTTCTACGTGCCCCACCGCGACTATTTGTCCGTCTCGCCCGACGAGCGGGCGGTGTGCGTGTGGACCGACCGGGCGGCCAGCGTCCTCAACATCGCACTGATCGGCGAGTTGGAACTCAACGCCGCCCCGAACGTCCCCCGGCCGGTCGGCTGAACCCCCACGCCCGCCGGCGCCCCGTCCGCCCGGATGGTGGCTGCTTTCCCCCGACACCCCCCCGCACCCCCAGCCGCCGCGTACACCATGCCCCGCGACCCGTACGAGGTTCTCGGCCTCAGCCGCACCGCCTCCGACGAGGAGATCAAGAAGGCGTACCGCAAGCTGGCGGCCAGGCACCACCCCGACCGCAACCCCGGCGACAAGGCCGCCGAGGCCACCTTCAAGGAGGTGTCGGCCGCCTACGAAACCCTGTCGGACGCCGACAAGCGGAAGCGGTTCGACCAGTTCGGCCACGCCGGGGCCGGCTTCCCTGGCGGCGGCGGCGGCCCGTCGATGGACCCCCAGGCCGCCCAAGACCTGTTCGCCAGCATGTTCGGCGGCGGCGGCCCGGGGGCCGGGTTCGACCTCGGCGACTTGATGGGCGGCGGCCGTCGCAAGGGCGGGCACCGCCGCCGGCCGCCGGAGGAGATCGAAGGGGAAGTGCAGGTGCCGTTCGAGACGGCCGCCAACGGCGGGGTGGTCGAGATTGCGGTCGGCGGCCGGGACATCGAGGTGCGGGTGCCGGCCGGCATCGGCGACGGCAAGCGGCTCCGCGTGCCGGCGTCGGCCACCGGCTCGGCCGACCTCATCCTGACCGTCCGCGTCCAGCCGCACCCGTACTTCACCCGGGACGGCAACGACCTCCTGCTCGACGTGCCGATCTCGGTGAGCGAGGCGGTGCTGGGCACCCGTGTCGAGGTGCCGACCGTCGCCGGCGAGCGGCTGACGGTGCGGCTGCCGCCGGGCACGTCCAGCGGCGCCCGGGTGCGGCTGGCCGGCAAGGGCGTGAGCGGCGGCGACCAGTACCTGGCGGTGAAGGTGGTGGCCCCGAAGAGCCTGGACGACGCCGCCCGAGCGCTGATGGAGCAGTTCGCCGCCGCCGCCCCGCAGGACGTGCGGGCCGGTGTGGCATGGCGCTGACCTTCCCCCAGTCGGCCCGGCTCAAGACGCCGGCCGAGTTCGACGCCGTGTACGACCGGAAGAAGTCGGCCGCCGACGGGCTGCTGGTGGTGTTCGCCGGGCCGGCCGCCGGTGGTAACGCGCGGCTCGGCCTGTCGGTATCCCGCAAGGTGGGCAACGCCGTCGTGCGGAACCGCTGGAAGCGGCTGCTCCGGGAGGTGTTCCGCACCAGCGAGTTGCCGGCCTGCGACTTCGTGGTGGTGCCGCGGAAGGGGCTGACGGCGGTGCCGCCGGCCGAGGCCGTGTGGGCGTCGTTCCGCAAGCTGGCGAGCGATGCGGCGAAACGAGTCGAGAAGGCGAGCCGTCCCCGTGAGGGGACGGAGGACGAGAGAAGTGGCCGACCTCGCCCTCCGTCCCCTCACGGGGACGGCTCGCCGGGCGGTTCGCCATGACCTGGCTCGTCGTCGCCCCGGTGCGGCTGTACCAGTTCCTCGTCCGGCCGCTGCTGCCGGCCGGCGTCTGCCGGTTCGACCCGTCCTGCTCGGACTACTTCATCCTGGCCGTCCGCAAGTACGGCCCCGTCCGCGGCGTGCTCAAAGGCGGCTGGCGGGTGTGCCGGTGCAACCCCCTCGGCGGCCACGGGCACGACCCGCCATGACCCACCACACGCCCCCGGAGGCGGTCGCCGAGCGGGTCCGCGAAACCGTCCTGCTCGGCCCGTCGTCGTTCCGCCTGGACCGGCCGGCCGACCCCGACCTGTTCGACCACCCGGCTGTGCGGGCCGCCTACGCCGCCGACGGCCACCTGCCGTACTGGGCCGAACTGTGGCCGGCTGCCCGCATGTTGGCGAAGGCCGTCCTGGCCGAGCCGTGGGACCGCTACCCGGAGCCGCGGCACGCCGTCGAGGTGGCCTGCGGCCTCGGCCTCGCCGGCATCGCCGCCCTGAGCCGCGGGCTGCGGGTGACGTTCACCGACATCGACGCCCTGGCCGTCGAGTACGCCGCCGGCAACGCCCGGCTGAACGGCTACCGCGACTTCGCCACCGGGGTGCTGGACGTGCGGCACCCGCCGCCGGGGCTGCGGGCGGACATCCTGCTCGGCAGCGACCTGCTGTACGAGCCGCGGCTGGTGGCACCCGTGGTCGCGTTCCTGGCCGGGGCGCTGACGCCCGGCGGGGTGGCCCTGATCGCCGACCCGGACCGGCAGGCCGCCCGGCCGTTCGCCGACGCCTGCCGGGCGGCCGGGCTGGCGGTGGAAGCGACGTTCGCCCGGGCCGGCTCCCCCGGCGGCGGCCGGGTGAAGGGGAGTATGTACCGGATCACCAAGCCGGTCGGCTGACTGGTGCGTGGCGGCCGGGGATGCGGTATGCTCGGTGGTATGTCACCGCCGTTCGCCGGGATGCCCCGTACCTCCGTCCTGCTCACCGACACGACCACGGTGCGGCTGGATGTCATCTCCTTCTTCCTGCTCGTCCTGGTGCTGTCCACCCTCGCCGTGCGGTGGCTGTGGAACGGGCTGGCCCGCGACTTCCCCCGGCTGCCACGGCTGAGCCACCGCGGGGCGGCCGGGCTGGTGCTGGTGTGGGGGGCGGCGTTCACCCTGGTGCTGGCCATGATCTCCGGGGCGCGCGAACTCATGACCCCGGGGGCGTGGAAGCCGAACGGTGCCACGTACACCCTGGCCGACGCCTCGCCCACCGAGGCCGACCGCCGGCAGGCCCTGGACGCGCTGAAGGCCCGGCTGTGGGAGTACGCCCGAGCCAACGGCGGCGACTTGCCGGCGACCGGGCTGTTCCCCGGCCCGCACCCGTCCGGCGCCCCGTACGTGTACCGAGGCGGCCGGGTGGACCCGTACCGCCGGGGCCTGCTGGTGGCGGTCGAGCCGGACGTGTTCGGCGGCGTGCGGCTGGCCCTGTTTGCCGACGGTACCATCCGCGCGGCCACCGCCGGCGAGTTGGAATCGCTGGCAGGGGGCAAGCCGTGATGCGGTCCGTGCTGCGAGTCGTCGGGGTGGTGGGTGTCATCCTATTCGCCTTCTGCTTGCTCCTCGGCCCGCTCGACTGGCTGTTCTGGCTGGTCTGGCATCTGGCCGCCGGCTGGGCTTATTACCTCGGCCGGACGCTGCCGCAACTCCGCCCGAACCCGGCCGAGTTCGCCGTCGCCGGGGTGGCACTGGCCGTCGTGACCGTGGGCGGGCACCGGCTCGGCCGATGGCTGTACGGGCCGGGCTGGCGGACGGCGTGGACGGCCAAGGCGGTCGGCCTGTTCGTGCTGCTGTTCGCCTGCGGCACCGCGGCCGTCGGGGTGGCCCATCAGACGGCTTGGCTGGTCCGCTCGCCCGACGGGCTGACCCACACGAGCGGCGGGATGCGTGAGGCGGCCGGCCGCATCCGCTTGAGCAACCAGTTGAAGCAGCTCGGCCTAGCCGCTCACAACCACCACGACGCACGAGGGGTATTGCCAGCGCCAACCTTCACCCCGGACGGCCGGCCGCTGCACTCCTGGCACACTCACCTGTTACCCCACCTGGAACAGGACAACATGTACCACGCCCTCAACCTGTCGAAGCCGTGGGGCGACCCGGTGAACCGGCCGGTCGCCGAGGTGCGGGTGAACGTGTTCGACCACCCGTTCGCCCCGCTGCCGGTGGCCGGCGTGCCGGCGCCGACCTACCTGGCCCCGAACAACCGGCTGTTCGACCGGCCCCGGCGGCTCGACGCGGACGGCTTCCCGCTCGGCACGTCGAACACGGTGCTGGCCGGCGAGGCGCTGATCGACCCGCGGCCGTGGGCCGACCCGCTCAACGGCCGGGACGGCCAGCGACCGCTCGACAGCCCAGGCGGGTTCGCCGGGGTGAAGGGGCGGCCGGTGCAAGTGCTGATGGCCGATGGCCGTGTGCGGTCCGTCACGTCGGCCGGCTGGGCGCCGGTGACACGCGGCGAACCGCTGGGGGACGAGTGACCCCTGGCCGAAGTGCCGCCGGGTTCTCATTGACCGCTCACCTTCGCCGGCGGATGATTCCCTCATCCCGCCCCGAGTCGCCCGCCATGCTCCCTCTGCTGCTGCTGCTCGCCCCGCCGGCCGTCGCCCCGGCCCCCCGCCCGGCCGGCCCCGACCTGACCGGCGTCCGCACCGCCAAGACGGCCCTGCGGGCCGACCCCAAGACGTTCGCCCCGGCCGCCGCCCCGGCCCGGCCCGGGTTCGCCGGCATCGAGGTGGCGGACGCCGGCGGCCGGGCCACCGTCGGGGCGGTGCAGACCGACTCGCCGGCCGCCGCCGCCGGGCTGACGGCCGGCGACGCGGTGACGGCCGTCGGCGACACCCCCATCCCGTCGGCCCTGGCCCTCCGCGACCGGCTGCGGCAACTGCTCGCCGGCCAGCCCACCACCTTCACCGTCCGCCGCGGCGACCAGACACTCAAGCTGGCGGTCACGCCCCGGCCGCTGAGCACCCCGTTCACCCCGACCGCCACCGCCGGCCGGGCCGTCCTGGGCGTCACGACGGAGGCCGTCAACGGCGGGCTGGAGGTCCGCGGCACCACCGCCGGCGGGCCGGCCGACAAGGCCGGGGTGAAGGTCGGCGACCGGGTGCTGAAGGTGGACGCGGCCGACGTGACGGCGGACGACGGGCTGACCCCGCTGCTGGCCGCCCGCCGGGCCGGCGAGACGGTCGCCCTGCTCGTCCGCCGCGGCCCGGACGAGTTGACCCTGCGGCCGACGCTGGCGGCCGAGGCCGCCCGCCCGACGGCCGGCTGGGACGACCGCCTGCCCCGGGCGTGGGCCAAGCCGGGCTTCAAGCTGGCCGTCGTCGGCATCGACTACCCGGACGTGAGGCACAACCCGAAGGTCGAGGGCACGGACTGGGAGCAGTCGCTGTTCAGCGTCGGCAAGTACACGGACAAGTCGGCCACCGGCTTCCCGGTGTTCGGCAGCATGGCCGACTACTACCGCGAGGTGAGCTACGGCCAGTTCGCCGTGACGGGCCGGTTCGTCGGCTGGGTGGAGGCGAACAAGAAGCGGGCCGAGTACAGCAGCGGCAGCGGCACCGACCGGCGGGAGAAAACGGCCCTGCTGACCGAGGTGCTGGACAAGCTGACGGCCAAGGACGCGGACGCCTTGAAGGAGTTCGACGGGGTGTTCTTCCTGTTCGCCGGCGGCCGGGTGGCTAACGTCACCCGCGGCAGCCTGTACTGGCCGCACCGGGCGAGCGTCAGCCACAAGGGCAAGCGGTGGCCGTACTTCATCGTCCCGGAGGGGGGCGACCGGATGACCGACATCAGCGTGTTCTGCCACGAGTTCGGCCACATGTTGGGGCTGCCCGACCTGTACGCCCGGCCGGAGCTGCCGGGCATGGAGGGGGTGGGGGTGTGGTGCGCCATGAGCCAGCAGACCAGCGGCGGCCGGCCGCAGCACTTCAGCGCCTGGTGTAAGGAGCAGTTGGGCTGGCTCAGGCCGGTGCCGGTGGACCCGCGCGTGAAGCAGCGGATCGTGCTGTCGCCGGTGGAAGACGACCCGGGGGAGTGCGTCAAGGTGCTGCTCAAGGCGGACGGCAGCGAGTATTTGCTGCTGGAGAACCGGCAGCAGAAGGGGTTCGACGCCAAGCTGCCGGCGGCCGGGCTGTTGATCTGGCGGGTGCTGCCGGGCAACGCCAACCAGAAGGTGTTCCTGGAGGAGTCGCACGGGGTGGCGGACGCGACCGGGCCGCGGAGCTTCCTGGGGGCGGTGCCGTTCCCCAGCCCGGCGAACGCCAGCTTCACGCCGTACACCACGCCGAGCAGCCGGCCGCAGACGGGCGGCGGGCTGGACGCCTGGATCACGGACATCCGCCGGCTGCCGGACGGCCGGGTGAGCTTTGCGATCGGGTACGAGTTCCAGTAGGCGGTAGGCGCTAGGGGTTGGGAAGAAGTCCGACCTGGCGCCCGAGTCGAGTCGCGTCTTGACCACTAGCGGACCGGGCGGCCGCCGGGTAAATTCGGGCGGCCGTCGCCCCCGGAGCCGCCCGTGCCCGAAGCCCAGCCAGTCGTCACCGCCGCCCCGGGGCCGCCGTCGGCCGCCCCGGGGACGAACACCCACCACGCCACGGGCGAGGCGTTCGCCGCCTGGGTGGGCGAGGGGTCACGGCCCGTCGGCCCGCCGGGGTACGAGTTGCTGGAAGAAGTGGGCCGGGGCGGCATGGGCGTCGTCTACCGCGCCCGCGACGTGCTCGTCGGCCGGGACGCGGCGGTGAAGCTGTTGCAGGACCGCTACCCGGCCGCCGGCCCGGCCGCCCGGCGGTTCGTGGCGGAGGCCAGGATCACCGGCCAGTTGCAGCACCCGGGCATCCCGGCCGTGCATCAGGTCGGCACCCTCCCCGACGGCCGGCCGTACCTGGCGATGAAGCTGATCAAGGGCGACACCCTCGCCGACCGGCTGTAAAGCCGGCGAGCCGCTCGACCCGCTGGCTGTGTTCGGGGCAGTCGCGCAGGTGGTCGGGTACGCCCACGCGCACGGGGTGATTCACCGCGACCTGAAACCCGCCAACGTGATGGTCGGCGCCTTCGGCGAAGTGCAGGTGATGGACTGGGGGCTGGCCAAGGTGCTGGCGAGCCGTCCCCGCGAGGAGGCGGAGGGCGACCCGAACGCCACCATCGCTACGGGCACCGCGATCAAATCGGCCCGGGACGGCAGCAGCTTCACCGAGTTCGGCAGCGTCCTCGGCACCCCGGCGTTCATGGCCCCGGAGCAGGCAGCCGGCGAGACGGACAAGGTGGACCGGCGGTCAGATGTGTTCGGCCTCGGGGCCGTCTTGTGCATGCTGCTCACCGGCAAGCCGCCGTTCGACGGCACGGACGCCGAGAGCGTGCGGCTGAACGCGGTGCGGGGCAAGACGGAGGCGGCGTTCGCCCGGCTGGACGGCTGCGGAGCCGACCCGGGGGTGGTGGCCCTGTGCAAGCGGTGCCTGGCGGCCGACCCGGCCGACCGGCCGGCGTCCGGGGACGTGCTGGCGACCGAGGTGGCGGCCTTGCGGGCGGCGGCCGACGACCGTGCGAAGGCGGCCGAGCGGGCCGCCCACGCCGCCGCGGTGCGAACCGCGGAAGGGCGGAAGCGGCGGCGGGTTCTGCTGGGGGCCGGCGGCGGGCTGCTGGTGGTCCTCCTGCTCGGGCTGGTCGGCACGGCCGTCGGGCTGGTGCGGGCGGACGCGGCCCGGGCGGCGGAGGCGGAGCAGCGGGCGGCGGCCGAGGCCAAGTCGGCGGAGGCGGAGGCGGTGGTGCTGTTCATCGAGGACAAGGTGTTCGCGGCCGCCCGGCCGAAGGGGCAGGAGGGCGGGCTGGGGCACGACGTCACCCTACGGGCGGCGATCACCGCCAGCCTGCCGGCCCTGGCCGACGGGTTCAAGGCCCAGCCGCTGGTGGAGGCCCGACTACGGCGGTCGGTGGGCGTCACGCTCTACTATTTGGGCGAGTCGAAAGCAGCGGTCGAACAGCTCGAGCGAGCCGTCACGGTCATGCGAGAGCAGCTAGGTCCAGATCATCCGGACGCCCTGGCGGCAACACACTACCTGGCCGCCAGCTATGCTGTTGACGGCCGGCCGGCCGATGCCCTGCGGTTAAAGGAAGAGGTGTTAGCGAGCCGCCGGCGAGTGCTCGGGCCGGACCACCCGGACACGCTCGCAAGCATGAGCACTTTAGCAGCCAGCTATGCTGCTGCCGACCGGCTGGCCGATGCTTTGCGGTTGCATGAAGAGGCGCTAGCGTGCCGCCGGCGGGTACTTGGGCCGGACCACCCGGACACGCTCGCAAGCATGAGCGGTTTGGCAGGCAGTTACGCTGATGGCGGCCGCCTGGCCGACGCCCTGCGGTTGCATTAAGAGGCGCTAGCGTGCTGCCGGCGGGTACTCGGGCCGGACCACCCGGACACGCTCATGAGCATGGGCAACGTAGCAGATGGTTACACTGACGTGGGCCGAAGGGCCGACGCCCTGCGGTTGAATGAAGAGCTGCTAGTGAGCCGCCGGCGAGTACTCGGTCCGGACCACCCGGACACGCTCATGGTCACGAACAACTTAGCAAGCAGTTATAAAGATGTTGGCCGCTGGGCCGACGCCTTGACCCTGATCCGCCCCATGGTCGCGGTGGCCGTGGCTAAGAAACCCTAACTTTACTGGCCGGCGTGGTGTCGGCCGGGTAGCCTGACGGCCTCCCGACGAGGCTGCCAGGATGGCCCGCAAGCTCCTGCCGGAC
>JAYVUZ010000268.1:0-17649 GCA_043787415.1 Fimbriiglobus sp. | reverse complement strand
GCGGATGACTGATTCCGCTGCAGCCTCGGGTCTTAAGCTCAGAGTGGATCTAGATTGCTCGATCAGTACACAAGCTGCATCTCACACAAATATTCAGGTTGATAAGTGTAGGCGAAATATCCGTCGATTAATTTTTTTACAAGTCGAATTTGTACGGAACTTTTGTTCATGTTGAGACATTCAAGAGTGATGCGACAACGACATCAGCAATAACCATTTTCCACAATAAAAAATAAACCTCATGACCTATCTCATAAATCATCCTGAAAAGTAATCGATGGGATCAGCCGAAGCAGCCTCAAGCCCGCCACCCGTTGCACGAAACGGTGCGTCTAATTGGGATAACGCACAAAACGCCTCTGCAGTACCGGCAGAACAACAAGACGCAAGGCGTGCTGGGGCCGCAGGGGCCGGCCGGGGCGACGGGGGCGACCGGGGCCACCGGGCCGGCGGGGCCGCAAGGGCCGACGGGCGCGACCGGCCCCGCCGGGCCGACCGGAGCCACGGGCGCGACGGGCGTGACGGGGGCCACCGGGCCGCAGGGCGTGCCCGGGCCGGCCGGCGGGCTGGCGGCCTACGGCTACATCTACAATCAGGGTGCGGAAACAATCGCCATCGAGGGGAGCGTCGCCTTCGACCTGAACGGCCCGCTCCTGGGCATCACCCACGCGCCCGGGAACGCCGGGGTCGTAGTTACCGGTTCGGGCACCTACGCGATCCATTACTCGGTGTCGGGTGTGGAACCGAGTCAGTTCGCGCTGTTCGTGAACGGCGCCGCGGCGTCGGGGACCGTGTACGGGTCGGGCGCCGGCACCCAGCAGAACGACGGTCAGGCCATTCTCACCCTGTCTGCCAACGATGTCCTGACCCTGGTGAACCACTCGTCGGCCGCAGCGGTCTCGCTCCAGACGATAGCCGGGGGCACGCAGACGAATGTGAACGCGTCGCTCCTGATCGAGCGACTCGCGTAAGTTGCGAGTGCGTTTGCCGGCGACGAGTGTGGTCGTGCCCGCGGCCCGCCTTACGGCGGAGGGCGCCGCGGGCCGGCACGACCACGCTCGTCGTCAGCATGAGGTTCCCGGAAGGCCACCGCGAACACTCCCAGCGCCAGCGCGTAGCCGACCACCGACACCAGCCACACCGCCGGCCAGTCGGTGACGCTGCCCGCCCGGTTCGCCTGCACCACCTGCCCCACCAGGTAGTTGCCCGCCAGAAGCGCCGGGCCGTTGGTCAGCAGCATGACGAGCGCCTGCGCCCCGGCCCGCAGGTGCGGCGGGGCGCGGCGGTCCACGAACATCGACCCGACCATACCGAAGAAGGCGAAGCTCCAGCCGTGCAGCGGCACCCCCACCAGCACCCCGACGAGCCGGCTGTCCGTCCACAGGGCCACCGCCCGCAGCAGCCAGCCGGCCAGGCCGAGCAGCATGACGCCCTTCAGCCCGAGCCGCGGCAGCAGCCACGGCACCGCCGCCATGCACCCCATCTCGACCCACTGGCCGAGGGTCAGCACCGCCTCGACGGCCGGCACCCCCTTCTCGTGCAGGTACGGGTTGGCCTGCACCACGTAGAACTGGTTGAGCAGGTTGCAGCCGAAGGCCACCACGGCGAAGACCACGAACCCGCGGTCGGCGAACAGCCGGACGGCCGGCAGGCCCACCACCTCAGATAGCGGCCGGCCGTGGCCTTTCGGCGGGGTGGGCAGCAGCCAGCCGGCCGTCGCCATCAGGGCCGACGCCACCGCCCCGAGGTACAGCGGCTGGCCGCTGGCCGGCGCCAGGGCGACGGCCATCAGCAGGCCGGCCACCACCCAGCCGAGCGTGCCGACGAGTCGCACCCGGCCGAACTGCTCCCGCCCGCCCGGCAGGTGGCGGAAGGCGATGACGTTGGTCAGCGTCAGGGTGGCCAGGCAGCAGACGTTGTACCCGAACATGAGGCCGACCAGCGGCCACTCGGCGGCGGCCGGGTCGGCCCGCGGCCCGGCGTGGGCGTCGCACCACCACCCGGCCGCCGCCAGCGACACGGCCATGAGGGCGTGCAGGATGCGGAGCAGCTTGTCGGCGGCGAGGTACTTGTCGGCCAACAGGCCGACGAACAGCGGGGCCACCAGCCCGCCCAGGGCGAAGGTGCTGTAGACGTGGCCGACCTGCGGCGGGTCGAACCCCATGCCGCCGGCGGCCGGGTCGCCGCCGAGGAACCGTGACAGTGGAACGATCCACGACCCGAGGGCGAAGTACTGGAGGAACATCATGGCCGCGAGTCGCGGCGACGGGTTCGGCACTCAAGCTCCGACAGCGGGCGGAGCAGTCAGCATAGCAGAGGAGGTTCGTAGCCCGAAGCGCGAGCGAGGGGGCATTATCCGCCCGGTGGGGATATCGCCCCTCGCTCGCGCTTCGGGCTAAAAACCCAGTCAGTTCCGCGAGAAGGCTGGCAGCCGGTGGAACCGCCGGGGCGCGAGCTGCTGGCGGGTCCGCTCGGCGGCCAGGCGGTACAGTTCGGCCACCAGTGCCACCTGGCCGGCCGGCACCAGCGTCGGCAGGCAACACACCACAAACCCACTGTGAGCCGTCGGTTCAGTCAAAAAGTGTGCGGAAAGGCGGTTCATGGCGGGACTCCGGCGGGCGATCACGTCAAACATCGTCAAGTAGGTCAAGAATGCCCTGCCGAATCCTACCTCGGGGTCGTCGGAAGGCAAATCGGCCGCCCGCAGTTCCCGCCCGGCCGGCCCGGGATCGGGTGTGCAACCGGCCGTTCCGCGCGGTAGACTTCCAAGACCTCCCGGCCGACGTTCCCCGTTGGCCAACCTCTCCCCCTTTCGCCCGGAGGGCGACCCGTGATCCGCTTCTCCCCCTGTCGGTGTGTCTGGCCGCTGGTCCTGCTGGCCGGCTGCGACACTGCCCCGCCGGCAGTGCCGACCCCGGCCACCCCGTCGGCACTGGCGGCCGGCCCGCCGCAACAGCCCGGTCGGCCGCCGGCCGAGAAGCCGGACCTGGCCCGACTCCAGTTCGACCCGTCCACCGGCACCCTCACGCTGTATCCGCTGCCGGCCCGCGGCGGCCGCTGGCTGCTGGTGACGCCGGACCACCCGGACGGCACCCCGGTGAGCGGCAAGGTGAGCGTGCCGGCCGACGTGGACCCGGAGTGGGCGAGCGTCTTCTACACGCTGCCGGACCAGCGGCCATCGCCCCGGGTGACGCTCCGCGAGATCGCCGACGCCCAGACCCTGCACGCCAGCCGTTAGGGCACGGTGAACCGTGCCCTACTCCAGCGGGGCGACTTCGCCGCCGTCCGGGGTGGTGGCCGCCCAGAAGGTGAACGGGCTGGTGGCGGCGGCCAGGGTGCGCACGCTGCCGTCGCCCAGCGCGACCACCATGCCGCCGGGGTGGGCCGTGTGCGGGGTGCGGATGTCGCAGTCGGCCGGCCGCGGGGACACCTGGAACGGCGGCGTCGGGGACGTGGCCACCGGGCCGGTGGTCGAGCCGATGCGGCCCTGCACCGGGGTGCCGACCGGCACCGTCGGCCAGAACTGCTCGGACGGAGTGTCGCTGGGCGGGCTGCTCAGGGCGTACCCGGGGGCGAACGAGGCCGGCAGCCCGATCGCCCACAGGCTCCGCACCGGGGCCGCCGCCGGGCCGCAGCTCATCAGCCGCTCGGTGAACAGCAGGGTGGTCGAGGTGCCGTCGGCGAGCGTCTGCGGGAACTGCCCCGGGCGGCCCGGCCGGGCGAACACCTGGCCGTTGAAGGCGTAGGACGAGACGGCGTAGTCGCCGGTGAAGTTGGCCTCGTAGGGGGCCGGCGGCGGGGGCGAGTCGAGGATGACGACGTTCACCGTCACCAGCTTGCGGCCGCCGTCGCCGGTGGGGTCGGACGGGCAGGCCAGCCCCGGCTGCGGCACCCGGCTGATGCCGTCCGGGCCGGTGTAGTAGCCCTTCGGGACCGTGGGGTCGAACCGCCGCCAGAGCGGCTCCTGTTCGAGTTGCGGCAGCAGTTGGAAGAACAGCGATTGGACGCCGTACTTGGTGGGGGCGCCGGCCCCGCGGTCGGACCCGTAGGGCAGCCGGCCGTTCTGGGCGTCGGCGAAGTTGTGGCAGGCGAGGGCCACCTGCTTGAGCTGGTTCTGGCACTTCAGCCGGGACGCCGCCTCGCGGACCTTCTGCACGGCCGGCAGCAGCAGGCCGACCAGCACCGCAATAATGGCAATGACCACCAGCAGTTCGATCAGGGTGAAGCCGCGGCGGGCCATGCCAGCATCCTACCGGGGTTGTTAGGGCAGCGACCCGATCCACCGCACCCGTTCGATGTACACCACCCGCGCGGCCCGTTCGACCGTGAACACCACGTAAAGGTGGGCGACGAACGTCACCCGCCGCTCCAGCGTGTCGCGGGACTCGCCGGCCTGCCGCGGGCTTCGACGGAGGCGTGCGGTCACCACCTCGGCGGACGCGAACACCGTCTGCTTGTCGCCGGCCTCGTTCAGGGTGGCAAACAGGTCGGCCTGCGACCCCCCCCGCCAGATGACGGCGTATCTCATCGGGCGTTGTACTCCCGGATGAGTTCGTCGAGCGTCTTGCCGGGGCCGGTCTGGCGGAAGGCGGCCTCGATCTCCTCCTCGGTGAACGGGCACGGGGGGATCGGTTTGCACCTGGCCACCAGCCGGCCCGCCTCGTCGTAGAAGGCAGTCGGTTCGGTCAGCCCCCCCAGCTTGGCCAGCGTCGCGGCGTCCAACGTCACCTTGCTCATGCGGCACCTCCTGCCGACATCGTACCCGCACGGCCGACGCAGTGCCATGACCCGACCGGCCGTTCACCCCACTCGTCCGTTGCCGTCGATAAATCCGGATTCCACGAAACCCGACACCGGCCCCGGGCGTCGGATGGTGGGATCACAGTCCGCCCGCCCCGCGGCGGCCCGGCCGAGACTTGCTACAACATTCCCGCCAGCCCACGACCGGAAGTTCGCCCGCTTATGGCTGGGACCGTCCACCCGTCTGCCCCGCCCGCCGGCCGCGTCCGGACGGTCCTCCGCAACCTGTGGGGCACCTTCCGGTTCGCCCCCTGGCCGGTCAAGCTCATGCTCCTGCTGGTGTTCGTCGGCGGGCCGCTGGCCGTCGGCCTGCGGTACGGCCGCAACCGCGTCCGCGCCGTCCGGCTCGGCAGCCAGGTGGCCGAGTGGAAGAAGTTCGAGGACGGGGTGCGGGGCGGGGACGAGTCCAAGATGGTGGCCGCCCTGGACGCGGTGCTGGCTCTGGCGCCGGCCGATCCCACCGCCCTGGGCCGCAAGAAGGCGATCGAAACCGGCGAGGCCGACCCGGCCGACCACGCGATGGTCGTCCTCAGCTACCGCCGGCACCTGCGGGCCGGCCGGCTGCCCGAGGCCGAGCGGGAGGCGAAGAAGCGGCTGGACGTGGAGAAGAACGACTGGCTGGCCCGGTGCGTCGTCGCCGCCGCCCTATTGCAGCGGGGGGACAAGCCGGCCGCCGCCGCCGAACTGGCCCAACTGCCCAGCCCGGGCAACCCGGCCGCCCGCGTGGACCCGGGCGGGCTGCTGTTCGCCTTCCGGCTGTTCCGGGCCACCGACACCGACCTGACCCCGCTGCGGACGTTCGTCCAGGGTGTCATCCTGCCGCTGGTCAAGGCGCCGAACGCCGCCCAGCTCCCGCCGTCCGAGAAGGTGGCCCTGCTGGAGTGTTACGTCGAGGGGTTCGAGCCGGGCCGGGACCGGCCCCAGCCGGCCGCCCTGGCTGAGGCCTGGGCGCCGGCCGCCAAGCTGGCCGACGCCGCCACCGACGAGGCCATCGAAGCGAAGGAAGTCGCCGCCCTGGCCCGGCTGGGCCGGCTGACCGCCCGGTTCGAGGACGGGCTGGTCGGCCTCCGCCGGGGCGACCAGGTGACCGCGGCCGAGTTCGCCCAACTGCAAGGCGACCTCCGCGGCCGGGGCCGGCGGGCGTGGGAGGCGGTGTTGGCCGCCGACCCTAAAAGCGCCGAGGCCTACCGCGGGCTGGGCACCGCCCTGCTGCGGACCCTGGACGTCACCCCGCCGGCCGACCGCCCGGCCCTGTACCAGCAGGCCCGGGACGTGCTGGTGCGGGGTCTGGAGGCCCGGGACGACGACCCCGAGCTGGCCCAACTGTTCGCCCGGCTGATGGCCGCCGAGGGGCAGCCGCTGAAGGCCGCCGAGTTCCTCATCGGCCAGGCCCACCGGCACCCGGACAAGCCGGTGTGGTGGGCGCTGGCGGCCGAGGCGGCGGTGGCCGCCAACCGCCGGGAGGTGGCCCTGGAGGCGTGCGCCAAGCTGCGACAAAAAGACCCGGACAACCTGTACGCCACCCGCACCGAGGCCCGGCTGTGGATCGAGGCCGGGGAGCCGGCCCGCGCCCTGCCGGTGCTGGCCCGGCTGGGCGAGCCGGCCCTGGCCCGGGACGCCAACGCCGCCTACAGCTACGCCCGCGCCCTGGCCGAGACCAACGCCACCGACGCCCTGGCCGGGTTCGTGAAGGCGGTGGCGGCGGCCGACCCGCCGACCGCCGTCGGGGCCACCGCCCGCGGCCTGGCCGACGCCGCCGGGTTGCCGGCCGACGAACTGCTCGCCCGGCTGGCCGCCCTGGCCGAGCGGCACCCGACCGACCCCGACCTGCTCAAGACCCGGGCCGAGGCCGCCTACCGGGCGGCCGAGGCCGGCGACCCCATCTGGCAGGTGGGGCGGGTCGCCGCCGCCGCCCGGGCGGTCGAGCAGGCGCTGGTCAAGCGGCCGGACGACCCCGACCTGCTGCTGCGACTGGGCTGGCTGCGGCTCCGCGGGCAGAACAACCTGCCGCAGGCCGTCCGGGCGGTCGCCGGCATGGGCACGCGGACCGCCCCGACCGCGGCCCAGAGCGAGCTGCTCGGGGCGGTTGCCCTGGCCGAGAACAAGCTGCCGGCTGCCGTCGCGTACCTGGAGCAGGCCACCCGGGCGGCCGACGCCCCGGCCGGGGCGTTCGCGCTGTTGGCCCGGGCGTACCACGCCACCGGCCGGCCCGGCCCGGCCAACCAGGCCCTCCAGTCGGCCCGCAACCGCCCCCGCACCAGCCCGCGGGAGCAGGCCGAATACTTGACGGCCGCTAAACTGATCGTGCAGTGAGTGCGGGCGCGCGAGCCGTACCCCCGACCCCACCGGAACCCGCCCGATGCGACCCCTTGCCGCCGCCCTCGCACTCGCCTTCCCGCTCGCCCTGGCTGCCCAGCCGCCGGCCGCCGCCACGCCGGCCGCCCCGCCGGCGGCCGCCAAGCCGGTCGCCCTAACGCCGGACCAGGAGAAGGCGGTCGAGCTGTTCAAGGCCGGCAAGATCGACGAGGCGGTGGTCGCCCTGGAGTCGGCCGCCCGGGCCAACCCCAAGCTGCCGCCGGCCCGGGTGACACTCAGCTCGCTGTACTTCGCCGCGCAGAACGGCCAGGCCGCCCGCATGGCCCTGGAGGCGGTCGCCTCCCAAGACCCCAAGCACCCGGACGTGTACCTGCTGAACGCCAGCTACGCCCTGGGCGAAGGCCGGCTGACGGACACCGTGCTGAGCTGCCAGGTGGCCATCCAACTGGCCGCCGACCCGCGGTGGGACGCCGACCAGAAGAAGCGGTTCACCCGCGAGGCCCGGATCGGCCTGGCCGCTGCCTTTGAGCAGCGGAAGGACTGGGCGGCCGCCCGCGACCAGGTGACGGCCGTGCTGGCGGACGACAGCAAGAACGCCGTCGTCCGCCAGCGGCTGGCCACCTGCCTGTTCTTCCTGAACGACCCGGACCGGGCGTTCGCCGAACTCCAGACGGCGTACAAGGACGACCCGGCGGCCGAACTGCCGGAGCTGCGGATGCACCAGTTGGCCCTCATGGCGAACGACCAGCCGAAGGCCGAGGAGTGGCTCAAGAAGGGCATCGCCGCCCACCCGCAAAGCCCCCGCACCCAGCGGGCCATGGCCGGCTGGCAGCTCGACCAGGGCAACCCGGAGGCGGCCGGCGGCCACCTGGATGCGGCCATCAAGCTGGACCCGGCCAACCGCGAGACGGGCATCCTGAAGGGGCTGATGGCCCGGTACAAGAAGGACTTCGCGGCGGCCGAGAAGGTGTACGAGGATCTGCTGCGGGAGTACCCGGCGGACGCCGTCATCGCCTGGAACCTGTCGCTCGTGCTGGCCGAGAGCGGGGACGCCCAGAAGCGGCGGCGGGCGGTGGACCTGGCCGAGAACGAGGCCAAGAAGAACCAGCGGGCGCCCGAGGCGCTGGCCGTGTACGCCTGGGCGCTGTACAAGTCCGGCCGGCTGGACGACTCCGAGCGGGCCATCGGGGCGGCCACCCAGCTCGGGGCGCTCACCCGGGACGCGGCGTACATCGCCGGCCGCATCCTGGCCGACAAGAACAAGCCGGAGGTGGCGGTGACGGCCCTCAAGGCGGCCGTCGACGGCCGCGGGGCGTTCGTATACAAGGCCGAGGCGACGGCCCTGCTGGCCGACCAGCAGCGGAAGGCGCCGGCCGCCCCACCAGCCGCCCCCAAGAAGTGACTGCTTCCGAGCACGCCGCGCGAGCGGTGTCGGACCCCCCCGACGCCGCTCGCGCGGCGTGCTCGGAAGTGGCTGAAAGCTCCTCCCCCGCCCGCGACATCCTTCCTCCGGACAGGTGCGACATGGACCGCCCGCCCGCCTGGTGGAAGCCGGCCCACCGGGCCGACGTGGTCGGCTGGGCTGCGGTGGCCGTCGGGGCCGGCGGGCTGGCGTTCGCCCTGGCCCGGTTCTGGGGCGCCAACCCCGGCCACGCCGACCGGCTGCTCATCCTGCTCGGGGCCGGGTATGCCGCCCACAGCAAGGCCCGCGGCGGCTGGGCCGGGGTGGTCGCCCGGCCGGCCGGCTGGGCCGGGTTGCCGCTGGTGCTGATGGGATCACTCCTGCTGCCGGCCGGGGCGTTCCTGCTCGGCCGGGCCGGGCCGCGGCCGCTCACCCTGTGGTGGCTGGCGGCGGCCGTGCTGCTGACCGCCAGCGGGTTCATCCTGGTGCGGTTCGGGTTCGCCCGGCTGCGGGCGGCGGCCTTCCCGCTGCTGTTCCCGCTGTTCGCCCTGCCGGTGCCGACGGTGGTGCTGGGGCCGCTCCAGGACAAGCTCCAGGGGGTGACCACCAGCCTGGCCGTGCCACTGCTGAAGGCGGCGGGCGAGGAGGCCGAGCAAGAGGGGTTCGTCATCACCCTGCCGGGCGGCCGGCTGCGGGTGGAGGAGGCGTGCAGCGGGGTACGGTCGCTGACGGCCCTCACCGCCATCGCCGGATTCGTGGCCTTCCTACGGGGCTTCGGCCCGGTCCGCGGCGGGGCGCTGGTGCTACTGGCGGTGCCACTGGTGGTGGCCGTGAACGTGCTGCGGGTGGTGGCTAGCGGCCTCATCCAGGAGCACGTCGGCCAGGATTACATGACCGGCAACTGGCACGAGGCGCTCGGGTTCGCGGCCGTGCTGGTCGGGCTGGTGCTGGTGCTGCTCGCCGCCGAGGGGCTGGGCAAGGCGGCCCCGGCCGACCCGCCGGCCGACCCGCTGCCGCCGCCCCGGCCGGGGTGGGGCGGGCTGGTGGCGGCCGGCCTGCTGGCCGTCGGGGCGGTGGCCACGGCCGGGGCCGGGGTGAAGGCGGCGGCGGCCGTGGCGGCCACCGGGCAAACGGCGGCGGTCGAAAACCTCAGCCCGGAGTTGGGCGTCTGGAAGGGTGCCGACCAGCCGGTGCCGCCGGAGGTGGCGGACATGCTCGGCCCGGACCGGGTGAGCTACCGGGTGTTCACCAGCAAGCTCGGCCAGGAGGCCCACGTGTGGGTGATGTACTGGGCCAGCGGGTCGGCCATCAAGGGGTTCCACCAGCCGGATATCTGCTGGGGCGGCCGCGGCTTCGTGGCGGCGGACAAGTGGGACGAGCCGCTGCCGCTGGCCGCCGGCGGCACCCTGGCCGTCCACGCCCGGGACTTCCGCAACGACCGCCGGCACCGGCAGACGGTGCTGTACTGGACCCAGGAGGGCAACCGCTTCCTGCCGGACACCGAGGAGCGGGACCGGGAGCTGGCGTCCGGCCCGTTCTCGGCGGCCGGCCGGCGGTGGGTGGCCGAGTACCTGGGGGCCGCCGACGGCGCCCCCGGCGGCCGGCTGACGGTGGTCGTGGCGCTACCGGCGGCCGGGCCGCAGGCCCGGCGGGACGCCGCCGACCTCACCCGCCGGCTGGCCGACGACCTGTTCCGGGTGTGCCCGTGGGCGGTGCCGGCGGGTGGACCATGAGCAGGCCATTCGACGGCCGTTCACCCCACGGATCGGTCGCCGCTCGCATCAGCGGGCAAAATTCGGTGCGAAATTCGACTGACAACGGGTGGGCAAGCAGGGTAGTCTCGGTAGGCTCGACTGACAGTACTGCGGGCCACGGCGGCGTTCTCCCTGCCGCCGGGCTGATTCATCCGGACCCGAGGGGGGCGTCATGTCCGCGTGGGTGATGTTCGGTCTGGCGGTCGTCGCCGGGCTTTTGGCCACTTACGTCTGCCGGACGGTGGCCACCCGGTGCGGGCTGGTGGACAAGCCGGACGGCCGGCGGAAGACCCAGGACCGGCCGGTGGCCCTGGCCGGCGGGCTGGGGGTGCTGTTTGGCACCCTGCTCGCCCTGGCTGCCGCCGGGCTGGCCGTGCCGGCCGTCGGGGCCGAACTGTTGGCCGACCCGTACCGGGCCGGGTCGCTGGCCGTCGCCGCCGTGGTCATCGCCGTGGTCGGGCTGCTGGACGACGCCGTCAACCTCCGCGCCCGGTACAAGCTGGCCGGCCAGCTCGGGGCCGTCCTGACGCTGGTGGTGTTCGGCGGCTACCGCATCGACACCGTGTCGGTGTTCGGCTGGCACCTCGAGCTGGGGCTGGCGTACGGCGTGCCGGCCACGGTGTTCTGGTTCCTGGCGGCCATCAACGCCATCAACCTGCTGGACGGCATGGACGGGCTGCTGGGCACCGTCGGCCTGCTCATCTGTGGCACCCTGGCGGCCATGGCGTTCGCGGTCGGCCAGCCGTTCGCCGGCTGGGTGGCCACGGCCGTGGCCGGGTCGCTACTCGGGTTCCTGTACTTCAACTACCCGCCGGCCAGCGTGTACCTGGGCGACTGCGGGTCCATGCTCATCGGGCTGGTGGTCGGGGCGCTGGCCCTCCAGGCGACCCTCAAAGGGCCGGCCGTGGCGATCCTCGTGCCGGCCTGCCTGCTGGTGCTGCCGCTCATGGACACCACGGCGGCGGTGGTCCGGCGGAAGCTCACCGGCCGCGGCCTGGCCAACGCCGACCGCGGCCACCTGCACCACGTCCTGCTCCGCCGGGGCATGAGCCGGCCGCGGGTGCTGGCCCTGGTGGCCGCCCTCGGGCTGGTGGCCGGCGGCGGGGCGCTGGTCAGCACCTACCAGAGCAACGACGCCCTGGCCCTCGGGGCGGCGGCGGCGGTGGTCCTCATCCTGGTGGCCGGCGGCCTGTTCGGCACGTCGGAAGCCCGGCTGGTGCGGGAGCGGACCAAGGCCGTGGTGCGGGCGGTGGTCGGCCGGGGGGTGCCGGTCGAGTGCGCCGTGCGGCTACAGGGTACGGCCGACTGGTCCGGGGTGTGGGCCAAGCTGGTAGTGGCGGCCGACCGGCTGGACCTGCTGAGCGTGCGGCTGGACGTGAACGCCCCGGCCTGGCACGAGCAGTACCACGGCCGGTGGGACCGGCGGGCGGTGCCGGCCCCGGCCGAGGCCGACGTGTGGCGGCTGGAACTGCCGGTGTTCGGCCACGGCCAGGTGATCGGCCGGCTGAGCGTGGCCGGGGTGCGGGAAACGGCCCCGGTGTCGGAACTCCTGGCCGGGCTGAGCGGGGTGCTGGCCGAGGCCGAGCGGGCCGCCCAAGGCGAGCTACAGCCCCGCAGCGCGATCCGGCCGGTGGCCGTCCCGCGGCGGCGGGGCGCGGCGGCGGTGGAGGTGCCGGCGTGAGCCGGCCGGCAGCAGGGACGAACAGGACCGGGCGGCTCCGGCGTGGCGTTCCCCCGCTCCAGTCCCCCGCACCCGCACAGCGGGTATAATCCTCCGGCCGCCCATGCCTACCCGCTTCGCGGCCGTCATGCCGGCCGGTGCGGCCGGCCGAATCTCCCTGAGACGATACCCCGGAAGACCCGCCAGGAGGCCGACCCGTGGCCGACGACCGCGCCCTCGAAGCCGACCCGACCCCGGGCGCCGGCCCCAACAACCCGCTGCTGGTCGCGCTCCGGCGGTGGCCGCTGCTGGCCGGCGGGCTGCTGGCCGGGGTGGTGCTGGGAGTGCTCATCCACCTGACCAGCACCGCGTCCTACCAGTCGGTCGCCCGGCTGCTGGTGGTCAAACAGAGCTTCAGCACGTCGGCCGCCGGCAACGCCGTCATCGGGGCGATGGAGGACTACGTCGCCACCCAGGTACAGATACTCAAGAGCGAGAAGATTCGCATCGACACGGCCAAGGCGCTGACCACCGCCGGGCTAGCCAGCCCGCTGCCGGACGACGAGCGGCTGGCGGCCCTCGTCCTCCAGAACGGGCTGGTCGTGGCCAAGGACCGGGAGTCCACCCCCGGCCAGATCAGCAGCGGGGTGATCGACGTGTCATACCGCTGTGTCGACCCGGTGGACGCCAAAAAGATTCTGACCGTCCTCATCGAGGTGTACAAGAAAGAGCTGCACGTGCTGTTCGAGAAGAATACCACGGACGCCCTGGCGGTGGCCGACAAGGAAGCCAAAAACATCGAGCAGAACAAGAAGTCGACCGAGGACGGTATTCTGAAAATGACATTGCAGTTGCGGAAGCAGACCCCCGACTTGGTGGAGGACGTGCAGAGGCGGCTGACCAGCAAGCGGGACGAGAATAGCCGGCTGGACCTGGACAAGTCCGAGTTCGAGGACACCCTGGACATCATCCGCAAGACGGAGGGCAAGGATCTGCGGGTGCGGAACGAGCTGGCGATCGTCCTTCAGGCCCAGGGAAAGGGTGTGGGGATCGGCATGGAGACGACCCGGCCGGAAGTCGGCCAGCTCAAGATGCTCGAACTCAAGGAGGCCGAGCTGCTCCGTGAGTACGGCCCGGACAACACGCGGGTGCAGGACGTGCGGACCCAGATCACGTTCCTCCGGGCCGACGCCAAGGCGCGGAACCCGAACGACCCGACCGGGGAGGTGGACCGGCTGAACATCCTCCGCCAGGTGATCGAGGGCAAGCTGGCCAGCGCGAACAAGAACATGAACAAGCTGTCCGCCATCATTGACACGGACGAGAAAGTCATACTAGACAGTTCCGAGCTGTCGCAGCGGATCAAGAACGCCGAGGGGTCGAGTCGGTTCTTCGAGGGCGAGTTGACCCGGCTGAACGCCCGCCGCAGCACCCTCCAGGCCACCCAGGACAGCGGCGGGTACTCGGCCCGGGAGCTGAGCTACCCGACCGACGCCGGCCGGGTGGCCCCGGTGCTCACCCGGTCGCTGGCCGTCGGCGTGGCCCTCGGCCTGCTCCTCGGGGCCGTGGCCGTCGCCCTGGCCGAGCTGGGCGACAAGAGCTTCCGCAGCCCGGCCGAGATCCGCCGCCGGCTGGGGCTGCCGGTCATCGCCCACATCCCCGACCTGAAGACGGCCAGCCGGTCGGGCGACAAGGTGGACCCGGCCCTGGCCGCCCAGATGGAAGACACCCTGGTGGTGGCCCTGCGGCCGAGCAGCATCCTGGCCGAGGCCTACCGCGGCGTCCGCACTCAGCTGTATTTCAGCACCCAGGGCCGCGGCCACCAGGTGATCCAGGTGACCAGCCCCAACCCGGGGGACGGCAAGTCCACACTGGCGGCCAACCTGGCGGCGGCCATCGCCCAGTCGGGCAAGTCGTGCGTGCTCATCGACTGCGACTTCCGCAAGCCGCGGATCCACAAGCTGTTCCACATGGACAAGCCGGAGAACGGGCTGGCCAAGGTGGTGAACGGGGAGATCCTGCTGTCCAGCGCCGTCCGCCGCAGCCCCATCCCCAACCTGGACCTGATGCCGTGCGGGCCGCGGCCGGCCAACCCCGCCGAGCTGCTCACCAGCCCCAAGTTCGTGGAGGTGCTGGACGAACTCAAGACGCGGTACGAGTTCGTCATCATCGACACCCCGCCCATGCTGGCCGTGAGCGACCCGGCGGCCGTCGCCCCGCGGGTGGACGGGGTGTTGCTGGTGTTCCGCATGAGCAAGAAGGCCCGGCCGGCGGCCGAGCGTGCCCGCGAGCAGCTCGCCGCCCTGGGGGCCAACGTGCTGGGGGTGGTCGTCAACGGCAGCACCGGCAGCAGCGGGTCCGACGGCTACGGCTACGGCTACGGCTACGGCAGCTACAAGTACCAGGACTACGAGTACGCCGAGAGCTACGCCGAGAAGGACGACGACAGCAAGTTCTGAGTAGTGCAGAGTGCAGAATGTCTGACACGCTGTATTCTGCACTCGTCACTGGAGAGAGGATGCTCCCCCTCGCCGACACGCACGTGCATCTGCTGGCCGGCCGGGACGACGGCCCGCCGGACGACGACACGGCCCTCGCCATGTGCCGGCTGCTGGCCGCCGACGGCTGCCGGTTCGCCACCGCCTTGTGCCACCAGAACCCGAGCTACCCGGCCAACACGGCCGACCAGATGCGGCCGGCGGCCGACCGGCTGAAGGCCCTGCTCGCCGAGAAGACCATCCCGCTGACGGTGTACTCGTGCGGCGAGGTGATGATCTCCCCGGACATGCTGCCCGACTGGCAGGCCGGCAAGCTGCTCAGCTACGGCGACCACGGCAAGCACCTGCTGGCGGAGATGCCGCACGGCCTGTTCATCGACGTGCGGGGACTGGCCGGCCAGTTCCGCGAGCTGGGGGTGCGGCTGGTGATCGCCCACGCCGAGCGGTACGACGAGCTGCTCAACGACCCCGGCACGGCCGAGCGGCTGGTGGCCGCCGGGTGCCTGATCCAGGTGTCGGCCGGCGAGCTGGCCGACCCCAAGAGCGCGAGCGACGAGAAGGCGCTGAAGGGGTGGGCCAAGCGGGGCCTGATCCACTGCCTGGGCAGCGACGGCCACGGGCTGGACCGCCGCCGGCCGCTCGTCAAAGCCGGGTGGGAGCGGCTGGCCCGGTGGGTGGGGCCGCAGGTGGCGGACCGCATCGGCAGCATCTGGGGGCAGAACCTGTTGCAGGGGCGGGCGGTCAACCCGCCGGCGCCGGTGAAGCCGGAGCGGAAGTGGTACGCCAGCCTGTTCGGCGGCTGACGGCTACCGCAGCGGGCTAAGGAACTGGCAGATATTTGACCTGATCGACCCAATCGGCAGGAGTGTCAGTCAGAACGGCGTCAGCCAAGTCGTCGACCACCGGCCCAATGGTTTTTCCGAACGTGACCACCGCCACCCCGGGCATGGGCAAACCAGCCCGTACACGGTCCCAGGCGAACCCGACCAGAGTCTGCACGTCACAGGTCAGCACGACCCGGTCGCTGGCGGCCGCCCAGGCCAGTAGGTTGGGGTCCGGCAGGCCGCCGAGACCGGCATCTTGGGCCGTCACGATGTCGGCAGCCGGCACCCGGAGTCGTACCCCGTCCACCACCGCCCGCGGGAAGTTCTCGTCGGCGAGGAACCGGATCATGCCCGACGAGCTGCCCGGCGGGCCTGCACCTTGGCCCAGTAGGCATGCGGAGGGAAGGCGATCTCGATCTGGCGGCGCAACTCCACCGCCTGGATCGCCCGACGGGCCAGGTAGGCGTCCACCTCTTCGCGGTTGCGGTGGTAGTACGCCAGGCAGGCGTACACGTCGGCCAGCGACACCGTCGGGAAGCCGTCGTGGATGGCCTCCGGCGTGTCACCGGCTAGGTGGAAGGCGAGGACGGTGTCCAGCGGCACCCGGGTGCCGACGACGCGGAGGGTGCCGTCGGGCAGTTCGTGCAGCGGCACCGGCAGCGACGGCGGCAGGGCGGACATCGGCGACTCCGCGGGGCGGGTGCCGGGATTATACCCGCCGGCGACGGACGGCGAGCAGGCCGACGGCCGCGACGGCCAGCACGGTCGCCGGCTCGGGCACTGGCACGAGGTACAACCCGGTGCTGCCGTCAGTGAAGTAGGCGTTGAACAACACCTGCTGGCCGTCGAAGAAGCCGTCACCGCCGACCGACACAGACAGAACCGTCTTACCGTTGATCACGTCGCCGCTGGCCACCAGCTTGGACACGGCCCCGCCGTCCAGGGGCACGGCGTACAGGCCGGTGTCGAAAGCACTCACCTGATTCAGGAACACCGCGTAGTCGCCAGCCGCGTCCGACGTCTGCACCCCGATAAAGGTGTAACTACCGGCGTGGCCCGGGACGGGCGTGTTGAAATCGGCCAACCGTCGCACCCCGCCGGCGGCCGACCAGGCGTAGGCCCCGGTGCCATGGGACGTACCACCTAGGAAGGCCACCGTGTCGCCGGCCACCGCCAACGTGCGTAATACGTTGCTCCCCTGGTTCGTCGGGAAGCTGAAGAAGGTTGCCGTGGTGCCGGGTGCGGTCGTGGTGAGGCCGGCCACCCGACTGAGTACACCACCAGTCGAGGCATAGATTCCCGTGTCGGCGGATGGCTGAGGGTTGTACCCGAACGCCACTGTGGTGGCTGAGACGGCCGGCTTCGTGAAATAGGCTGGGTTTAAGTAGTTTGATGCGAACGTGCCGGTGCCGCCAGGAACCGGGGTGCGGATGCCGGCTACTGTGCTGAGCGTACCACCCCGCGACACATACACGCCGCTGGCGCCGTTGGTGTAGTTCGACTTGTCCGAGGCCGGTGCAGTGCCCAGGAAGGCGGTCGTGGTGCCGACCGTCGTGGCGTAGTCGATATTCGAGAAAGGCGCCGGGGCGCCGCTGTTCACCGCCCCTGGGGCGACTGTGTTGTTGTCGGCCACCACCGTGTAACCACCGCCGCTCACCCGCGCCAGCCCAAACCGGGCACCCACCCCGGTCCCAAGATTGCTGTTTGTACTGTAGGTAAACGTGACACCGGCTTGATTACCGCGCATCTGATTGAACGAATTAAACAGGCCAAAGTTCGACGGCCCTTGCATAGTGGTGTCGGCCTCCCGGCCGAGCGACCCACCGGCGTATCGGTAGATACCGCTGACGGCACCCGTCCCGCTGCCACTACGTGCCTCGAACACTACCGCCCCGTCCACCACGGATGGTGCTTGCAGGGCGTTGAACGTCTGGGCCGTCCCGGGTGCGGTGGTGCTGAAGTCGGCAACGGTCGAGAGCGTCCCTCCGGACCAAGCGTAGGTGTAGTAGTTACCGGAGACGGATGCGTGGAACGCGACTGTCCCTCCGCCGAGTGTGAAGTAGCGGAAGTCGTTCGTCGTGCCGGCCCCCTTGGGTAATTGGGTGGTGGAATCGATCACCGTCTGAACGGCGACCTGCCCACGGGCCGTCCGGGTCACAGCCGGCAAGAGGACGACCGCCAGCACGCACAGCGTCTCATGGTTTTCCCAAACAGCGGCGGGTCGGTAGGTGAGAACTCGGACGAGCCGTGAAAAGTTAATCTCCGCTTCCGGGATTTACCAGATACCTAAAACTAGGGCAATAATATACTTGACGCAGTGGCAGGCTGCTAAGAAAGGAACCTGTCGATGCTCCCGACGAGCGTGGCCAGGTCAGGGATGCGACGAGGGAGGTCC
>JAYVUZ010000267.1:0-11843 GCA_043787415.1 Fimbriiglobus sp. | reverse complement strand
CCGAAGCGCTAGCGAGGGAGAATGTCCCTCGCTAGCGCTTCGGGCTACGAACCGAAGACCCGCCGGCCGATGCTTGCCGGCGTTGACATCGGGCCGAATCGCCGTTGCACCTCGCCGTCGCGGCTGACGAGAAACTTGGTGAAGTTCCACTTCACCCGGCGGGTGCCGAAGGTGCCTCGCGCCCGGTCCTTGAGCAGCACGAACAGCGGGTGCGCGTCCGGGCCGTTCACCGTCACTTTGGCGAACAGTGGGAACGTCACGTCGTACTTGAGCTGGCAGAAGCTCTGAATCTCGGCCTCGTCGCCGGGTTCCTGGTGCAGGAACTGGTCGCACGGGAAGCCGAGGACCGTCAGCCCGCGGGCCGCAGACTCGCGGTGCAGTTTCTCCAGTCCGGTGTACTGCGGGGTGAAGCCGCACCGGCTGGCCACGTTCACCACCAGCAGCACCCGGCCGCGGTAGCCGGCGAGCGTTGTGGGCGTGCCGTCGATGGCCGTCACCGGAATGTCGTACACGCCCGCAGCGGCGACCGCCATGCGACTACTCCTTGTGCCGTTTCAGGTACTTGCCGTCTTCCGTCTGCACGACGATCATCTCGCCCTCGACGATGAAGCTGGGCACCTGCACGATGACGCCCGTCTCCAGGGTGGCCGGCTTGGTCTGGGCGGCGGCCGTCGCCCCCTTGATGGCCGGCTCCGTCTCGGTCACCCGCAGGGCCACCGTCTGCGGCAGCTCCATGCCGAGCGCCTTCTCGTCGTAGAAGGTGATCTTGCACAGGTCGTTCTCCCGCAGGTACCGGATCTTGTCGCCGACCATCTCGTTGGCCAGCGTCACCTGCTCGAAGTTCTCCTGGTCGGTGAACACGTAGTCGTCGCCGTCTTTGTAGCTGTAGGCGTAGTCCTTGGTGTCCAGGTACACCACGTCCACCTTGTGGTCCGGGTGCAGCCGCTCGTCCACGATGCTGCCGGTCTTCAGGTTCTTCAGCTTGAGGTACAGGATGGCCCGCCAGTTCCCCGGCGTGTTCAGGTCGCGGTCCAGGCAGTAGTAGAGCTGCCCGTCCATGTTCAGCACCATCCCGCGGCGGACATCGATCAGCTTGGTGGACGCCATTGGAGACCCGTGGCAAGGGGGAGCGGTCGCGTGCCGGTTAAGCTATCAGCCGGCGGCGGGCGGCTCAACCTCACACCCCCCGGCCGGCGTACAACACCACCCCACCCCGGTGCCGCCATGCTGTCGCTCGTCGCCCTGCTCGCGCTGGCCCAGCCGGCCGTCCGCCCGATCCCGCCGCCGGGGGTGCCGGTGCCGGCCGCCGACCGGGCCGAGATCACGGCCGGCCTCGCCGAACTCAAAGCCGCCATCGACGGGCTGCCGCCGCAGGCGGACCGCAAGCTGCTGCCGGACGTGGAGGTGCTGCACAAGGCCGTCCGCTGGGCCGTGGACTACGACGAGTTCCTGGACCCGCGGGACATCGCCTCGGCCAAGAAGCTGCTGAAACTCGGCAAGGAGCGGGCCGCCGAACTGGCCGCCGGCAAGCCGAGCTGGCCGACGGCGACGGGGCTGGTGGTCCGCGGCTACCGCTCCCAGATCGACGGCAGCCTGCAACCCTACGGCCTGGTCGTGCCGGCTAGCTACGCCCCGAACACGCCGCACAAGTTCCGGCTAGACGTCTGGTGGCGGGGCCGCTCCGAGAAGGCGGCCGAGGTCGGGTTCCTGAACGACCGGCTGACCAACCGCGGCGAGTTCAGCCCGCCCCATGCGTTCGTGCTGCACCCGTTCGGCCGCTACTGCAACGCCAACAAGTTCGCCGGCGAGGTGGACACGTTCGAGGCCTTGGAGCATGTGAAGGCGAACTACCCGATCGACGACAAGCGGCTGGTGGCCCGCGGGTTCAGCATGGGCGGGGCGGCCTGCTGGCAGTTCGCCACCCACTTCCCGACGCTCTGGTGTGCCGCCGCCCCGGGGGCCGGGTTCGCCGAGACGCCCGAGTTCCTGCGGCTGTCGCCGGAGGCGGTGGAGAAGACGCCGTGGTACGAGAAGAAGCTGTGGCGGTGGTACAACGCCACCGACCATGCGGCCAACCTGCTCAACCTGCCGACGGTGGCATACAGCGGGGAGAAGGACGGCCAGAAGCAGGCGGCCGACGTGATGGCCCGCGAGCTGGCGAAGGTCGGCGTCGAGCTGACCCACGTCATCGGGGCGAAGGAGGGGCACAAGTACACCCCGGCGGCCAAGCTGGAGATCAACCGGATACTTGACCCGGTGGCGATAGCTGGAAGAACTGATGTCCCACGGCTGTCGGTGCTGAAGACGCACAACTTAAGGTACAACACCGCGGGGCTGGTCGAGATTATCGGCCTCGACCGACATTGGGAGCCGGCCGAGGCTCGGGTGGAAGTGGTGTTGCCGGCCACCATTGTTGTGGACGCCCAAAACGTGACCGCTTTACGAGTGAGCTTCCCACCCGGCAGTTTTCCACTCACCGCGCAGCAGATCGACTTGAAGGTGAGGCCGGCCGGCCTGATCGGAGCGGCGTCCAAGCTCCCGCCGATCCGCTCCGACCGCTCATTCACCGTCACGCTCGGTACAGCCCCTGTGGGTCTGGCCAAAGTCCACGGGCTGCAAGGCCCCATCGATGATGCGTTTATGGACCGCTTCCTGATGGTCCGCCCGACGGGCCAGCCGCTCCACGCCCCGACTGGCCGGTGGGTGCAGGCCGAGATGGCCCACGCGCTGAAGTTCTGGCGGAGCCAGTACCGCGGCGACGCCCCGGTGGCCGACGACACCGCCGTGACGGACGAACAGATCGCGTCGAGCAACCTCGTCCTCTGGGGCGACCCGGCCAGCAACAAGCTGCTCGCCCGCATCCTCGACAAGCTGCCGCTCAAGTGGACGGCCGACGCCCTCCGCCTCGGCGACGCCGAGCACGACGCCAAGACCTGCGTGCCGCTGCTGGTCTTCCCCAACCCGCTCAACCCGAAGCGGTACGTGGTGCTCAACAGTGGGGTGACGTGGCGGGAGAAACACGCCCTGAACAACGCCGACCAGGTGCCGAAGCTGCCCGACTATGCGATACTAGACACATCCACACCGCCGGACGCCCACGCACCGGGGAAGGTCCTCCGGGCCGGGTTCTTCGGCGAGCGGTGGGAGACCCTCCCCGACGACGGCCGGTGACGCCCCATGCAACCGCCCCGCCGCCGGCCGGCCGGCGACGACGACGAGTTCATCGAACTCACCCCGTCCCGCGGCAGCCCGCCCCCCGACGCCCCGTCGTGGACCTACCCGGCCGGCGACGGGCTGATCCTGACGCCCGCCCCGTTCATGCCGCCGCCGGCCGACCCCGCCGACACCCGCGGCCGGCTCGCCCGGTTCGGCCGGTGGGCTGTCCTCGCCCTGCCGCTGTGTTTGGCCACCACCGGCCTCGGGGTGTACATCGCCCTGCTATTTCAGCCCAGCCTGCCGCCGGTCCCGAAGGGCAAGCTGGTGGTGCTACTGGCCCTCGACTTCCTGCCCGCCGACAAGCTGGCCGGGTACACCGGGCTATTCGGCCCGGACGGGTTCGAGCGGATGAAGGCGGACGGCACCTGGTTGCCGGACGTGGAGGTGCCGCAGGCGTTCGCCGCCGCCGGGCCGGGGTTCGCCAACCTGGTGACGGGCGTCCCGCCGAGCGGCCACGGGGTGACGGACGACACGCCGGCCGAGCCACTGGCCCCGACCGTCGGCGACGCCCTCAAAGCCGCCGGCAAGGGCAAGGTGATCGCCGTCGGCCTGGACGAGCGGGTGCTGGCCCTGGCCGGCCCGGCGGCCGACGCGGTGGTGGCCTTCGACCCCGCCGGCGGGTTCCGGGCGGTCGGCCGGCCCGACCCGCCGTGGCTGACCGCCCTCAACGCCCGCCGGCCCGGCGACCGCTGGCACGGCACCGAATGGGTGCGGCAGCAACCGGCCGCCCTGTACGACTCGTTCGCCGGCCCGGACCTGGCCGCCGGCAAGGCCGCCGGGGCCGGCCAGGGCCTCGGCTTCCCGCACCCGTTCGGCACCGCCGGGCCGGGCTACCGGGCGGCCGTCGCGGGTTCCCCGGCCGGCAACGAGCTGGTGTGGGAGGCCGCCCGCGCGGCCATCGACGGCGAGCAGCTCGGCCGCCGCGGCGAGACCGACCTGCTGTGTGTCGGGCTGACGGCCGGCGGGCCGATCCTGCGGGCCTGGGGGCCGGACTCGCACGAGGCGGCCGACTACCTGGTGCGAACCGACCGGCTGGTGGCGGACATCCTGAGCCAGTTACCGACGGCCGTCGGCCAGGGCCGGTGGGCGGTGGTAGTGGCCGGCTGTCACGGCGGTTGCCCGCTGCCCGAGGTGATCAAGCCGGGCCGGCCGGCCGGCGAGCGGTTCGACCCGGACCGGGAGTTCGGCCCGCTGGCCGCGGCCCTGGACCAGACGTTCGGCAAGACCGGCCAGTGGGTGGACCGGGTGGCCTACCCGTGGGTGAGCCTGAACCGCAAGACGCTGGCCGGGCGGAAGGTGAACCCGGCCGACGCCGCCGCCTTCGCCGCCCAGTGGCTGGGCAACCGGCCGGCGGCCGTGGCCGCCTACCCGCGGGGCGGCCCGTTCCCCGACGACCCGGCCGGCCGGGCGGTGGCCGCCGGCTTCCACCCCGACCGCGGCGGCGACGTGTTCATCGTCTACCGGCCGTTCGCCGTGCCGGGGGCGGTCGGCTCGGCCAGCGGCAGCCCGCACCCGTACGACCGCACCGTGACGCTGCTGGCCGTGGGGGCCGGGGTGCTAGCGGCGAAGCCGCAGACGGGGCGGGAGAGCCAACTGGCGGCGGCCGCGCTGCTGGCCAAGCTGCTGGGCGTGACCCCGCCGGCCGGCGCGGCGGCGGCCCCGCGGGGGTTTGAGTGAAGCTTGGGAGTGGACCCCGGCGCGGCACCAGTGACGGCTATATTGCCCCCATGACCGACGCCCCGCTCCGCCGCCGGCTGGCCGCCGAAGCCGTCGGCACCTTCGCCCTGGTGTTCGCCGGCACCACGGCCATTGTGGTGAACGACGCCACCGCCGCCCTGTCCCACGTCGGCGTGTCGCTCGTGTTCGGGCTGGTGGTGTTTGCTCTCATCGCCGCCGTGGGGGACGTGTCCGGGGCGCACCTGAACCCGGCGGTCACGCTCGGCTTCTGGCGGGCCGGCCGCTTCCCCGGGCGGACCGTGCTGCCGTACCTGATCGCTCAAACCATCGGGGCGGTGGCGGCCAGCGGCGTCGTGCGGCTGCTGTTCCCCGACGCGGCCCGGCTCGGCGGCACGGTGCCGGCCGGGGCGTGGCAGCAGGCGTGGGTGCTGGAACTGCTGCTCACCGGCGGGCTGATGTTCGTCGTCCTCGGGGTGTGCAGCGGGGCGAAGGAGAAGGGCGTGACGGCCGGGCTGGCCATCGGGGCGACGGTGGCCCTGATGGCCCTGCTGGCCGGGCCGGTGAGCGGGGCCAGCATGAATCCGGCCCGGTCGCTGGCCCCGGCCCTGGTGTCCGGCCAACTGGCCGCCGTGTGGGTGTACCTGACGGCCCCGCCGCTGGGGGCGGTGTTGGCCGTGCCGGTGTGCCGGTGTATCCGCGGTGTGGAGTGTTGCCCGATTGTCGGAGGGGGTGCCCGATGACCGTGACCGCGCTACGGAACCTGCTGGCCACCCACCCGGCCGCCGGGCTGCACTTCCTGCTGCCGGACGGCGACCTGGTGCCGGCCCACTTCCACGTCACCGAGGTGGGGCGGGTGCGGAAGGACTTCATCGACTGCGGCGGCACGGTGCGGGCGACCACCAGTTGCACCCTCCAGGTATGGGTGGCGGACGACACCGACCACCGGCTGACGGCCGGCCGGCTGGCCCAAATCCTCCGGCTGGCCGACCCGCTACTCGGCACCGAGGACTTGCCGGTGGAGGTCGAGTACGAGGTCGGCGTCGTCACCCAACTGCCGGTGACGGCGGCCGAGGTGACGCCCCGCGGCCTGCTCTTCCACCTGGGCGGCAAGCACACCGCCTGCCTGGCCCCGGACCGCTGCGGCGTGCCCGGCGTCGCCGGGGCGGCCGGCTGCTGTTGACCCCGTCCCGGAGGTGAGGCCGTGAGCGATCCCGTGCGGGTGCTGTTCGTGTGCGTGGAGAACGCCAACCGCAGCCAGATGGCCGAGGCGTTCGCCCGGATGATCGGCGGCGACCGGGTGGAGGCGTACTCGTCCGGCAGCCGGCCGAGCGGGGTGGTCAACCCGAAGGCCGTGGCGGCGATGGCCGAGCTGGGGTACGACCTGACCGCCCACACGTCGAAGCCGCTCGACCAGTTGCCGGCCGTGGCGTTCGACTTCGTGGCCACGATGGGCTGTGGCGACGCCTGCCCGCTGGTGCGGGCGAAGCGCCGGGCGGACTGGCAAATCCCCGACCCGAAGCACCTGGGGCCGGCCGAGTTCAACGCCGTGCGGGACATGATCCGCGAACAGGTGCGGGCGGCGCTGGCCGGGCTTGGCATCCGGTCGTAGCCCGACGCGCTAGCGTGGGTAACGTTCCCCTCGCTAGCGCGTCGGGCTACGAATCAAAGACCCGTGTTCGACGACGATCTCGGCCAGCGTGCCGAGCACTTTGCCCTCGCGGCTGGTCGGCACCCCGGGCGGCAATCGCACGTCGTTGACCATGAAGCAGTAGACCAGTTCCCGGCCGCCGGCGGTGGTCAGCACCCCGGCCAGCGCCTTGCTCCGCAGCAGGCTGCCGCCGCCGACGCCGTTGGTGTACACCAGCGTGCCCGTCTTGCCGAACGCCTTGCCCTTCGCCGGGCTGTTCTCGCCGACCACATCGACCGTCGTACCGTCGATGCCCAGCCCCGGCAGCGCCGCCTTGAACGCCGGCCAGTCGTCCCGCGTCCGCATGGCCCGCAGCAGCGCCACCGTCGCCTGCGGGGAGACGCAGTCGGCCCACGACCCGCCGGCCCCGCTGCCCAGGCTGATGCCCGCCGGGTCCACGCCGAGTTCCCGCAGAATCTTGCCCTCCTCGCGCAGCCCGGCCTCCAGGGTGGTGTGCCCCCGCTTGACGGCCACCAGGCACGGCAGCATCCCGGCGTACAGGTTGTGGCTCACCTTCAGCGTCACCTTGACCAGTTCGCTCAGCGGCGGCGACGTGTGGCTGGCCACCACCGGCAGGTCCGCTGACTTCTCGGGGAGCGTGCCGGTGGCGGCGTGCAGCGGGGCCACCACCCGCACCCCGGCCCGCCGCAGGCTCTCAATGAACAGGCCGCGGGCGAAGGCGGTCGGGTCGTCCACCGGCAGGATGCGGACGACCGGCTTGGCCCCGACGGGGACGCTGCCACGGACGGTGAACCGGCCCTTCGTCGGAGTTTCCAGCCGGATCGACAGCGGCCCGCCGGTGGTCACGTCCACGTCCACCGACAGCACGGCCGTCTCGGGGCGGACCGTGACGTTCGCCGGGTCGCCGGCCTTCGCCCCGGGGGCAATGGTCAGGTCCAGCACGTTGTCGTTGACCACCACCGGGCCGATGCGGTCCGGCCCGCTGCCGGTGCCGGCGGCCGGCTGGAACAGGCGGTCGTCCACCAGCACGTCGCCGGACACGAGGTTGACGCCCGCCGCCTTCACCTGCCGGGCCAGTTCGCTCAGCCCGGCCAGCGGGTCGGTGGCGGTCAGTTCGCTGGCCATCAATCCGCTGTTGGCGTAGGTGTGGTCGTGGTCCTTGAAGGCGAGCGTCTTGCCGACGGTGCGGCCGCCGAAGCTGGGGTCGCCGCTGGCCACCAGGATCAGGTCGCCGGTGAGGGTGCCGGCCGCCCCGACGCTGCCCCGGCGGACGACGGTGGTGGTGAACGTGTGGTCCGCCCCGAGGGCCACCAGCGCCGCGGCGCAGGTGTACAGCTTGGTGGTGCTGGCCGGGGTGAACAGCTTGCCGCCGCTACGGGCGTACACCACGTCCCCGGACGCGGCGTCGGCGACCAGCACGCCCCACCGGGCGGCGGCGTAGTCCGGTCCGTCCATGACCGCTTCCAGCCGGCCGGCCAGAGTGTCCTGACCGGCGGCCAGGGCGAGGGCGAGCAGGCAGGCGAGTGGCATGGCGGTGGGCCGGTGGGGGTGGCGGGGATTGTACGCCCTTGTCGCCCGCCCACGGCGGCCTAACGTGCTAACTGGTCCCGTCCGCCGGAAAGCATCAAGTCATGGCTGCCACCTGTGTCGTCGGTTTGCAATGGGGCGACGAGGCGAAAGGGAAGATCACCGACCTGCTGGCCGACGACCACCAGTTCGCCGTCCGGTACAACGGCGGGGCCAACGCCGGCCACACCATCGTCTGGGGCAGCCGCACCTTCAAGCTCAGCCTGCTGCCGACCGGGGTGCTCAAGCCGCACCTGACCAGCGTCATCGGCAACGGGGTAGTGGTGTACCCGCCGCGGTTCATCGAGGAGGTGGACAACCTGCGGGCGGCCGGCATCCCCTGCGGGGACAACCTGAAGGTGAGCGAACACGCCCACGTCATCTTCCCGTACCACATGGAAGAGGAGCGGGTGGTGGAGGTCGGCAGCGTGGCCAACGCCATCGGCACGACCGGCCGGGGCATCGGCCCGTGCTACCAGGACAAGGTCGGCCGGCGGTTCGCCGTGCGGGTCGGCGAGCTGCTACACGCCGACCACCTGCGGGAGCGGCTGCGGCACCTGGTGCCGTACAAGAACCGGCTGATCACCGCCCTGGCGGCCGGCGACGGGGCGAAGGCGTTCGACCCGGACGCGCTGGCCGACGAGTATCTGGGGTACGCCGAGCGGCTCCGGCCGCACGTCGCCGACACTGCCAAGCTGCTGCACGACGGGCTGGCCCAGGGCAAGACGGTGCTGTTCGAGGCGGCCCAAGGATCGCTCTTAGACGTGGACCACGGGACGTACCCGTACGTGACCAGCAGCAGCAGCCTGCCGGCGGGCATCTGGCCGGGCACCGGGGTGCCGTCGAAGTTCGTCACCCGCACGCTCGGGGTGGTGAAGGCATACACCAGCCGGGTCGGCCGGGGGCCGTTCCCCACGGAGCAGGACAACCCGACCGGCGAACGCATCCGCAAGATCGGTCGGGAGTACGGCACCGTCACCGGCCGGCCGCGGCGGGTCGGCTGGCTGGACGCCGTGGCCGTGCGGTACACGGCCACCCTGTCGGCGGCGGACGAGCTGACCCTGATGCTGCTGGACGTGCTGAGCGGCCTGCCCGAGTTGAAGGTTTGCACCGCCTACACGCTGGACGGGGACCGCATCACGCACTTCCCGAGCGACAGCTTTCGGCTGGCCCGGTGCGAAGCCGTGTATGAAACGCTACCCGGCTGGGCCGAGGACATCACCACCTGCCGGACGCTGGCCGACCTGCCGGCCGCCGCCCGGCGGTACATCGACCGCGTGGTGGAACTGATCGGCCTACCAATCAGCTATGTGTCAGTCGGCCCGAGCCGAGAACAGACGATCCGTGCGTAGGGCACGGTTCACCGTGCCGTTCAGGGAGGGGGACGGCACGGTGAACCGTGCCCGACGATGACGCCGCTCAATCCCGACTACGTCTCCTCGCTCGGCCTGGACCCCGGCCGGTTGCCCCGGCACGTCGCCGTCATCATGGACGGCAACGGCCGGTGGGCCGTCGAGCGGGGGCTGCCGCGGGTGGAGGGCCACCGCCGCGGGGCCGACACGGTTCGCCGCACGGTGACGGAGTGCTGCCGGCTCGGGCTGGGCCAGTTGACCCTGTACTGTTTCAGCGCCGAGAACTGGAAGCGGCCGCCGGCCGAGGTGGCGTTCCTGATGGCCCTGCTCAAAGAGTTCCTAGTCGGCGAGCGGCCACTCCTGCGGGATGAGAACATCCGGCTGGCAGTCATCGGCCGCCGGGAGGGAATACCGGCCGACGTGCAGGCCGAGATGGACCGGAGCATCCGCGAGAGTGCGGCGAACACCGGGCTGACACTGTGCCTGGCCATCAACTACGGCAGCCGCACCGAGCTGGTGGACGCCTGCCGGGCAGTGGCCGAGCGGGTGCGTCACGGCGAGTTGGCGGCCGGCGACATCGAGGAAGCGGACATCGAAGCGGGGCTGTACACGGCCGGGATGCCCGACCCGGACCTGTTGGTGCGGACGGCCGGCGAGCTGCGGGTGAGCAACTACCTACTGTGGCAGATCAGCTACGCCGAGCTGTGGGTGACGTCCGACTGCTGGCCGGACTTCGGGGCCGGCCACCTGCACGCGGCACTCAAGGACTTCGCCGGCCGCGACCGCCGGTTCGGCGGGCTGGACAACAGGCAGGGGCCGGCGTGCTGAAGTACCGCCTGCTGGTCGGCTTCCCGATGGCCGCCGCCGCCCTCGGGCTGCTGCTCCTAGACACCGGCCGCGACCACCCCGGCCTGTTCGTGCTTGTCATGCTGGTGGCCGTGGCGTCCGTCCGCGAGCTCCGCTACCTGATCGTGCCGGCCGTCCGGCCGCGGGTTTGGCTCACCACCCTCGGCGTACTGACTGTTCTGGTCGCCAACTGGACGCAAGCCCCGTCCGTGTTCAAACCAGTTGCCCCGTCTCCGTGGCCGGCCGTGCTGCTCACCCTCACCGCCCTCATGTTGGTGGCCGCCACCCGGGAGGTGTTGGCGTACGCCGGCGACGGCACGTCCACCGGCCGGTTGATCGGCACCGTGTTCGCACTGGTCTACCTCGGGGTGCTGCCGTCGTTCCTCGTGCAGCTCGTCTGGCTGCCCGTGGCCGGCCCGTGGGCCGTGCTGGCCACCATCTTCGTACCGAAGGTGTGCGACATCGGGGCGTACTTCACCGGCCGGGCATTCGGCCGGCACCCGATGGCCCCGACACTGAGTCCGAAGAAGACCTGGGAAGGCTTCGCCGGCGGCCTGGTCGCCTCGGCCGGCACGGCCGTCGGCATCGGCTACGCCGCCCCGCTGTTCCCCCACGGCCCGCTCGAAGCCGCCGCCTTCGGGGTGGTCGTCGGCACCGTCGGCGTACTCGGCGACCTGTTCGAGTCGCTGCTCAAGCGGGACGCCCAGGTGAAGGACGCCTCGGCCGCCATCCCCGGGTACGGCGGCGTGCTGGACGTGATCGACAGCATCCTATTCGCCGCCCCGGTGGCCTACCTCTGGTTCAGCCTGTAGGGCACGGTTAACCGTGCCGCTCCCGCCCGGCCGCGCGGCACGGTGAACCGTGCCCCACGCAACCCATTTTCGTGTAACCTAACACGTCGTCCGGTGTCTGCACTACGCCCCTCCGCGGTGAACCGCTCTATGTCTGACCCCCAGCCCGTGACCAAGTCCCTCACCCTGGACAGCCGGGAGGAGGCGGTCATCCTGTTCGGCCCCCGCGATCAGTACCTCCGCACCGTGCGGGACGCCCTCGGGGTGAAGGTCGTCGCCCGCGGCGACACCCTGCAACTGGAAGGCGTCGAGTCGGCAGTGGAACAGGGCGAACGCGCCTTCGCCCAACTGCGGACCGTGCTGCGGAAGCAGGGCAAACTGACCGCTGAGGACGTGAAGGCGGTGCTGGAGGTGGTCCGCGGGGGCGACCAGCGGGGCGGGCCGGTGAGCCTCGGCACCAGCGACGCCGGCGGCAAGGCCTTGCGGCCCCGCACCGACGGCCAGGGGCGGTACGTCCAGGCGCTCAAGACGCACGACATTGTGCTTGCGGTCGGCCCGGCCGGCACCGGCAAGACGTACCTGGCGGTGGGCTGGGCGGTCACGCTGCTCCGCACTCACGCCGTCAAGAAGCTGGTGCTGGTGCGGCCGGCCGTCGAGGCCGGCGAGCGGCTCGGCTTCCTGCCGGGCAATCTGAGCGAAAAAGTCGACCCGTACCTGCGTCCGCTGTACGACGCGCTTCACGACCTA
>JAYVUZ010000266.1:0-3588 GCA_043787415.1 Fimbriiglobus sp. | reverse complement strand
CTGGAGTGCCCGGTGTGCCGCTGAACCCCCTGGCGGTCGCGGCTCTCACCAGACGACGGCAGCCCGGGTTGCGGGTTCGCCGGCCGGCCGGGTAAGGTGGACGGGACCGCCGAAGGAGCCGCCGATGTTCTGCGCCTGGGTCGGAATCGCCCTCGGGCTGGCCCAGCCGCCGGCGGCCCAGCCCCCGCCCAGCTCGGCGGCCGCCCCGCCGGCGGTCGCCGCCAAACTCACCCCGGACAAGCCGATCGAGTGGCCCCAGCAGATCGGCGGCAAGGCCATTTCGTACTTCATCGCCGAGATGACCAGCCCCGACCCGACCCGCCGGTGGGAGGCCGTGCGGACGCTGCCGTACTTCGGGCCGGTAGCCGCCCGCGGTGCCGGCAAGCAGCTCCTCGCCGCCCTCGACGACCCCGACCCGGGGGTGCGGGTGAACGCCATCCTCACCCTGGCCATGGTCGGGTTCGACAACCGGGCCGACATCCCCAAGGCGGCCACGGCCCTGCGGGCGTCGGTCAAGAACACGTCCCCCGGCAGCGTCGTCCGGCTGCACGCCGCCAAGTGCCTGGGGGCGATGGGCACCGACGCTTACGTGGCCCTGGACGCCCTGGTGACACTCGTCACCGACCCGGCCTGGGAGACCCGGGACGCGACGGCGGCGGCCCTCGGCCGGGTCGGCCTGGCGGTGTACGAGCCGGCCGCCGCCGGCCAGCCGCCGCAGCTCAAGCGGGCGTCCAGCCCGACCGCCCGCACCCAGCTCAACCTGCTGCTCAAGGACGCCAGCAGCGCCGTGCGGAGCGAGGCCATCCAGTCGCTGCTCCTGATCGGCCCGCCGACGCCGAAAGACCCGGCCGACTACGTGAAGGAGGCCCAGCCGCACATCGACGCCGTGCTGGCCCGGCTGGCCCCGGGCACGGACAAGGCGCCAGGCGAGCGGGAGCCGGCCCTGCGGCTGTGGCTGCACACCCTGGCCCTGATGTACGACGACCGGCACGCCCCGGTGGCGGTGAAGGAGCTGACGGCGGCCGTCACGTCGGCCGACCGGGGGGTGCGGGTGCAGGGGCTGACGGCCCTGACGCTGCTCGGCCCGCCGATCTCGCCGCGGGCGCTGGACGAGGTGCGGGCGGCGCTGCACGCCCCGGAGGGGGAGGTGAGCCGGGCGGCGGTGATGTGCGTGCTGAAGATGGGCACCGACGGCCGCAAGGCGACGGCCGACCTGTTGCAGGTGGCGGCGGCCACGCCGGACAAGGAGCTGAAGGAGCTGATCGAGCAGGCGGTCAAGCTGATGGCCCCGGGGGCGGTGCCGCCGGCCGGCAAGTGAGGGCGGATAGGCGGCGTGTTGTTGGTGGTTACAGCGGCGGGGTTCGCGCAGGGCCAAGGTGGTGGGGCGGTGGCGACGACAGCAAATGGGCGTCGGCATTCTCTTTGAGTGAAGGTTGGACTGGGGTATAAGTGTGATATCCCAATCCACACGCGGACCACTCGCCGTCATGCCTACAGTCTTCGACGTGATTTACCGGCTGATGCCGTATGGCACGAATCCGCGATCTGATGTCATCCGGACCGGCAAACCACTATCCTCGCCGTCGGCCGATCCGACGGGTCGGGTCGCTTGGCGGACCTTACCACAATGGCCGGCGGACGCGTTCGCGGTGGCAGCAACTTTGGTGAACGCGGCCGGCTGCTACGCCCACCCGCGGTACATGGGCGGGATGACTGACCCATTCTTCTCAGCCGATCGACTTGCACGGGTACAGACAGAGGGTGAGCGATGGGGGCGGCCGCCGGGGACCGGCTCTCCGCCGAACGACGAACTCGAAGGCTGGTATCGGTGGCTGTACACCGAGTCGACGCTGTCCGGCTGTTGGTGGGAACTGGTGGTGGACTACGGCAATGAATCGGTGGAGCAGCGCGGCGGCGACTGCCCGCGGTGGTGGGACGCGGCTTTGTACCTCACGATTGCGGCGGACGAGGCAGCGGCCGGGTTCGGATTCATCTCGCCCCCCGACCCGCCGGATGTCCCGAGCTTAGACAACGTGTTGTACGCTCAGTATGCCCGGTACAACGAGGTGCGGGTGCGGGAGGATTTCCAGCGGGACGAAGTGCAGCGGGACTTCCGCCGGTATGTGGCTGCCATGCTCGACCCAGGCGAGGTGCGGGTGCAGGGGTTTGCCGACCCCATCCGACCGTTCCTGCCGTACACGCCGTACAGCCAGTGTCGGGCAGTGACGGCGGCCGAAGCGTGCGTCCAGCCGAAGACCCAAACCTCCCAAGTCGGCTGCACCCTCAACAACCTCTCACACCACATTGCCCTGCTCCCGCCCCTGACCGAGGTGCGGACCAAGTGGATCTACGCCCTCGCCCCTAAGGAGTACGCCGGGCGGACAGCCGGCGTGGAGCCGCTAAATGTGCTCCTCGTGCCCTTCCCGTATGCTCTGCCCGCGAACACGGTCACCCCCGGGCCGCGTTGCACCCCGCACGACCCCAACAACCCGGCACGGTTCTTCGACCTTGAGCAGCGCTGGCTGCGAACTGGCCGCGGGCTGACCGACCCGCCGGTCAGCCCGGATGAGTTCGTGGACGCCTTTTTACTGCCACTCATCATGGCCGCAGAGAAGCGTTACGGTCAGCCGGTTCACATCGTTGTCCTGCCGGAGTTGGCTCTGCGGGAGGACATGATCCGCCCGATCGCCGAACGGCTCAACGGCCAGTCCACGCTGGAGGTGTTTCTGGCCGGCGTCCTCGACCCGGCCAGCAACGGACGGGCGGCCCGAAACCGGCTGTACGGGGTACTCTTTGACAAGCGGACTGATGGCAAGACGTATCTGTACGACGACTACCATTGGCGGCAGTCGAAGCACCACCGCTGGCGGGTGGACGCAGGTCAGTTGGCCACCTACGGACTGGACCACGGCCGTGGCGGGACCGACGACCCGGGCGGGCTGGAGGTCGGCCCGGATTGGTGGGAGAACATCGACGTCGAGGGGCGGGAGTGTTCGTTCTGGGTGTTCCGGCCGGGCGCCAGCATCACTTCACTCATCTGCGAGGACTTGGCCCGGATTGAACCGGTGCAGAAGGTAGTCTGGGCGGTCGGCCCGAACTTGCTCATCGCGCTACTGATGGACGGACCACAACTGCCGGCCCGGTGGCCTGGCAAGTACGCCGAGGTGTTGGCCGACGACCCGGGGAGCAGTGTCCTGACCCTGACCTGCCAGGCGATGGTCGAGCGGTCCAGCCGACACCGAAACGGTGCGGCGACACCGGGTTCACTGTGGCAGCAACTGATGGGGTGGGCCAGTAGGCGACGCAGCGTCGGTCAAGCGTCGCCCGATGTGATCGCTTTATGGAGCGAGCCGCCACTTTTGTCCACCGAACGTGGTAAGCCCGCCCTCCCAACCCGAGTGCCACCACTCGCCGGGTTAGATGGTAAACTGCGGCACTGGTCGGGTGGGTCGTATCCGGTCTCTTTGGAGGGCGGAAGTCACGCCGTCTTGGGTAGTGGCCTCAGCGTAGGGACTGGTGAGCGGCTTCTTGGTCGCTCAGGCCGGACGAGCGAGGGCAGCGAACGCCCAGAACAGGCCGGCTACGCCG
>JAYVUZ010000265.1:0-34722 GCA_043787415.1 Fimbriiglobus sp. | reverse complement strand
CGCGACCGCCAGGGAGCGTCTAGCCAGACGCTCCCTGGCGGTCGCGGCTCCCACCACACATGGCCCCGCACATCTTTCTGAGCGCCGGCGAGCCGAGTGGCGACTTACACGCCGCCAACCTGTCTCGCGCCCTGCTCGCCCGAAATCCGGACGCGAAGCTGGTCGGCCTCGGCGGCGACCGGATGCGGGCGGCCGGCGTCCACCTCCGCTACCCGCTCACCGACCTGGCCGTCATGTGGTTCGGCAAAGTGGTCCGCCACCTGCCGCAGTTCTTCAAGCTGGCCCGCCAGTCTGAGGTGTACTTCCGCCGCCACACGCCGGACGCGGTGGTGCTGGTGGACTACCCGGGGTTCCACTTCGCGCTGGCCAAGCGGGCGCACCGGGCCGGGGTGCCGGTGTACTGGTTCGTGCCGCCGCAGTTGTGGGCCTGGCACGGCTCCCGCGTTTGGAAGATGAAGGCGTGGGTGCGGACGGTCTTCACCGCCCTGCCGTTCGAGGACGAGTGGTACCGCGGCCGTGGGGTGAACACCGACTACGTCGGCCACCCGTATTTCGACGAGCTGGCGACCCGCCCGGTGGACGACGCATGGGTGCAGGCCCGGCAAGGCGGGCCGGTGGTGGCCGTGCTGCCCGGGTCGCGGTCGCAAGAAGTGACCGCCAACGTGCCGATGATGCTGGCGGCGGCCACCCAAGTGCGGCAGACGGTGCCGGGCGTGCGGTTCCTGGTGGCCGCCTTCCGGGAGAAGCACGCCGCGGCCATCCGGCAGGAGTTGGTCGGGAGTGGGCTGCCGGCCGAGGTGCATGTCGGCCGGACGCCGGAGATCATCCGGGCGGCGACCGTGGCGATGGCCGTGTCCGGGTCGGTCGGGCTGGAACTGCTGCACGACCTGCTCCCGACGGTGGTGGTGTACAAAATGTCGAAGTTGTTCGAGACGGTCGCCCGGCGGGTGGCCGACCGCCAGCACGTGAGTCTGGTGAACCTGCTGGCCGGGCGGGAGCTGTTTCCCGAGGTCGCCGGGGCGGCGTGGGCGCCGGAGCGGATCGCCGGGCCGCTGGTGACGTGGCTGACCCGCCCGGCGGCGCGGGCGGCGGTTGTCGAAGAGCTGCGGGCGCTGCGGGGCTGCGTGGCGGTGCCGGGGGCGTGCGACCGGGCGGCGGCGGCGGTGCTGGCCGACCTGGCGGGGGGCGTGTCGTGAGTCAGCCGTCGGCCGCCGTCCAGGACTACCTGAAGGCCATCCACCGCCTCGGCGGGGCCGACGCCCGGGTGTGGCCGGCCGACATCGCCGCCGGGCTGGCCGTGAAGGCCCCGTCCGTCACCGGCATGTTGCGGCGGCTGGCCGAGGCGGGCTGGGCGGACTACTCGCCGGGGGCCGGCACGCAGCTCACGGCCGCCGGCGTGTTGGAGGCCCGCCGGGTGATCCGCCGCCACCGGCTCGTGGAACTGTTCCTCACGCGGGTGCTGGGACTGGACTGGAGCGAGGTGGACGCCGAGGCCGAGGCGTTGGAACATGCCCTGTCGCCGCGGCTGGAGCAGGCCATCGCCGCCCACTTGGGCGAACCCGGCGAAGACCCGCACGGCCACCCCATCCCGACGGCCGCCGGCGAACTCCCGCGACGCGCCTTGGTGCCGCTGACCGCACTCCACGCCGGCGACTGGGCGGTGCTGCGGGAAGTGCAGGACGACCGCCCGGACCGGCTCCGCCGCTGGCAGGAGCTGGGGCTGGTGCCGGGCGCGGCGGTGCGGATCGTGGCCCACCAGCCGCTCGACGGGCTGTACGAGGTCGAGGTCGGCGGTAAGGCTCACAGGCTCGGCACCGACGCCCTGGCCGGGCTGCTGGGCGAGCGGTCCCCTGTCAGCCCGAAGCGGTAGTAGGGAGCCTCAGCGCAGCGGCCGGCTGTGACTGTCGGAGTAGGCCTCGTACCGGCCCCGCTTGCGGAACTTCTCGTGCTGGCCGGTGTGTAGCAGGTTTTCCATCCGGGCTAACGCCTCGGCCTGCCGCACCAGTTCCGGCGTCGCCGGGGCGGCGGCGAGCACCGCCCGTGCCTCGGCCAGCCACTTGCGGGCGGTCGAACGGTCGCCGGCGGCCGACGCGGCGGTGGCCGCCCGCTTGTGCCGGGCCACCAGCAGCACCGCCGCCCGCTCCTGCACCGGCACCACCGCCGCCAGCCCGTGCCAGGTCGCCCCACTGACTGCCGGCAGGGTGACGCCGGCGGTCGTGCGGTGGGTGGTGCCGTCGGCAGTCCAATTGAGCGTGACGGTGGCGACCGCCAGCGAGGCGGCGGCGGCCGGCAGGTTCAGCCGCACCACCCCGTACACCGGCATCCCGGCGATGAGCGTCGGCAGCTTAAGCCGGCCGTCCGGCAGGCGGTCGAAGTCGTTCAGGTGGTCGGCGACGGTGACTCCCGGCCCCGGGTCGATGCTCAGGCTCACGTCCCGGCCGACGGTCGCCGCCAGCCCGGCCAGCTCGGCCGCGAAGATGGCTGGCAGTTGGGCCGGGTCTTCGACGTAGTAGTAGTTGCCGTCGCCGGCCCGGGCCATCGCCTCCAGCAGCACCTCGTTGTAGTCGTCGCCCAGCCCAAGCGTGCTGGTGCCGACGCCTTCCTTGCTCAGCCGGTGGACGTCGGTGGCGATGGCGTCCGGCTCGGTCATACCGACGTTGGCCAGCCCGTCAGACAGCAGCACCACCCGGTTCAGCCCGCCGGTCATGAATCCGGCACGCACCTGCCGGGCGCCTTCGAGCCAGCCGCCGTGCAGGGCGGTGCTACCGCCCGGCTCGACTGCGGCGATCTTCCTCAGCAGTTCGGTGAGGGCGTAGCCGACCGTCGCGTTTGGGACCAGCGTCTCCACCGCGTCGTCGAAAACGGTGAGGCTGGCCCGGTCGGCGGCAGTCAGTTGCCGGACGGCGAACCCGGCCGCCTCCCGGGCGTAGCCGATCTTCTTGGCCTGGCCCATCGACCCGGAGCGGTCGAGGACCAGCCCCAGGTTGAGCGGCGGCCGGACGGCGTTTGCCAAAGTCGGCGGTCGGACCGTCACCAGTAGGTCGAGTGAACACGGGGCGTCCGACCGGACGGCCGGGCGGACCGGGGTAAGTTCGAGCTGTGGGGCGGTCATGGCGACCTCGGGGCTGGTGAGACTAGACCGCCGCCGGAGGCCGGCTTCTGTCAGGTCTCGTACACCACTTTACCATGTTTGGTGGCCCGGCTGATGCGGTCCGTGGCGTACAGCCCGGCCAGCACGAACTCGACGCAACTGGCCCGCACCGCCTCACTCTCGGACACGTTCAACTCGAACGCCTTCTCCCACGCCTTGGGGGCACGCTTGAGCCGCTTGGCGTACTCGGCGGACGGCAGCAAGTCCCCGACCTCGATCTTCACGCCTTTGCCGAACACCTCGGCGATTTCGGCCAGCCCATTCCCCTCCACGTACTCCTCGAACACGGTGCCCACGGCCTCGGCGACGATGGCCTCCAGCACCTGCTTCTCGCCCATCTGGTGGGTGCCCATCAGGTCGAGTTCGAGCTTGCCGAGGGACGACGCCGGCAGGTGGGCCAGGTCGCTGATCCGGCAGACACTCGGCTTCTCGCCGAGGGCCACCCCGCGGCGGCGGGCCGACGCCACCATGGTCCGGTAGTTGGCCAGGCTGAACCGGGCGCTTACCCCGGACGCCTGATCGACGTACTTCGACTTGCGGGCCGAAACACTCACCTGCTCGACGATCTCCCGCATGAACAGCGGCACCAGCACCGGGAACTCGCCGCCCAGGTCGATGCCCGCCTCCTGCTCGGTGATCTGCACGCCCAGCGCCCGGTCGGCCGGGTAGTGCGTCTGGATGAGCGAGCCGATGCGGTCCTTGAGCTGCGGGATCACCTTGCCGGAGCGGTTGTAGGTGGTCGGGTTGGCGCTGAACAGAACCAGCACGTCGAGGTCGAACTGGATCGGGTAGCCACGGATTTGTACGTCCCGCTCTTCCAGGATGTTGAACAGACCGACCTGAATCAGCTCGTCCAGTTCCGGCACCTCGTTCATGGCGAACAGGCCGCGGTGCATCCGCGGGATGAGGCCGAAGTGCAGGGCGTCTTCGGCCCCCATGCTGGTGCCCTGGGCCAGCTTGGCCGGGTCGATCTCGCCGATGATGTCGGCGAACTTGGTCCCGGGCGCCAGCCGCTCGGCGTACCGCTTGTCCCGCGGCCACCAGGCGATCGGCACCCGGTCCGCCGGCGTCTCGGCGAGGAGCTTGCGGCCGGCCGACGTGATCGGCTTGTACGGGTCTTCGTGGACCGGGCTGCCGGGGATATCCAGGTACGGCACGGCCTCGTCCAGGAACCGGACCAGTGACCGCATAAGGCGGCTCTTGCCCTGGCCCTTCTCGCCCAGGAACAGCATGTCGTGCCCGGCCAGCACGGCGACGGTCAGCTCCGGGATGACGGTGTCGTCGTACCCGACGATGCCGGGAAACAGTTCGTCGCCCCGCTTGAGGGCGGACAGGTAGTTGTCTCGAAGCTCGGTCTTGACGGTCTTCGACTGCCAGCCGCTGTCACGGAGGGCTTGGAGGGTGGTCGGGCGGGTGGCGCTGGTCAACGCTGATCCTCGGCGGGCGGTCACGGCGGGGTGTGACGCATTCTAGGCGGCCGGGCCGGTAAAATGTGCCGACCTTCACCGAGGACGACCGCCGTGACCGACTACCCGCTGGGCGAACGCAAACTGGTGTACCGGGTGCTGCACGGCAGCCTGACCCGCCACCCGGAGCTGATGGACCTGACGTTCCTGGATGCGCTACAGGCCGACTTGCAGACGCGGGCGACGGCCGACGGGGTGGACGTGTCCGACCACGGGGCGTGGGACGCCTGGCTGGGCAACGCGCCGGTGGCGTGCGCCGTCCGCGTGGCGAAGCGGCAGGTGACCGGGTAGGCTGCGTGGTAGGAGGCAACATGCCGCTGCTCGACCACCACCGCCCGCCACTCAAGTCGAGACTGCCGTGGGCCAGCATGCATTCGGGACTACTCGGCGAGCTGACCGCGTCGCTGAACGCCCGGCTGCCGGGCGGGTATGTCGCCCTCGACTCGGTCCACCTCGGGCCGGCGGCCGAGATCGATATCGCTACATACGAGGTCGAGAGTCTGCCGGATGACGGAACAACAACTGGCTACCGCCCGCCGCCGGCGTCCGACACGATGCCGTTTGAGTACGCGGCGGCCACCGAGTTGCGGGTGTTTCTCGGCGACGGCCCGACCACCCTGGTCGGCGCGATCGAGCTTGTCAGCCCGTCCAACAAGGACCGGCCGGGCAGCCGCCGGGCCTTCGTGAGTAAGCTGGCGGACTATCTGTACAGCGGGGTGAGCGTGGTGGTACTCGACACCGTGACCGACCGACGGGCCAACCTACACGACGAACTCATCGACCTCATCGGGGCGTCGCAAGCTTACAAATTTGACACCGACACAGACTTGTATGCCGTGTCGTACCGTCCAACTCAGCGGGCCTTCGATCCCCAGATTGATGTGTGGAAGGCGGGCTTCTCGCTCGGCGACCAACTCCCGACCATGCCGCTACGGCTGACCGGCGACCTGTTCGTGCCGGTCGAGTTCGAGGCCGCCTACATGGAAGCCTGTCGCAAGCGGAAGCTGTTGCCGTGAATCTTAGTTCGTAGCCCGAAGCGCGAGTGAGACCGATATTCACTGTGAGTATCGGTCTCGCTCGCGCTTCGGGCTACGAACCGGCGGTCAAATCTTCAGCCGGCCGGTGCTGTCGCCGAACCGCTCGGTCGGGGCGCCCATGCGGTCGAACAGCGACAGGTACAGGTTCATGAGTGGCGTCTCCTTCTGGAAGACCAGGTGCCGCCCGGCCTCGACGCTGCCGCCGCCCTTACCCAGCAGCAGGATCGGCAGATCGTCGTGGTTGTGCCGGTCGCCGTCGCCGATGCCCGACCCGTAAACCAACAGGCTGTTGTCCAGTAGCGTCGTGCCGTTGGCCTCCTTCACCGCCTGCATCTTGCCGACCAGGTAGGCCAGGTTCTCGACGTGGAAGGTGTTGATCTTCTTGATCTTGGCCAGCTTGTCCTCGTTCCGCTGGTGGTGGCTCAGCTCGTGGTGGCCTTCCGTCACCCCGATGAACGGGTGCGAGCGGTTGCTCCCGTCGTTGGCAAACGGCAGGGTAATGACCCGGGTGGTGTCGGTGCGGAAGGCCAGCACCATCAGGTCGCACATGAGGCGGACGTGGTCGGTCAGCTCTTTCGGGGTGCCGCTCGGGACGGCCATGTCCGGTTTGGCCGAAGGCTTGCTGCCGGCCGCCTTCTTGGCCTTCTCGATGCGGACCTCGATCTCCCGGACCGCCGTCAGGTACTCGTCCAGCTTCCGCTTGTCGCCGCCGCCGAGGGTGCCGGTCAGTGACTTGGCGTCGGCCGCCACGAAGTCCAGCACGCTCTTGTTGTACAGCTCCCGTTTGGCCCGGGAGGCGGCCATGTCCTTAGCGTCCCCCTCGCCGAACAGCCGCTCGAACACCAGCCGGGGATCGGTCTCCTTGGCGTTCGGGCTGGCCTCGCCCCGCCAGGACAGGTTGGACGAGTACGCACACGAGTAGCCGCTGTCGCAGTTGCCGGCCTGCTGGCCCCGCTCGATGCCCAGCTCGATTGACGGGAATCGAGTGCTGTCGCCGACGGCAGTTGCCACGTGCTGGTCGGCCGACTGACCAATGCGGATGTCGGCCCCGTGGGTCTTGCGGGCCTGCCGGCCGGTCAGGAACGACGACATGGCCCGGGCGTGGTCGCCCCCGCCGTCGCCGTTGGCCCGGGCTTTGTCCAGCGTCAGCTCGCTCAGCACATTCAGGTGGCTGGTGTACGGCTGGAGGGGCTTCAGAATGTCCGGCAGCGTGCCGAGTTTGCCGGCGGCGGCCGGCTTCCAGTCGGGCATGACCACGCCGTTAGGCACATATACAAAAGCCAGCCGCCGTGGCGGCCCGCCGGCGGCAGCCGCCACCGGCCCCGCGGCCGCGGCCAGCGACTCCAGCCACGGCAGGGCCACCATCGTGCCCAGGCCGCGGAGGGCAATGCGGCGGCTGATCGGCGTCTGGGTCATGGTCACTCGCTCCGTTTGCCGGCACGTTTCTGGAACGGGTCGCAGTCCACCACCGCCGCCACCAGGGCCGAGAACTTGTCCCCGCCCGCCTTCGTCCGGGCCACGATCTCGTCCACCGCACACTTGTCGTAATACTCCAGCCCGCGGCCGAGGGCGAACGTCAACAGCTTCTCAGCCAGACACTTGCGGAACTGGTCGGCCTTGCCGACGAGGGTTTTCCGCAGCCCCTCCGGCCCGTCGAACTTGGCCCCGTCCGGCAATACCCCGCTGGCGTCCACCGGCTTACCGTTATCTTTGTCCCGCCAGCGGCCGACCGCATCAAAATTCTCCAGCCCAAACCCGAGCGGGTCCAGCTTGGCGTGGCACGACGCGCACGCCGGGTTGCTGCGGTGCTGCTCCAACTGCTGGCGGACGGTACCCTTGATCTGGCCGACCGACGGCAGCTCGGGAACGTCCGCGGGCGGCGGCGGTGCCGACAGGCCGAGGATGTTTTCGTACAGCCACTTACCCCGCTTGACGGGTGAGGTGCGGGTCGGATTGCTGGAAATCACCAGCACTGACACCATCGTGGTGATGCCACCACGGCGGCGGTCCGGCAGGTCCACCTTGCGGAAATTCTCGCCTGACACGCCCTTCATGCCGTAGTGCTTGGCCAGGGCGGCGTTCACGAAGGTGTAGTTGGCGTCCAGCAGTTCCAGGATCGGCCGGTCTTCCTTGACGATGTGGTTGAAGAACCGCCGGGTCTCCTCGCCGGCCGCCCACTGCACGTCGCCGAAGCCGGGGAACAGAGACTCGTCCGGGGCAACGGTGTCCAGCAACCGCAGGTTCAGCCACTGGCTGGCGAACTGCTGGCCCAACTCCTCGGCCCGCCAGTCCTTGAGCATCCGGCCGATCTCGGTTTTCAGCTTATCCGGCTTGCGGAGGTCGCCCCGTTGGGCGGCGTCGTACAGTTGCTGGTCCGGCGGGGCGCTCCACAGGAAGTACGACAGCCGGACGGCCAGCTCGAAGCCGGTGACGGGTTTGGTCGCAACCCCGGCCGGCGGGTCGGCCTCCACCTTGAACAGGAACTGCGGGGACACCAACACCGCCTTGAGCGGCAGCCGCAGGGCTTTCACCCACGGGTCGCCCTGGCCGGCGGCCACGCTGTAAAGCTGCATCAGCCGGTCCACCTCGGCCGGCTGCACCGGCCGGCGGTAGGCCCGGCGGGCGAATTCGCTCAGCACCACTTTGGCGGCGGCATTTTCGTCAGTTTTGCCCGCCGGCAACTTGATCAGCACCCGCTTGGCCCCGTCGGTCAGCGGCTTCACGCCGCCGCCGACCGGCCCGATGATTTCCACCAGGCGAACGCCGAGCATCCTCTTGTCAATGGCCGATTCGGGTGACGGGTTAGCAAAAGCCGCGGCTATGCGGTGGTCGCCGGCCTCGATGTCCAGCGTCGCTTCCACCGGCTTGGCGTCGGCCTCGGCCGCCGTCACGTCCAGCACCTTCGCATCCTTCCCGTCCACGCGGACGGCCAGCCGGGCCGGTTGGCCGTCCGCCGCCTTCCCCCAGGCCGTCACGCGGACCGTATATTTGCCCTTCGCCGGGATGTTGTGCTTGGCCAGGAAGGCCGACCCTTCGGTGGTGAAGACGATCTTCCGCTTCGTGCCGTCGCGGTTGAACGCCGACCGCGGGATGACCTGGAGGGCCGGCGGCTCGCGGAACTTCTGGGTGTCCGCGGCGATCGGGTCGAGGCTGGCCGGCAGGGCGGCGTCCAACGCCTTGTCGGCGGCGGACAGGTACTTCTCCAGCAGGATGGGCGGCAGCGACAGCACGTCCCCGATGTTGTCGAACCCGTACCCCACGTCGTCGGCCGGTAGGTCTTCGCCGGCGCTGTACTGGAGGCCGAGTAGGTCGCGGACGGTGTGACTATACTCGTGCCGGTTGAGCCGGCGGAGGGTGACGCGACCGGGGTCTTTTGGGGCGGTGCAGTCCACCGTGTTCAGATCGCCCACCCACTTCAGCAGCATCTCGCGGTCGGTCTTCGCCGGCTGGGCCTTGGCCTTTTTGGGCGGCATCGAGCCGTCTTCGACCACCCGCACCACCGCTTCCAACACCTTCGGGTCTTTCTTGGCGTGGGCGGCGGACGTGTACACGTCCAGGGCAACGCCCCCGGCGTTCTTGTCGCTGTTGTGACAAGTGTTGCAATACGTGTTGAGGAATGGCGTAACTTTGTCCTGGAACACCACCTCGGACGCCGGTTTGATCGGCGGAGCCGCACCCAAGTCGCGTGTGGTCCCGGCCGCCAGGAGGGCGACGCACAGTACAGGCAGACCGATGCAAGCGGCGGACAGGCGGAGCATTCCGGGCCTCGGACGACCAACGAACAGGGGGAGCGTAGCACGCTCTCCGGCTAACGCCACCCGTTCGGCGGGCGGCGACTGGCAGGCAGACTAGCAGTACTTCTGACGCCTCACAGTGTAAACGGGTTCCCAGACCTGGGCAACCAGAAACCGCCTGGCGTCAGCGACGGATAACGTCCTTGCCAACCCACAACCGCAGGGCCGGGGGCACGATCACCGAGCCGTCGGCCTGCTGGTAGTTCTCCAAGATGGCCACCAGTGCCCGGGTACAGGCCACCGCCGTACCGTTGAGGGTGTGGACGAACTTCGTCCCCTTCTGGCCCTTCGGCCGGTAGCGGACGTTCAGCCGCCGGGCCTGGTAGTCGGTACAGTTGCTCGTCGAAGTCACCTCGCCGTATGCCCCACCGCTGCCGCGGCCGGGCATCCAGGCTTCGAGGTCGTACTTGCGGTAGGCCGGCCCGCCGAGGTCGCCGGTGCAGGTGTCGATGACGCGGAACGGCAACCCCAGCCCCTCGAACACTTCCTCCTCGATCTGCCGAATTTCCTCGTGCAGGGCGTCCGTCTGCTCCGGAGTACAGAAGACAAACATCTCGACTTTGGTGAACTGGTGGACCCGGTACAGCCCGCGGGTGTCCCGGCCGGCGGCCCCCGCTTCCGTCCGGAAGCAGTGGCTCAGCCCGACGTACTTCAGCGGCAGCTTGTCCTCGTCGAAAATCTGGCCCATGTGCATCCCGCCGAGGGTGATCTCGGCGGTGGCGATGAGGCACAGGTCGGTGTCCTTCACCGCGTACACCTGGCGGGTGTCCGGGTTCGGGTCACGCGGCAGGAAGCCGACGCCCTCCAGCACCTCGGTGCGGGCCAGGTCCGGGGTGATGACCGGGGTGAACCCCTTCTTCACAAGCAGGTGCGTGGCGTACTGGACGAGGGCCAGTTCCAGCAGGGCGCCTTCGTTCTTGAGGTAATAGAACTTCTGCCCGGCGACCTTGGTGCCGGCCTCCAGGTCGGCAAGGTCGAGGCTGTTGAGCAGATCGACGTGGTCCTTCGGCTTGAAGTCGAACCGGGTCGGCTCGCCGGACACCTTGACCACCCGGTTGTCGGCGTCGGTGTGGCCGACCGGGGCGGCCGGGTGGGTCATGTTCGGGATGGGTAGCAGTGCGGCCCGCAGCTCGCCCTCAAGCCGCTTGGAGTCGGCCTCGTAGGCGGCGAGCCGGTCCTTCATGCTGCGGCTCTCGGCCACCAGCTTGTCGCGTAGCTCCGTGTCCTTGCCGGCCGATTTGATCTGTTCCGAGATGCGGTTCTGGGCGGCCCGTGTGTCGTCGAACAGCCGCTGGGCGGCCCGGCGGGCGTCGTCCAGCCGCACCACGGCGTCCATGTCGGCCGTCACGCCGCGATTGCGGCAGTTGGCCCGGACGGCTTCCAGGTTGTCGCGGACGAAGGCGGGGTCGAGCATGGGGTTTGGGGTTAATAGTGGTCGGGGACGGTTCGCCCGCCGCTCAGGAACTCGACGTACCGCTGACCGCTCGACTCCGGGTACCGTTGGGCATAGCCCTCGAACTGTTCGAGGATCACGTCGTAGTTCGGCTCGCGGTCGTCACCGAGGTGGCGTGGCAAAAACTCCAGCACGTCGGCGAGGTGGGCGATTTGCTCGTATGTCTCATGCAAGGTAGCGAGCGCACGGATTTCGGTCAGCCCTTCGTGGATCAGGTAGCGGAGTGTGAGGCGGAGGTCGGCAGTGGTTGTGGTCACGGGCCACCTCACTGGAGCCGCGCAGAGCGTGCGGCGGTCAAGTACTTCAACCGTGCGGCTGTCCGAATCGGCTGGCCGGCGATGGGCGGCATCGGCGTCCCGATGATCAGCGTCGGGTACTCGACATCGCGGATGTACCGGCTGTCACGAAGCACCACCGCCCGGCCGATGTACAGCTCGTCGATGGGTAGTCGTGCTGGCTGATCCGGCTGTCCGCCGACTTCGATCAGTGCGTCAATGTGCGTCCAACCGGCATCCCGGGCGACCACGACCCGCCGCACGCCCTCCCTGACAAAGTACCCGAGCGACGACACGCTGTCACTCCGGTTCCAGTTTACGCCCGCTTCTCCAGCGGCACGTAGGCCACCTGCTCCGGCCCGGTGTAAATCTGCTCCGGCCGGTAGATGCGGTTGCCCTGCAACTGCTCGTGCCAGTGGGCCAGCCAGCCGGCCACCCGGGCGACGGCGAAAATCGGCGTGAACACGTCGGTCGGGATGCCGAGGGCCTGGTACACCACGCCCGAGTAGAAGTCCACATTCGGGTACACGCCCTTCGGCCCGTACACCCCGGCCGTGACGCGCTCCAGCTCCAGGGCCGTCTCGTAGTTCTTCGGCCGGCTGGTCTCGGCGAACACGTGTTCGGCCAGCTCCTGGAGGACGTTGGCCCGCGGGTCTTTCACCTTGTACACCCGGTGGCCCAGGCCCATCACCTTGAACTTCGGGTTCTTGGCCAGGGCGGCGTCCAGCCACGCCGTCACGTTCTCCGGCCCGCCGATCTGCTCGAACTGCTCCAGCGCCTCCTCGTTGGCCCCGCCGTGCAGCGGGCCGGACAGGCTGCCGACGGCCGACGCCACCACCGCATACGGGTTGGCCAGGCTGGACGCCGTCACCCGGGCCGTGAACGTGCTGGCGTTCATGGTGTGCTCGGCGTGCGTCACCAGAGCGGCGTCCAGCACCTTCCGCACGGCCGTCGTCGGCTCGGTGCCGAACAGCATGTAGTAGAAGTTGGCGGCGTGGTCCAAGTCGGCCCGCGGCTCGATGATCTCCTCGCCCCGTCGCACCCGGGCGAAGGCCGCCACCAACGTCGGGGTGGCGGCCAGCAGCCGGACCGTGGCCGCCCAGTTGGCGGCCGCGTCGGACACGTCCCGCGTCTCGGCGTACATGCCGAGGGCCGCGACGCCCGACTGGAGGGCGTCCATCGGGTGGCCGTCGGCCGGCATACAGCGGATCAGGTCTTTGAGCCGGAAGTGCAGCGACCGCGCGCCCCGCAGGGCGTGCTCGAAGTCGGCCAGTTGCCGCTGGGTGGGCAGGGTGCCCTTGAGCAGCAGCCAGGCAGTTTCCTCGAAGCTGCTCTCCCGGGCCAGCACGTCCACCGGGATGCCGCGGTACTCCAGTTGGGCACGCTTGCCGTCGATGAAGCTGACCGCCGACTTGGCGGCGGGGACGTCTTCCAGCCCGGGGCGGTACTCCGGCGCGGCACTCATGGGCGGTCTCGAAAAGGGCGGGCGGGCTGCGGCCCGATGGAGCGATGATAGACCCGGCCCGGCGGGTGGACAGCCGCGACCTCAGCGTTCGGCGATCCGCACCAGCACCTTGCCCGGCTTCCCCGGCACCTCGGCCGCCCGGCAGGCGTCGGCCACCCGGCCCAGCGGGAACGTCTCACCGACCGCCGCCGCCAGGGTGCCGTCGGCGATCAGCCGGCCGATCTGGCGGGTGAGCCACAGGTTCTGCAGCAGCCGGCGGGACTTGGCCCAGTCGCCCAGCCAGAACCCCTGCACCCGCTTGCTGCCGGTGATGAGGGTGCGGGGGTGAACGGCCATCGGTTCGCCGGACAGGGCGCCGTACACGACGAGCGTGCCACCCGGGGCGAGCGACTCGACCACCTGCCGGCCGACCTCACCGCCCACGGCGTCCAGGGCGAACCGCACACCCGCCGGAGCGTGTCGCCGCGCCTGCTCGTCTAGCGGGCCATCGCCTTCAAACAGTACCGCGTCGGCCCCGAGGGCCGTCAGCTCGTCGGCCTGTTCGCGGCGGCGGACCACGTTCAGCGTGCGGAAGCCGTGCTTCTGGCCGAGCCGGATCACCATGCGGCCGACGACACTACCGGCGGCGGTCTGCAACAGCCACTCGCCGGGCGGCACGTTCAGCACATGCCGGGTCAGGGCCAGGGCGGTGGCCGGGTTGACGAAGAAGCCGGCGGCCTGCTCGTCGGTCAGGTGCGGCGGCACCGGAATGCACTGCTTGGCTCGTGCGATCGTCTGCTCGGCCCAGTTGCCGCGGGCGTCGTTCAGCACGCACACCTTCTTGCCGCGGAGCCACCAGCCGAGCGGCCCGCCGCCGGACGCCTCAACCACTCCGACGCCCTCGAACCCCGGGGTACACGGCAGGCTCGGTTGGACGGTGTACCGGCCGCGGATGTACATGAGGTCGGACGGGTTGACCGGGCACAGGAGCATCCGCACCCGCACCTCGCCGGCCCCTGGCGTCGGCTGCGGCACGTCATGGACGGTCAGCACGTCGGCCGGTTCGCCGGTGCGGTCGAAGACGGCTGCGTTCATGCGACCACCCGGTTGCGGCCGGCCCGTTTGGCCTCGTACAGCTTGTCGTCGGCCGCCCGGAGCAGGCTGGTCGGGGTCATGGCGCCGTCCCCGCAGGTGGTCGCCACCCCGACGCTGACCGTCACGGCCAGTTCGCGGTCCTCGAACCGGAACGGGGTGTCGGCCACCGTCCGGCGGACCCGCTCGGCCGCCGCCAGCGCCTGCGACTGGTCGCTCTCGACCAGCACCTGGGCGAACTCCTCGCCGCCATACCGGGCCAACAGGTCTTCCCGCCGCACCCCCGGCCGCAGCCGTTCGCTCAGCTCCCGCAGCACGTAGTCCCCGCACAGGTGGCCGTGCTGGTCGTTGACGAGCTTGAACTTGTCGATGTCGAACAGCAGCACCGACAGCGGCCGCTTGTGCCGGGCCGACCGCGCCACCTCGCGGTCGAGGAACTCGAACGCGTACCGCTGGTTGTGCATCCGGGTCAAGCCGTCAATGATGGTCAGCCGGTAAATCTCTTCGTGGTACTCGGTCTCGATGTTCCCGCCGGTCAGGAACCGATAGATGCAGTTGCCCACCCGCAGGTAGTCGCCATCGCGGAGCCGGCGGGGGGCGGCCGTGGCCACGTCGTTGACGAACGTGCCGTTGGTGCTGCCCAGGTCTTGCACCACGTACCCGTCAGTCTGATGCTCGATCTGGGCGTGCCGGCGGGACACCGAGTTGTCCTGGATGCGGATCTCGCACGCCTCGCCCCGGCCGAGGACCAGGCTCGTCGCCCCGAGCGGGTAGCGGTGGCCGATGCCGAGGCCGGTCGGATAAATGTGAATCAGACACGCGTCCAGCCGACCCGCGGTGAGGCCGCGGGCGGTCGCCGTTACCAGGGTGTCAGTAACCCGCTCGTTCATCGGCGAACCAGGCCGGTCGGGGGAAGTATTCCACCTTTAACGATAGCCGACTCCGCCGCAACTGCGGCCGGCAAACCGGATTTTGCGCCGTCAGGGTTTTCGGACGGAGCGGAACATTCCGACCGCTCCCGCAACCGTTACCGGCCGACGGCGGTCGTCACCACACTCTGGATGCGGGCGCGGGGCCGGACTAGGTCTACCGTTTGCGGCGGGGCGATCACCTCCGAGCGGTTGCCGGCCGGGTCTTGGGCGACGAACTTGAAGTACAGCAGATGCCCCGGCAGGTTGGGCGGCAGTTGCCACGAGTAGGTGCCGCGGTTGGGTACCCGGCCGGCCGCCGTCGGTGTCAGGTTGACGCTGCCCGGCTCGGCCCCGCCGACCGGGGTCCACGGGCCGGTCGGCGACGCGCTCCAGTCGATGCCGATGGCGGACGCTTCCGACAGGTTCGCATCTTCGGCTTTCCACTTGATCAGAATCGCCCCGCGGTTGACCGGGTCGGCGGCGATCGGCCAGATGCTCACCAGCGGCGGCGTGGTGTCCACCCGCACCCGCACGTCCGGCGGGGTGCCGGGGGTGGGCAGGTCGTCGCTCAGGTTGGCCCCGCTCAGCGACACCAGCTTGAACCCGTAGTCGCCGTCCACCGAACCGCCGCTGCGGGGCTGGAGGTTGACCCGCAGCGGGTTCTCCTTGCCGTCGTGCTGGCTCCAGCGGGTCCAGGACCGGCCGTCGTCCCGGGTCACGTACAGGTCGATCTGTTTGACCCCGGACGGGCCGGCGTCGAGCTGGTACTGGAGCTGAAACTGGGTGAAGCGGATGTGCTGCACCGGGCCGGTGGGTTCCGGGGCCGACGGCGGGGCGGTGGGCGGGAACGCCGGGGCGACGCCGCCCGACACGGCCAGCGGCGGCGGGCCGGCGTCGGCCACGGGCAGCGGGTTCCACGCCGGGGCGGCCGCCAACGGTGGCGTGCTGACGGGTGTGGGCGGCAGGGCCGGCGGCAGTGGGGCCGGTGCGACCGGCGTGAGAATCGGGGCGGCCGGGGCCGGCACCGGGGTGGCCGGTACGATCGGCCCGGTCGGGGCACTCGGGCCGACCGACGGCAGCACCGGCGTCGGCAGTTGCGGGGTGCCGAGGCCGCCGGCCTGGTTGGCCGCCGCCGTCACCACCGCCGGCGTGTACCCGGCCGACGTGCCGGCTCCGCCGGGCAGTTCCTTGATAACCACGCCGGGGTTGCCGGCCGCGTCCTGCACGCTCACCCGCACCGACACCGGCCCCGGGGCCGCCGGCCGGAACCGGGCGGTCCGCTTGCTCACGGCGTCGGCCGGCACCGGCTGCCAGTCGCCGCCGGCCTTGTAGCTGACCGTCGTGGCCGGGTCGTTCGGGTGCTTGTCCTCGACCGACCATTCCAGCACCACCTCGTCGCCGTCCCGGCGGGCGGTGGTCAGCCGGACGGCCGGCGGCGTGGCGTCGATCAGGTATTTCAGCACCCGGTCGGGCGTGAGTTTCGTCAGGTCGGCCGGGTCGCAGGTGCCGTCCTTGTGGCGGATCATCATCGCCAGCCAGTACACGCCGTCGTCCTTGGCGTCGAAGTTCAGGTGGTCCTTGTCCGGGGTGATGGCGTCTTCCACCGCCCAGGTCTGGCCCTGGTCCCGGCTCACCAGCAGTTGCAGTTGCTGGACGGTCTTCCGCTTCTCCGGGTCGAACTGTACCGGCAGGGTGAACTTCCGCTTGGTGGACGGGGTGTGGTCGGGCGGCGGTTGCGACGGCGCGACCGACACCAGCGTGACGGCCGCCGCCAGGGCGAGCAAGTGGCGGTGCATGTCCCCGGCCCCCGCGATAGCAGATACGGTCCTACCGTCGGTATCGGTCGGACGGGCTGCCGGCTTGAGGGAAGTCGCCGGCCGCCGACTTCGGCTCAAGTCCGGCGTACAACGGCCCCATGACTGCCCGGGAACTGCAAGCACTGCTGACGGCCGTCCGCGACGGCGCGGAGTCCGTCGAATCGGCCGCCGCCCGGCTCGACCCGTCGGTGGCCGAACTCGGCTTCGCCACGCTAGACCTGGGGCGGGAGGCCCGGTGCGGCTTCCCGGAAGTGGTGTTCGGTGAGGGCAAGTCACCGGAGTGGACGGCCACGGCCGTGGCCCGGCTGGCGGCTGCGGGTCAGTCGGCGTTCGTGACCCGGGTGAACGCCGAGCAATCGGCCCTGCTCGCGGACAACTTTCCCGCCGCTGAGCAAGACCGCACCGCCCGCACCTTCTGGCTACCGGCCGCGAACTGGCAGGGCGGGGCCGGGGATGTGCTGGTGCTGACTGCCGGCACGAGCGATTTGCCGGTGGCCGGCGAGGCGGCGAACACGGCCCGTGTGATGGGGGCCAAGGTCGAGCAAATCAGCGATGTCGGGGTGGCCGGCCTGCACCGCCTGCTGCGGCACCGCGACCGGCTGGCCGAGGCGGACGTGATCGTGGTGGTGGCGGGCATGGACGGGGCGTTGCCGAGCGTGGTGGGCGGGCTGGTGGCCTGCCCGGTGGTGGCCGTGCCGACCAGCGTCGGCTACGGCACCGCCTTCGGCGGGGTGGCGGCCCTGCTGACGATGCTCAACAGTTGCTCCGCCGGTGTGGCGGTTGTGAACATCGACGCCGGGTTCAAGGCCGGCGAACTAGCCGCCCGCATCGTGCGGCGGTTTCTCGTTCGTAGCCCGACGCGCTAGCGAGGATTATCCCTCGCTAGCGCGTCGGGCTACGAACGAGGCGTCACTTCGACGGCTGTGGGGTCGGCAGCGGGATCACTTCGATCGGCTTGCCGAGCGGCGCCGGCTCGGCCAACTTCGGAATGTCCGCCGGCGTGTAGATCGGGTTGACGCCAGACGACGAGCCGCGGCCGGACACCGGCGTGCCGGACGGAATCGGCACGATCACCGCCGGGTTGCCGCCGACCACCGGCATACTCGTCGCCGGGTTCTGGCCGGGCACCGGGGTGTCCAATGCCGGCAGGGCCGGGGTCGATTGCCGGGTCTGGCCGCGGTTGTCCACCGGCGGGTTGGCCGGCTTGGTCATGCCGGTCGGGCTGGCCGACAGGTCCGGTTTGGGCAGCAGCGACGGGTTGAACCGCTGCGGAGCGATCTTCTCGGGGGCAGTACACCCGACCGCCAGCAGAAGCGCGAAACCACGCAGTCGAAGCGCCATGAGCGGTGGTCTCGCCGCGAATCAGCGGTGGGGGCGGGTCGTCCGTGACCCGGTCCCCCACCGCCCTCACGCGTGACCGTGGAATAGCGTGGCGACCAGTGGCGTGCAAGTCCGACTCGGCCGAGGGCCCCACCCCGCTCGCGCGGCGTGCTCGGAAGACTGGCTACTTGCCGGCGCCCGGGGTGAGCGGCGGCGAGGTGCCCGGCGGGTTGGCCGCCCCGCCGACCGGGGCCGGCGGCTGCACCTGGGTGGGCACGCCCGGTGCCGGCAGCGGCGGCTGCAACTGGCCCTGTGGCCCGGGGGCCGGGCCGGCCAGCGGCCCGCCGATGCCACCGCGACCCAGGCTTTCCGGGTCTTGCATGGCGTTCAGCTCCCGCTGGAGCGGGAACGCCGGGTCCGGCGGGAAGTATTGCGGCTGGTGTTTGAGGTAGTGCGGGGAGGGCAGCGTCATGCCGCCGAACCCGGCCGGGTAGGTCTGGCAGCCGGTCAGGGCGGCCATCCCTAGCCCCAACACGGTCGCCCCGTTGCGAAGCTGCCGGCTCGCCGTGCCCATCGCCCCACCTCCGTGTGAGTCCCGCCGGCGGCCCCGCGGGGTATTCGTCTCTGCCATACCTATCGGCCGCGCCGGTCGGGAGGTTTAACCGGAATCCGCCGACGGTGCGGCCGGTAAGATGAAGCCGATGTTCCGCCCGCCGCCCCGCCACCCGCTCGAACGCCGGTTCGGGGTCGGCGGCCGACCATTGCCACGGCTCCGCATTCGCCCGCCGGCTGGCCGCATGAGCCGCGACCCGTTCGACCTGACGACGGCACTCACCCGGCTCGTGGCTGACCTGTCGGCACGGCTTCCGGCATTCGCCCACATTGACCCGGCCCGGCTGCTCGTGACCATTACGCCCGCTCGCAACCGCGGCCCGTTCGGCCTGCAAGCCCGTTGCACCCCGCTGCGACTCCGCGACGGGGCGGCCACCAAAAAACTTCGCGGCCGGCTGTACCAGGTGCAGCGGTACACCCTCGACGGCCGGGAGCTGCTGTATCTCGTCACGTTCGTGGTGCCGCGGTTCCTGGACCTGCCGTTCCGCGAGAAGCTCGTCACGGTGGTTCACGAGCTGTACCACGTCGGCGAGCGGTTCGACGGCGACCTGCGGCGGCACCCCGGCCGCTGCTACGCCCACACCGGCAGCAAGTGGAACTACGACGCCGCGATGGGCCGGCTGGTGGCCGAGTATCTGGCCACCGGCCCGAACCCGACACTCGTCGAGTGGCTGAAGCCGGACGCCGCCGGGCTGGCGGCACTGTTCGGCGGGGCGGTCGGGGTCACCGTGCCGCGGCCGAAGCTGGTCCCGGTCGGGTAGCCGTCCGACTTCCCGACGGTGCGGCATTTTCCCGCGTGTTTCCGACACCCCAGGCGGTAAAATCCACCCATTCCCCGGCGACGGCGGTTGCACCCGTCGGGGCGTGAGCTAGGTAGCAGGTGTCCGAAGAACGGCCCGCCGAGGTCGCTCCGGGCAGCGAAATCGGGGTGTTCCCATGGTCCAACTGGTCTCCTGCAACCTGGCTGTACTGTCCATTGCCATGCTTTACTACGCCTGGCGGGACGGCTACCTGGCCTACTCCCAGCGGGCCGCCAAGGCCCAGCTCCACGACCGGGTGGCGTACATGCTCTGGGTGGCCGCCCAGCGATCCGCCTGACGACGGGTCAACCCCGTCCACACGAACGGCCCGACCGGCACAGGGTGCCCGGTCGGGCCGTTCGGCTTTCCCGGCCGGTTGTTGCGACCGCCTCCGCCGGCGGGTAGCATAAGCCCAATGCTGATGAAACGCATTATCCCGTGCCTGGACGTGGACCGGGGGCGGGTGGTGAAGGGCACCAACTTCGTCGGCCTGCGGGACGCCGGCGACCCGGTCGAAGTGGCCCGCCGCTACCAGGACCAGGGGGCCGACGAGCTGGTGTTCCTGGACATCTCGGCCTCCCACGAGGGGCGGGACATTCTGGCCGACATCGTCCGCCGGGTGGCCGAGCAGGTGTTCATGCCGCTCACCGTCGGCGGCGGCATCCGCTCGGTGGCCGACGCCCGCCAGCTCATCCAGGCCGGGGCCGAGAAGGTCAGCCTGAATTCGGCCGCCGTCAAGAACCCCGAGCTGATCCGCCAGGTGTCCGACGCCTTCGGCCGCTGTGCCACGGTGGTCAACATCGACCCCCGGCGGGTGACCCGCGACGGCCGCGAGGTCTGGGAAGTGCATGTCAACGGCGGGCGGACGCCGACCGGCCTCGAAGCCGTCGCCTGGGCCGAGCGGGCGGTCGAACTCGGGGCCGGCGAGGTCGTGCTGACCAGCATGGACGCCGACGGCACCAAGGCCGGGTACGACCTGCCGATGCTGGCAGCCGTGGGCCGGGCGGTGGGCGTGCCGCTGGTGGCCAGCGGCGGGGCCGGCCACCCGGAACACCTGCGGCAGGCGTTCGCCGCCGGGGCCGATGCGGCGCTGGCGGCCAGCATCTTCCACTTCGGCGAACACCCGATCCCCGAGACGAAGGCGTACCTCCACCGGCACGGCGTCCCCGTGCGGCTGCTCGACCCCTGACCGACCGACCCCGAGGGCACCCCATGTCCACCGAAGCGGCCCCGAAGATGGCCCGCGCCGTCACCGCCCCGCCGGTCGCGGCCAAGCCGGTCGAGGCCAAGACCCTCGACGGCCACAAGCCGCCGGCCGCCCCGGCCGCGGCCAACGCCTACGCCAGCCCGCACCCGATCCGCGGCACCACCGCCGGCCTGTCCCTGGCCGACCCGATGCCGGGCGAGCCGCCGGCCAACCAGTTGTTCCGGTCGGTCATGAAGCACGAGGCCAGCGACCTGCACCTGAAGGCCAGCCTGCCGGCCATGTGCCGTCTCCGCGGGGTGATCCAGAAGTTCGCCACCAAGGATCTGAGTAACGACGACCTGGAGCGGCTGCTCATCCCGCTCATGAATGAGAAGCAGCGGAAGACGTTCGAGGAGACCGGCGGGGCCGACTTCGCCCACGTGGTCGGCAACGACGAGTGCCGGTTCCGGGTCAACCTGTTCCGCCAGCGGGGCAAGCTGGCGCTGGTGGCCCGGCGGGTGAACACCACCATCCCGACGTTCGAGAACCTGGGCCTGCCGCCGTCCATCGAGCTGCTGACGCACTACGACCAGGGGCTGGTCATCCTGGCCGGGGTGACGGGCAGCGGCAAGTCCACGACCATCGCCTCGATGCTGGAGTACATGAACCAGCGGGAGGCCCTGCACATCCTGACCATCGAAGACCCGATCGAGTTCGTGTTCACGGACAAGATGAGCGTGGTCAACCAGCGGGAAGTGTATCTGGACGTGTCCGACTGGCACATCGCCCTCAAGCACGCCGTGCGGGAAGACCCGGACGTGATCCTGGTGGGCGAGATGCGGGACCAGGAGACGTTCGAGGCCGGGGTCCACGCGGCCGAAACCGGCCACGTCGTGTTCGGGACGATTCACGCCAGCACGGCGGCCAGTACGATCAGCCGCATCCTCGACCTGTTCCCGCCGAGCATGCACCACGCCGTCCGCCAGAGCTTGGGGTTCAACCTGAAAGCGGTGGTGGCCCAGAAGCTGGTGCCGAGCATCATCCCCGGCAAGCAGCGGGTGCCGACCAACGAAATCATGATCGTCAACCCGACCATCCGCGACCTCATTCTCAAGAGCAAAGACGATAAATTGATCGACGCCATCAAGATCGGGTTTTTGGAAGGGATGGTGGACTTCACCGAGAACCTCCGCCAACTGGTCGAGAAGAAGCACATCGACAAGGCGGTGGCCCTGGAGTTCGCCCCCAACCCCGAGCAGCTCAAGATGGCGCTCAAGGGCATCAAGGTGGCGGCCCCGGGTATTCTGTAGAAACACTGGAAACTTTCCCCCTGTCGAGCGGTGCCAGCGATGTTCGAGGGTATGACCCGTAGCCTGGGCGACGCGCTCAAGAAGCTCCGCGGCCGCGGCCGGCTGACGCCCGACAACATCCGCGACGGGCTGCGGGAGGTCCGCCGGGCGCTGCTCGAAGCCGACGTGAACCTGCAGGTGGTGACGGACTTCATTTCGAAGGTGGAGGCGAAGGCGGTCGGCCAGGACGTGCTGGCGCGGGTGGACCCGTCCGAGCAGATCGTCAAGATCGTGTACGAGGAGTTGGTCGCCCTGATGGGGCCGGTGGACCACAAGATTCCGCAGCGGGGGGACCGGCCGGTGGTGCTGATGCTGTGCGGCCTCCAGGGGGCCGGCAAGACGACGACCGCCGCCAAGCTGGCGCTCAACCTCAAGGCGCTGGGCCGCAAGCCGCTGCTGGCCGCGGCGGACCTCCAGCGGCCGGGGGCGGTCGAGCAGTTGCGGACCCTCGCCGCTCAGGTCGGGGTCGAGTTCTACTCCGAAGCCACGACCCCGGTGGAGGTGTGCCGCAACGCCGTAGCCACGGCCAAGCGGACGTTGTGCGACACGGTGATTCTCGACACCGCCGGCCGGCTACAGGTCGATGACGCCCTGATGGCCGAGCTGAAGCAGATCGACAAGCTGGTGAAGCCGGACGAGGCGTACCTGGTCGTGGACGCCATGATCGGCCAGGAGGCGGTGAATGTCGCCAAGGCGTTCCACGATGCGTTGGAACTGAACGCCGTCATCCTAACCAAATTGGACGGCGACGCCCGCGGCGGGGCGGCCCTGTCCATCAAGCATGTGACCGGGGTGCCGATCAAGTTTGTCGGCGTCGGCGAGAAGGTGGACAAGCTCGAAGAGTTCGTGCCCGAGCGGATGGCCGGGCGGATCCTCGGCCAGGGCGACATGATGGGGGTGGTCGAGAAGATCGCGAGCATCCAGTCGCAGATGTCCCAGGAGGAGATGCAGGCCCAGCAGGCCAAGCTGGAGAAGGGCAGCTTCTCGCTCGACGACTTCCGCAAACAGTTCCAGATGATCGCAAAAATGGGGATGAAAGACCTCATCGACAAAATGCCGGGCATGTCTGAGATGATCCCCAAAGGTGAAGACCCGGAGCAGGCGTTGGGCCGGGTGCAGGGGATGATCGACGGCATGACTAAGAAGGAGAAGGCCGACCCGGACGCCATCGACCAGAGCCGGCGGAAGCGGATCGCCGCCGGGGCCGGGGTGGAGCCGCACGAGGTCAAGCAGTTCCTGGTGCAGTTCGACCAGGTGCGGGCCATGATGAAGCAGATGGCCAGCATGTCCATCTGGCAGCGGCTCAAGATGGTGAACAGCATGGGCAAGGCCGGGGCGTTCGTGCCCGGGGCGCAGATTCGCACGAAGGGCGACACCGGCAAGCGGCTGTCGTCCAAGGAGCGGGCCGAGGCGCGGAAGAAGAAGAAGAAGCGGTAGGGCGTGTCGCGTCGGCAGAGTGGCTGGCGCCGGCTGCTCGCCAAATCGGAACCAAGTGCCCTACCCAACTTGCTCGCACGCCGCTAATTTGATCTGTCTGACGTTGGGCACCGAGGCGAGAGGGCTGGGGCTGTGGCCGTTCGCATCCGCATGAAGATGATGGGCCGGACCCACCGGCACTACTTCCGCATCGTCGCCATCGACGCTCGCCAGCCGCGGGACGGCCGGGAGATCGAGCAGCTCGGCGTCTACGACCCGAGCCTGCCCAAGACCGACGACCGGGTGAAGCTCATCCCCAGCCGCATCAAATACTGGATGTCGGTCGGGGCCAAGCCGAGCGAGCACTGTGCCGCCATCTTCAAGAAGTACATGACCAAGTTCGAGGTGGTCGAAGCCCAACAGGTGGCTGACAAAGCCGCGGCCAAGGCGGCCGCCGCCGAGTCGGCAAAAGCGTAAGGATCGGCCGTGCGGTTCGACGTGCTGACGCTGTTCCCCGGGCTGTTCGAGGGGTACGTCAGCCAAAGCCTGCTCAAGAAGGCCATTGATGCCGGGCTGGTGACGGTCCACCTGCACGACATCCGCCGGTGGGCGACGGGCAAGCACCAGTCGGTGGACGACACACCTTTTGGCGGTGGCCCCGGGATGGTGATGCAGTGCGGGCCGGTGGTGGATTGCGTGGAAGCCGTCCGGGCCGAGGCCGACTCGTCTGGGCGACTGGTGATGCTAACCCCGACCGGGCGACGGCTGACGCAGCGGGTGGTCGAGGAGTTTGCTACCGAACCCCGGCTGCTGCTGCTGTGCGGGCGGTACGAGGGGTTTGACGACCGCATCCGGCAAGTGCTGGCTCCTGACGAACTGAGCGTCGGCGACTTCGTCTGCAACGGCGGCGAAGTGCCGGCCATGACTGTGATTGACACGGTCATCCGACTGGTGCCTGGAGTACTGGGCGACGAGGCCAGTGCGGTGGACGAGAGCCACAGTGCGGCCGGCCGGCTGGAGTACCCGCAGTACACCAAGCCGCGGGAGTTCCGGGGGCTGAGCGTGCCCGACGTGCTCCTGAGCGGCAACCACCGGGCGATCGCCGCCTGGCGGGCCGAACAGTGCCGGCTGCGGAGCCGGACGAACCCTTGAACCGCTAACGCCCGGCCCGGCCGGGGGACCGAGACGAGTCATGCAGAACCGCCTCCTCGCCCTCATCGACAAAGCTAACGTCCGGGACGATGTGCCCGCGTTCCAGGTCGGCGACACGGTGGTGATCCACCAGAAGCTGCTCGACGGGGCCAAGGAACGCATCCAGACCTACGAGGGGGACGTGATCGCCCGCAGCGGGTCCGGCCCGCGGGAGGCCATCACCGTCCGCAAGATCATTCAGGGGGAGGGCGTCGAGCGGATCTTCCCGATCCACTCGCCCCGCATCGCCCGCATCGAGGTTAAGAAGGCCGGCAAGGTGCGGCGGGCCAAGCTGTATTACATCCGCGACCGGGTGGGCAAGGCGGTCAAGGTGAAGGGCGACCCCAAGCGGCAGGCGGTCCTGGACCTGGCGGCCAAGCAGGCAGTCGTGGTGGCCGCTCAGAAGGCGGCCGAGGTGAACAAGGAAAACAACCCGACCGGCGAGAGCAAGCGAGCGGCCAAGCGGAAGGCCAAGGCCGAAGCCGACAAGAAGAAGTAACCCGTGAGCGAGTTCGCTCGGTGGGCGGCGTGGCGGCGGTGGCTCGGGGTTCGCTCCGAGCGGCACGCCGCCCGACTTTTGCGCCGGGCCGGGTTCCGCATCCTGGCGGCCAACCTGAACGAACTGGTTGGCGAGATCGACCTGCTGGCCCTGGACCCGGACCGGCGGACGCTCGTCGTGGTCGAGGTGCGGTCCGTCACCGGCGACGACCCGCAGGTGGCCGCCGACACGGTGAGCTTGACGAAGCAGAAACGGCTGGTTGCGGCGACCACCAAGTTCCTGAGCCGCCGCCGGCTACTCGGCCACCCGCTGCGGTTCGACGTGCTGGCTCTGGCGTGGCCGCCGGGTGCCCGGTCGCCCAAGATCCTGCACGTCCGGGACGCCTTCCAGCCAACGGACCGATTCCAATTCTTCACCTGAGACGGTTCGTAGCCCGAAGCGCGAGCGAGGACGGGGTTCGTTCTCGCTCGCGCTTCGGGCTGCGATCCAAGAAGCCGACATGCCCGATTTCCTGCCCGTCGATGAGCAACTGTCGACCCTGCTCCGCGGGGCGGCCCAGGTGGAGACGGTCGAGGAGCTGCGCAAGAAGCTCGTCCGCAGCCGGGAGACGGGCAAGCCGCTGCGGGTGAAGTACGGCATCGACCCGACCGGGTTCGACGTGCATTTGGGTCACACCGTCCCGCTGCGAAAGCTGCGGCAGTTCCAGGAACTCGGCCACACGGCGGTCCTGATCATCGGGACGGCGACGGCCGAAGTGGGCGACCCGTCCGGCCGGGACGACTCGCGGGCCGGGCTGACCCCGGCCGCCATCCGGGCCAACGCCGACGCCTACCTGACACAAATCGCCAAAGTGGTGGACGTTTCGACGGCCGAGGTGCGGCCGAACGGCGACTGGTTCCACAAGTTCGACTTCGCCGCCATGCTGAAGCTGCTCGGCGGCATGACCGTCCAGCGGATGCTGGAGCGGGACGATTTCAGCAAGCGGCTGGCGGCCGGCACGCCCATCTACCTACACGAGTGCCTGTACCCGCTCATGCAGGGCCACGATTCGGTGGAGATTCACGCCGATGTGGAGCTGGGCGGCACCGAGCAACTGTTCAACCTGATGGTCGGCCGTCGCCTCCAGACCGCCGCCGGACAGGCGCCGCAGATCTGTTTAACCATGCCCATCCTCCGCGGGCTGGACGGCGAGAAAAAAATGGGCAAGAGCCTGGCTAACTACATCGGACTGGCCGAGTCAGCTAAGGAGCAGTTTGGCAAAGCCATGAGCATCCCGGACACGCTGTTGCGGGAGTGGTTCACCCTGCTGACGGACCGCATGGACGTGGACGCCCTGTTGGTCGGCCACCCGATGGAGGCCAAGAAAACGCTGGCCAACGACGTGGTGCGGTGGTTCCACGGCGACGCCGCCGGCGTTGCGGCGCGGGGCGAGTGGGAGAAGCAGTTCAGCCAGAAGCAAGACCCGGACCAGATCGACGCTGTTAGCGTGCCGGCCGCCGACTTGGCCGACGGCCGGGTGGGCGTGCTGCGGGCGCTGGTGCTGGCCGGCATGTGCAAGAGCAACGGCGAGGCCCGCAAGAAGGTGGAGGAGGGGGCGGTGAGCGTCGGCCCGGGCCGCGACAAGATGACGGACTTCAAGGCCACGCTACCGGTCGGCGACGGGCTGGTGCTGCGGATGGGCCGGAAGATCGTGCGGCTGGTGCCGGCGTGACGGTCGTGCGGGTAGAATGAGTCATCATGCCCGACCTCGACGACCGCCTCGAACCGCCCGTCAGTCAGCAGACCGACGACCCCCGGCCGTCGGCCGCCGACAAGGCGCGGACCTTCCCGCAGACGCCCGGCGTCTACCTTATGAAGGACGAGGCCGGCACGGTGTTGTACGTCGGCAAGGCGGTCAACCTCCGCAGCCGGGCCGGCAGCTACTTCCTCGCCGAAGCGGCCCGCGACCTCCGCACCCGGGAGCTGGTCAAGCACATCCGCGACATCGACTACATCCCGGCCGACAACGAGGTGGACGCCCTGCTGAAAGAAGCCCGGCTGATCAAGGACATTCGGCCGCGGTTCAACAAAGACCTGAAGGACGGCAAGACCTTCCCGTACATCCAGATCCGCACCCGGGAGGAGTACCCGCGGGTGACGATCACCCGCAACCCGCGGCGGAAGGGCGTCCGGCTGTACGGCCCGTTCACCAGCTCGGGGGCGATGAAGGCGGCCGTCCTGGCCCTACAAAAGCTGCTCAAGTTCCGCACCTGCTCGCTGGACATCGCCGAGAAGGACGACCGCTGGCGGTACTTCCGCCCGTGCCTGCTGCACAGCATCCGGCAGTGTACCGCCCCGTGCAACTTCCGGGTGTCGAAGGAGGACTACCGTCGGCAGATCAAGAAGCTGATTCTCGTCCTCGAAGGCAAGTCGGCCAAGCTCGTCCGGCGGATGGCGCGGGAGATGACCGAGGCCGCCACGGCCATGCAGTACGAGAAGGCGGCCCGCATCCGGGACGAGATTCAGGCGGTCCAGAAGCTCGAACTCCGCGGCGAGAAGGGTAAGGAGCAGAGTTCCCAGCCGGAGCTGTTCCACACCGACCCGAAGAAGGGCCTGCTCGGCCTCCAGAAAGTCCTCGGGCTGGCTAAGTTGCCGCGGACCATCGAGGGGTTCGACATCGCCCACCTGGGCGGCCAGGACACCGTGGCCTCGGTGGTCAGCTTCCTGGACGGGCTGCCGTTCAAGGACGGCTACCGGCGGTTCAAGGTCCGCACCGTCGAGGGCACGGACGACTTCGCTTCGATGCGGGAGGTGATCGTCCGCCGGTTCAAGCGCCTGAGCGACGACGCCCGGCCGTTCCCGAACATCCTGCTCATCGACGGCGGCAAGGGGCAACTGTCGGCCGCGATGGACGCCTTCCGGGTGCTGGGCATCGATCCGCCGACGCTGATCAGTCTGGCCAAGCAGCAGGAAGAAATCTTCCGCCCCGGCGAGTCGGAGAGCATTAAACTAAGCCGGCACTCGGCGGCGTTGCGGCTGCTCCAGTTCGTCCGCGACGAGGCCCACCGCTTCGCCCAGCACTACCACCACATCCTGCGGCGGAAGCGGCTGCACGAGTAGGACACGCACGATCTACCGTGTCGGCGAAGACGGCACGCCGTGCGTGCCCTACGGCACAGGAACTGCATTTCCGCTGCACGTTCGACCCAATCCGGAGTGTCAGCCATGACCACGAGTGAGCGCCAGCAGACCGTCCGCAGCGTCGCCGAGCGCATCCCCGGCGGTCGGCTGGCGATGGACGCCGTCCAGCGGGGCGACCAGCAGCCGGAGCACGTGCGGCACAGCGAGGGGCCGGTGGCCCGGGCGATCGAGGAGTATACGGCCCGCATCCCGTCGGACGTGTACCTGTGGGCAGCCGGGGCCAGCATCCTCGGGTCGATGGCCCTCAAGGTGAGTGGCAGCCGGCACAACGCGCTATTCGTCGGCCAGTGGGTGGCCCCGTTCCTCGTCCTCGGCCTGTATAACAAGCTGGTGAAGGTGGCCGGCACCGACCGCACAGACCGCCCGAACCCCAAGCTGTCCGGCGGCCGGTAGTGTTCTTCCCCCGGTCGCCTCACCTCTGCGGATAATGGCGAGAGCCTGCGACAGTCGGGTTCGACCGCCGTGGCGTGGCGCCTAGACGGAGCCGGGTGCCGGGTTTCCCCTTGGCACCTGTTCGATGGCGGGCTAGGCATAGCAAGTCAGTCGAACGCCGAGGGAAGTCCGCCTATGCCCGCCCGCTTGGTGCCGCTGAACGACGGCCCACCGATCCCGCTCGACCGCGACCTCACCCTCGTCGGCCGGGCCGAGGAGGTGGATGTCCGCATCGACCACAAGAGCATCTCCAAGCTGCACTGTGCGGTGCTAGTCGCCGACGGCCTGCTGGTGGTCCGTGACCTGGGCAGCACCAACGGCACCCGGGTGAACGGCCAGCGGGTCCGCCGAGGCACGCTGCTGCCGAACGACCACCTGTCACTGGCCAAGTTCAGCTACCAGTTCCGCGTCGGCGAGGATGCCAGCCCGGCCCCACTGGTCGGCGAGTCGGCCGACGACGCGCCGGAGGCGGCCGACTCGGTCGAGCTGTCCAAGCTGCCGCCGGTGGCCGGCCCGCCGCTCAAGCGAAATGATCTGCCGGACCACTACTGAAAATTTTTTGCAACGCAAAGTAATCCCGCTGCCATCTCCCCGTGGACCTGACACGGGGGGCTGGTATGTCGCTGGGCGAACTCGACCGGGTGTTGCGATCCGACGCGGGCGGCAGGCCGACGGCCGGGCCGGCTGGCCGTGACGGCTGGCCGTGACGGCGGTGGCATCGCCGTCGGCTACGGGCTGTGCATGGGCGTGTATTCGCTCACCCGGCCGGACGGCCCGGAATGGCGGCAACTCGTGGCCTCGGCGGTCAAGGTGCCGGCCTTGCTCGGGCTGACCGTCGGCGTCACCTTCCCGTCGCTGTACGTGTTCCACTGCCGGCTCGGCGGCCGGCTCGGGCTGGCCGACCTCGTCCGGCTGGTGGCTTCGGCCATGGCCGTAATGGTGGCCGTGCTGGCTGGCCTGGGGCCGGTGGTCGGTTTCTTTTCCGTCGCCACGGCCAGCTACCCGTTCGCCCTCCTGCTGAACACCGGGGTGTTCGCCGTGGGTGCCGGGGTTCGGCGGGGCGGTGCTGCGGCGGATGCTGGCCGCCGGCGGGTCTGAGGACGTGGCCGGGCGGCGGGTGTTCGTCGCCTGCATGCTGCTGTTCGCCGTGGTGGGTGCCCAGAGCGGCTGGGTGCTGCGGCCGTTCGTCGGCAGCCCAGGCAGCCCGCCGACGCTGTTCCGCCCCGGGGCGTGGGGCGGGAACGTGTATGTGGCGGTGGCCGACTCGGTGTGGCGTGCAGTGGCCCGCTGACCCTCTTTGACCGCAGCCCGAAGCGCTAGCGAGGACAACGTTATCCTCGCTAGCGCTTCGGGCTGCGGTCAGGGGAGCGGCTGTCACTAGCAGGACACGGCGGCGGGCGGCCGGAGCGAAGGAACAGGGCAGGTTGCGGTTTGCAGCCTGAATCGTGCCGGTTGACGGGATGCACCTTGAAGTTTGAAGCGGCGTCCCGGTCGGCAGGTAAGTATTGCTACTCACGAGTTTCCCCGTGTCCCCCGCCCCGGCCCGGCCCCGCCGCCGTGCCTGTGCGGTCAGCCGCTGACTAGTCGCCGGCGGCCGCAAGTATCCCCGGGTCGATAGCCAGCCGGGTGTCGTGGTTGAACCCGTCTAGCTTGTCCTGGAGGGCGTCGATGTCGGTTTCCAGGGCGAGAGTCCGGGTGTCCACCTCGGCCTTGCGGACCTGGGCTACGTACACCGTTGGGGTGGTGCCGTGCCCTTCCATGAAACTGCCGTGCTGGGCGTCCAACCCGGCCAGCATGGCGATCTCGGCCTTCTTTTCGGCCAGGGCGTAGATGTCCCGCTGGATCGGCCGGTTGGCCTGCGAGATTGCGGCCTTCAGGTCCACCAGTCGGGCCACCGCCTCGGACCGCCGGGCGTACAGGGCCGGCACGTCCACCGTGTCCGCCCCCTGCTGCTTGCTGTTGTGCTGCTGGATGTCGGTGGTCAGCTTGGCCACCCGGCCGGCCAGCCGGTTCTTCAGCTTCAAGGCCTTCGCCAGAGTGATCGTCAGCGTCACGGCCATCGCACGGCCCTCCGGGGTGAGTGCATCTTGGACACCCCGGCCCGGCCGTGGTTCACTTGGCCCCGACGGCGTACAGCGTTTTCCACCCCCGCAGATACAGCCGGTCGCCGGCGACGGCCGGGCTGGCGGTGAACGTGTCCGGCAGCTTGTTGGCGGCCAGTACCTCCGGCACCGGGCCGGGCCTGACCACCGGCATGGTGCCGTCCCGGCCGACCAGGATGAGCTTGCCGTCGGCGAACACCGGGTTGGCCCGGTGCCGCTGGCTCGTCACCTTCTCGCTGAACACCTCTCTGCCGGTTGCCGCCTCCACCCCGGTCAGGGTGCCCGTCTCGCCCATCAGGTAGACGAGGTCACCGACGCGGATCGGGCTGGGCACGTCCGGCGTGTTCTTTTGTAGCCGCCACTTCTCGCCGGTGCCGCCGGGCGGGACGCTGCCGGACGCCGTCAGCGGGTCGATGGCCACCGTCACCCCCCGCTTGCAGCTCGGCACCACGATCAGGTCGGGCGTCACCAGCGGGCAACTGATGGCCCGCCAGTGGCTGTTATAATTCGCCTTCGGGTTCAGCTCCGTCACCCGCCACAGCTCGCGGCCGTCGGCCAAGGCGTGGCCGGTGCAGTAGTCGTTGCCGTGGACCACCAGGCAGGAGCGGTCGCCGTTCCGCCACACCACCGGCGACGTGTACACGTCCGGCGACTCCACCCCCGGCGGGCTGTCGCTCTTGCGGTCCGCCGCCCACTTCTCCTTGCCACTGGCGGCGTCCAGGGCGAGCAGCTTCTGGACCTTGCGGTGCAACACCGTGACGTACAGGATGCCGCGGTCCAGGCACGGCGTCCAGTGGCCGCCGAACTGGATCACCTTGCGGTCGGTCAGGTCGCCGTACTGTCCGCCCAGGTCGGCGGCCCACTTCTCGGTGCCGGCGAAGTCGAAGGCGGCCAGCTTGCCGCTGCCGGCGAAGGCGAACACGAGCGTGCCGTCGGTGCTGCACGAGGCCGAGGCGATGTTCCCGCCCTCGTCGCCCATGGTGCGGATGTTGCCGGTGCCGAGCGACCGCCGCCACCGCTCCGTGCCGTCGGTGCCGACGTGCATCAGCACCACGTCGTTGCCGGCCATGCAGGTGAGGAACAGGCTGTCGCCCCAGACGCACGGGGTGGACGACCCGGGGCCGGGCAGGTCCAGCTTCCAGGCAATGTTCTTGTCCGGCCCCCACTCGGCCGGGATGTTCTTGGCGGCCGGGGCGTGGCCGTCGTTTGCCGGGCCGCGCCACTGCGGCCAGTTGTCCGCCAGCGGGGCGAGCAGCAGGAGCGGGAGGAAACCGAACATGGCTAGCCCTCGGGACACGACCGATTGGACAGGCGTGGTTCAACTGGTGTAGAATACGATACCAACTGGTGAGGGCGTGCGATGCCACGAATGAAGCCGCCGGCCGGGTTCGGGTGGAGCATGGGTGCGGCGGCCCCGACGCTCCAGGGCCTACACCAGAAGGTGCTCGGCGGGCTGCAGTACAAAGTGGTCGGCAAACTCGGTTAGTCCGTAGGGGTTAAGCCGGGCGTCCTCCTCCACGCCACCATCAGCCCGAGCACTTTCGCCCGCCGCAAGCTGGCGGATCGGCTCAACCCGGACGAGTCCGGGCGGGTCGCCCGCATCGCCCTGCTGTTCGAGCGGGCGACCGAGCTGTTCGACGGTGATCGGCAGGCTGCCGCCCACTGGCTGACGCACCCGGTACGCGGGTTGGGTTGGGCGACGCCGCTCTCACTCGCCGCGACGGAGGTGGGGGCGAGTTCGGTCGACGACCTGATCGGCCGGCTCGAGTACGGTGTCTTCACGTGAGCCTGAAGGCGTGGCGAATTGTCAAGAGCCGGCACGCCCCCACGGCGTTCACCGGCGACGGGGCGGGACTCAAAGGCGGGCGGTGGAACCACCCCGGCGTCCCGCTGGTTTACGCCGCAGGCAGCATTTCGCTGGCGACCCTGGAGATGTTGGTCCATCTCGGGCGTGGCGGTCTCCACGCGCGATACGCACTGTTCGAGGTGTAGTTCGCCGAAGAGGACGTTGTCACGATCGACCTGTCGTCGCTGCCCAAGAGCTGGCGACGCGAGCTGCCGATGGCCCGCGTCCGCGACGTGGGGTCGGGCTGGGCAGCCGCCGGCACGTCGGCCGTGTTCCGGGTGCCGAGTGCGGTCATCCCGGCCGAGTGGAACTACCTGCTCAACCCGGCCCACCCACGGTTCTCGGCCATCGGCATCGGACTTCGACAGGCGTTCCGCTTCGACCAGCGGCTGGCGTAAGGCGGTTTGGGGAGCTAAGACACGCCTGTTCTCACACCGGAGGGGCTGGCCGTGCGCGTGGTGGTGCAGAAGTTCGGCGGCAGCAGCTTGAAGAACGCCGAGAGCGTCATGGCCGCCGCCCGCAAGGCGGTGCGGGCCAAGCAGGCCGGGTACGGCGTCGTGGTCGTCGTCTCGGCCCAGGGCCGCACCACCGACGACCTGATTGCCAAGGCGGCCGAGATCTCGGCCAGCCCGCACCCGCGGGAGATGGACATGCTGCTGGCCACCGGCGAGCAGCAGTCCATCGCCCTGACGGCGATGGCCGTCCAGGAGCTGGGCGAGAAGGCGGTGTCGCTCACCGGCCCGCAAATTAACATCGTGACGGACAGCACCCACCGCAAGGCCCGCATCAAGTCCATCGACACCACCCGGCTGCGGGAGGCGCTGGAGGGCGGGCACATCGTCGTGCTGGCCGGGTTCCAGGGCCGGGACGAGCAGTACGACCTGACCACCCTCGGCCGCGGCGGGTCGGACACGACCGCCGTGGCCGTGGCGGCGGCGCTGAAACTCGCCGGGTACGACGTGGCCTGCGAGATTTACACGGACGTCGACGGGGTGTACACGACCGACCCGCGGATCGTGCCGGACGCCCGCAAGATGGACGCCGTCAGCTACGACGAGATGCTGGAGATGGCCAGCCTCGGGGCCGGGGTGATGCACTCCCGGAGCATCGAGTTCGCCAAGAAGTACGACGTGCCGCTCATGGTCCGCAACGCCGGGTCGGACGCCGTCGGCACCTGGATCGTGCCGGAAGCCCCGTGGATGAGCCAGTTCCCGGTGGGCGGGGCAGCCCTGGCGGCGGACGAGGCCCGGCTGGTCCTCGACGGCGTGCCCGACCGGCCGGGCGTCAGCCGGGAAATCTTCTCGGCGTTGGCGTCGCACAGCATCACGGTGGACATGATCGCCCAGAGCGTCGGCCGGGAGGGGCGCGCGACCATCGGGTTCACCGTGCTGACGGCCGACCTGGCCCGCACCCGCGAAACCCTGCTGCCACTGGTGGCCGAACTCGGGGCCACCCTCCGCGAGGGCGGGCGGGTGAGCAAGGTGAGTGTGGTCGGCATCGGCATGCGGACCGTCGGCGGGGTGGCCGTGCAGATGTTCCGGGCGCTGGCCGGCATCGGCGTGCATCCGACCATGATTACGACTGGGGACATCAAAATCAGTGTGCTGATCGAGGAGCCGGGCGGGGAGGTGGACGGCGAACAGGCCGGCGGCCTGCCGGCGAAGGCGGCCCACGAGGAGGCGAAGACGGCGGTCCGCGGCCGGCGGGCGCTGCGGGCGGTGCATCAGGCGTTCGGGCTAGCCGGGCCGCGGCCGGGCGCCGGGGCTGGGCCGACGCCCGCCCCGTCCGACCACGCGTCCGCGGTCGGCCGGCTGGACGGTATGGAGGATGTGCTGGTCAGCGGCGTGCAGCTCGACCTGACCCAGAGCCGGGTGACGGTGTTCGACCTGGCCGACACCGCCGACCGGGTGGCGGCCGTGTTCGCCGCGGTGGCCGACGCCGGCGTGCTGGTGGACCTGATCGTGCAGAACCGCACCACCCCGGGGCGGGCCGAGCTGTCGTTCACCGTGCCGGTCGCCGACCTGGCGCGGGCAGTGGAGCGGGTGCGGGCCGAGCTGGCGCCCACCGACCCGGCCGCCCGGGTGGCCGGCGACGCCGACGTGGCCGTGCTGTACGTACTGGGGGTCGGGATGCGGACGCACACCGGGGTGGCCCGCACCATGTTCGGGGCGCTGGCCGGGCGGGGCATCAACATCGGGCTGATCAACACCAGCGAGGTGTGCCTCGGCGTGTTGGTCGAACGCGGCCGCGGCGAAGAAGCGTTGGCCGCCCTGCGGGAGGCGTTCCGACTCCCCTGACCGATCCCGCCGCGCGAGCGGCGTCGGACGTCCGACGCCGCTCGCGCGGCGG
>JAYVUZ010000264.1:0-13354 GCA_043787415.1 Fimbriiglobus sp. | reverse complement strand
CCGGGTGTGGCCTTGGCCAACCCCGGGCCGCGAAGGGTGACGGGTCAGGTCGCGTTATCTGGCGTAGTCGCGGTCCGGATCGGGTCGAATTGCCTGATCAAACTGCCCAAGTCGCTTGTGTCGGCACACGCGGCGACGTAACGAGCATGTACAACGCCATCGAAAGCGTTGAACCCCCGCCCGACCGCCGACGGCGAGTAGGGCGTCGGCGGTCACTCGCAGCCGCCCTAAGAGGGGTGGCACCTACCCGGCGTGCCGGTGGCCGGCGTAGTGGCCCAACGCGGCGTTGAACCGCAAGCCCTCCCGCAAACCTTCAAGGATATCGGACTCCGTAATCGTCGTCGTCGTCATCGCCGATTCTCCTGCAAGGTGTTCTCTATCATTGCGGTGCCGCTCGGGGTGATTTGGTAGCCGCCGTTGCAGCCTATATCAGCCGTGACGTAGCCTCGTTCCTTGAGCCGCCGGAATGGCGTTCTGTCCTTGCTTACGTCGGTCTGGGCGATGATTTCGCCGGACGTGAAGCCGTCGCTACGGTCGGGAAACTCGTGCGTCAGGCTTTGTAGCGCGTGCAGCAACTTTTCCTGCGTTTTGGTGAGCTTCGGTAGGTCGCTGTCCGCTGCCAACGGCCCACGGGCGGCGGGTGCGGGGGTGTCGCAGAGCGGGTGGTACTGGTGCAACCAGAACGCCGGCTCGGCCAGGTTGGCCAGTATCACGGCCGGCGGGGTGCCGAATGCCGGACTGACGGCGGCGTACAGGGCTTCGGCGTGGGGGAATGACTTCGCCAAGTCGGCGAGCGGGATTACCTCTCTGACTGCCGCCCCTGCCCGCACGGTTGCAAACCACGTCTCGGGGTCGATTAGACCGTTCGGACTAGGGCCTTCCGGGAAGCTCGTTGTGCCATCATCTAAATACAAAACCGGGAACGCCGGACGCTGCCGTTGTTCCATGTCGGCCAGTGCCCAATTACCGACTAGTTGACGGAAGGCTTCGACGCGGCGGTGTAGCTCGGGAAAGTTGATTGCGGCGGGCATGGGCGGGGTTCCACGGCGTCGGGCCGGGGTGCCGCCGCCGCCCCGCGTTGGGGCTGGACGCTGGCCGGCGTCCGACCCGCCCGACCGCATAAGATCGTCGGAAACCGCCCGGAACTTTAGACGGGTTTGGTCGCTCGGGGTCCGTACTGCGGACGGCGGTTTTATTTTAGACCGCCGGTCTATTCCCGGGGGCCGGCACGACCATTAGTTCGTTTTAACCACTGACCAAACGGGTCGGTCCATATCTGATCGGTCCCGCGGTTGCGACTACATATACCCCTCTTGGGGCGTCCGCGGGCGTGGTCAACGTCCCATGGGTTCGGGGTGCGCGAGGCTACTGGCCGTCATCGCTCATGGACAACCCGACCGCTATTAGAACCAGTGAGGCGGCGAACAGGAGAGTTGGCCGCTTGGCATCCTGCCAGTGGGTGGCGGCGAACAGCACGGCCAGCGGCGACACGAACAGGCAGAGCAGGAACCACCCGAACCCGGACCGGCGGGCGGCAGTCAGCAGCCACAGGACGGAGAATAGGTAGCCGACCAGCCCGGCCAGCGTGAGGAACTGAGCCATGCCGTGCTTGATAGAGACCGGGCGGGGCGTCGGCCCGGGGTGGGCTGGAAGGGGCGGCCGGCGGGCGGTAGTGTGAACCCGATGGCGAAGTCACTGCAACCATGCTGCAACCACGCCGGCCGGCCTGCAAGAAACGCTTCGTTTCAAGCGGTTTTCGGCGGCACACGCCGGTTATCTGAACCGGCTGCTGCTGCTGCGGCTGGGCCGGTACGCCGCCCGGCTGCTGCGGCCGGTGGAAGCGTAACGGAGGGGATCGACTCATGCTCGCCGCCGTCGCCTGCCTGCTGGTCGCCGCCCCGGCCCCGACGCCGGCCGAGGCGCTGTCGGCCGTGCTCCGCGGCCTGGCCCTGGACAAGCTGCCGACCCCGCTGGCCGAAAGTCGCCACAACTGGGGGCACCAGAAAGAGGCCAGCGGTAAGTTCATCCGCCGGCTGGAGGGCCAGAAGCTCAACGACGGCCTGTGGCAGGCGATCCGGGTGGACGCCATCGATGCCCCCCAGTCGCTGGCTGTGGCCGTCGGCGGGCTGACCACCGTCGCCCCCGGCCGCACCGACTTCGACCTGTTCGTCGGCCTGGACACGCGGCTGACGCTCGAACAGCAGGTGTGGAAGCTGAACGTGCGGCTGTACAGCGGCGAGACCCGGGCGCGGTGCCGGGCCGCCCTCAAGCTGCACGTCGAGGCGACCCACCGGCTGGAGACGCCGCCGGGCGGCTTCTTCCCGGACGTGGTGGCCACGGTCAAAGTGACATCGGCCGACCTGCACTACACCGACCTGGTGGTGGAACACACCCTCGGCCGGGAAGGGGCGACGGCCGCCAAGCTGGGCGAGCTGGCGCACGCCGTGGTGACGGCCACCAAGCCGGACCTGGAGCGGAAGCTGCTCGACCAGGCGAACGCGGCCATCGTGCGGGCGGCGGGCGAGCGACAGGTGCGGCTGGCGCTGGGGAAGCTGCTGGCCGGTAAGTAAGCGGGTCGGTGCGGCCGTGCCAGTAGCCGGGCGGGAGGCCGTGGTTGGCGAACGCCACGATCAGCACCGGGTCGCCGGGTTGGTAGTAGATGGTTTACGGGTACTTGCCTACGGCCGTGAACCGATGGTCGGCGTCGTACCGCGGGAAGGCGTCGGGGAAGTGCCGGATGTTGTCGACGGCCCGGCCGACGGCCGCGACGAACGCCGGCAGGGTGCCCGGGTAGTGGGCCGCGCACCAGTCCTGGGCCTGGTCGAGCTCGTCCTGCGCGGCCGTCTCGAAGCGGTAGTCAACCATCGAGGCCGGCCCGCTTGCGTGCCCGCGCCATCACCTCGTCCCCGGGGACCAGGACGGCCGTGCCGGCTTTAATGGCCGCCGCCCGCCGGGCGATCTCGGCGTGCCAGGCCGGGTGCAGGGCCGCCCGCACCTCGGCCTCGGTCGGCTCGGCGGCCAGTTCCAGGGCGTCGATCACCTCCGCCCGTTCTCCGACGGGCAAGGCCATGACCTGCTGAAAAGCGACTTCGGCGGTAGGCGACATCGGCGACTCCTTGCGTGACGTGGGAATTATCCCCCGCCCGGCGGCCGGCGTCAACGCCGCACGGCGACGAGCAGCCCGGTCAGGATCAGTCCCGTCGCCGCCCACAGCCGGGGGCTGACCGGCTCCCGCAGCACCAGCCAGGCCAGCACCACGGCCACCACGAAGCTGCCCTTGTCGATGACGGCCACCGTCGCCACCTCGCCGAGTTCCAGCGCCTTGTAGTAGAAGCCCCACGACAGGGCGGTGGTGAGGGCCGACGCGGCCAGCCAGGCGACGTTCGCGCGTGTCAGCTTGCCGAGGTCGGCGGCCGGCACCCACACGGCGGCGAAGGCCAGCACGAAGCCGGCGACGAACACCGTCCGCACGGCCAGCCCGACCTCGCCGCTGACGCCCTGCAAGCCCCGCTTGGCCAGCACCGACGTGCCGCCGGCGAACAGCATCGAGACGACGGCGTACAGCACCCAGCGGTCCATGTCGTTGCCCTCGGCGGTGGGGGCGGCTACTGTAGGCCGATGCCGCCCGACCTGTTCGCCCACTTGGCTCTCGCGCTGGTCCCCGACCTCGGGCCGAAACGCACCCGCGCCGTGCTGGCCCACTTCGGCGGCCCCGAGGCGGCACTGCGGGCGACGGCCGACCAGCTCCGCCGGGTCGAGTCGCTCGGGCCGAAGCTGGCCGACCAGTTCGCCGCCGCCTTCCGCACGGCCGACCCGGCCGCCGAGTGGGCGCTCGTCCAGAAGCACGGCGTGGCGGTGGTGCCGCTCGGCCACCCGGACTACCCCGAGCGGTTGGCCGCCATCCCCGACCCGCCCGCCCTGCTCTACCGCCGCGGCGACCTGCTGCCGGCCGACGAGCGGGCGGTGGCGTTCGTCGGCTCCCGGGCTTGCACCCCGTACGGCATCCGCACGGCCGAGCGGCTGGCCGCCGGGATGGCCGCCGCCGGCTGGACGGTGGTCAGCGGGCTGGCCCGGGGCATCGACGCCGCGGCCCACCGCGGGGCACTGGAGGCGGGCGGCCGCACCGTCGCCGTGCTGGCCGGCGGCCTGCGCCGCATCTACCCGCCGGAACACGCCGACCTAGCCGAGCGGGTGGTGGCGGCCGGGTGCCTCATCACCGAGACGCCGATGACGGTGCAGCCGCAGCCGGGCATGTTCCCGGCCCGCAACCGCATCATCAGCGGGCTGTCCCGGGCGGTGGTGGTGGTCGAGGCGAACAGCCGCAGCGGGGCACTCATCACCGTGGACCACGCGGCCGACCAGGGGCGGGACGTGTACGCCGTGCCGGGGCCGGTGGACAGCCCGGCGAGTGCGGGGTGCCTGGAGCTGATCCGCACCGGCGCCCGCATGGTGCGGAGTGCCGACGACATCTTGGAAGAGCTGGCCGGCATCGCCGGGAGCGCCCCGCCGCCGCGACCGCTGCCGCCGAAGGCGGACAAGGGGTTGTTCGAAGTCCCAACCCCACCACCGGCCGGCCCGCCGCCGGGGCTGGACGGCGCGCCGCTGCGGGTGTGGGAGGCGCTGGCCGGGTCGAAGCAGGCCGACGAGCTGGCCCGCGACCTGGGCATCCCACCCGGCGAGCTGGCCGGGGTGCTGCTGCGGCTGGAGATGAAGAAGGCGGTCCGCCGGCTGCCCGGCAACCATTGGGAGCGACGCTAGCCGTTAGTGAGTTCTTGAAGCCGCGAACGAATCCCGGGCGCCGGGCGGAACTCGAACCGCCGGCCAGTCTTGTTCTTCCGCATGAGTTCCAGTGACTCGAGCGCGAGTAGGTCCTCCCGGGCCGTCGAAACCTGGACGCCGTGCGAGTTGGCGTGCGACTCGTAGGTGAACACCGCGGCCGGGTCGCCGATCGCCCGGGTGAGCAGCGCCCGCTGACGGTCGTTGAACGGGCCGGACAGCAGTCGGCCCATCTCCCGCTGCTCAGCGGCTTTTCGACTCAGGTAGTCGGTGAAATCGCGGATGCTCCGCTCGATCACCCGCAGGTGGTAGAGGATGAAGTAGGTCAGGTCGTTGTCGTCCGCCTCCGTGTCGAGGTACGCCCGGCCGTACTGTTTGGGCTGGCCGGCGATCACGGTCGAGATGGTCAGGTACTCGGTGAGCCAATACCCCTGGCGGAGCATCGACCAGTAGAAGAGTGCGCGGGCGGTGCGGCCGTTGCCGTCGTAGAACGGGTGGTCGTGGGCGAGCCAGAAGTGGAGTAGCACGGCCCGGATGACCGGGTGGACGAACCGTTCCGGGTCGGTCGGGGCGTTGGCGAACTCGCACAGCCGCCGGACCCGCTCGGGCAGTTCGGCCGCCGGCGGCGGGGTGAACACGCGATCGCCGGACTCGTCGTCCACCAAGGCGATGTCCTCGTCGGGCCGGCGGAACCGGCCGGCCGCGTCCGGCTTCTTGAGTGTGCCGTCGGTCAGCAGCCGCTGCACCTCGCACAGCCGTTCGGGCGTCAGCGGCTCGTCCCGCCGCCGGTTCAGCTCGCGGATGGTGTGGTAGTTGTTCCATACCATCCGCTCGCCGGCCGTGCGCGGCTTGCGGTCGCTGCGGATCATCTCCCGGGCGACATCGCGGGTGGTACTTGCCCCCTCGTACATGGCGGACGCGATCCCCTCCTCCCGCAGGCCGCGGACCAGATAGCGGGACTGGTCGGCCTCACTGGCCAGTTGCGGGGACAGAGCACCAATCACGCCGGCCAGTTCGGTGTCTGCCGTATGCAGAGCTTGGTAGGCGATGGGTGGCAGGCGGTAAGTGAACGGCCGGCCGGCCGCGTCGAGGATGGGGGTCGTTTGCCGGTCAACTTGTCTTGCCAGTTTGACTAGCCCCCAGAACTGTAAAGGGACGAGATCGGCCAAATGCGAGCGATAACTACAATCTTCCCAGTTCCAGCCTTCGTTGTTCGCCCGGTGAATGAGGTCTTTGACGGCCGGCTCTCTTGAGCGTCGCAAGATTTCGACGTTCGTCCAAACCGAGCCGACCGCATCATTGAGGGGCGGTGGTGTTTTTGGGGTACGCATGACCACCAACTTTCGGTAACTTTCGATTTTCGACAAATCGAAAGTTACCGAAAGTTGGTCCGCAACTCAAGCCCCGCCAACCAGTTTCGCCGCGATCAGGTCCGCGTCGTACACGCACCCGCCCCAGACGCCGCCGCTGGCGTGCTGCAACGCCGCCCACAGCTTGGTGTCCGCCGGCAACGCCGGGTCGGGGGCCAGGTCGGCCCGCGGCGCCCGCATCGACAGGGCGCGCGTGCCCCACTCCGGGCCGTACTCGCCGGTGGCGTCGCCCACCAGGTCGGCGGACCCCACGAGGTTCACCCGGTCCACCACCAGCCGCACCACGTCGCCGTCGCGGAGCTTGCCGATCGGGCCGCCGGCCAGCGCCTCCGGCGACACGTGGCCGATGCACGCCCCGGTACTAACTCCGCTGAACCGGGCGTCGGTCAGCACCGCCACCCGCTTGCCCCATGGTAGATGCTTCAGGGCGCTCGTCACCTGGTAAGTTTCTTCCATGCCGCTGCCGAGCGGGCCGCGGCCGCACAGCACTAGCACGTCGCCGGCCACCACCGGCGTCGGCCCCTGCCCCTTCAGCGCGGCGATGGCCGCCGACTCGGAGGTGAACACCTTGGCCGGCCCGGTCAGCCGGTAGACGCCGTCGGCGTCCACCACCGTCGGATCAATGGCCGTCGATTTGATGACGGCCCCGTCCGGGCACAGGTTGCCGCGGGGGAAGGTCAGGGTGCGGGTCAGCCCCAGGGCCGCCGCCGCCTCGGGCGACATGATGACCGCGTCCGGGTCGATGCCGTCCACGGTTCGCAGGTGGTGCCGCAGCCGGGCGCGGCGGTCGGACCCCTGCCACCAGTCCAACACTTCGCCGAGCGGCTGGCCCGTCGCGGTCAGGGCGTCCAGCGCCAGTACGCCCAGTTCGCGCAAGTGCAGCATGACTTCGGGGACGCCGCCGGCCAGGAACACCCGCACCGTCGGGTGGCCGACCGGCCCGTTCGGCAGGGCGTCCACCAGCCGCGGCACGGCCCGGTTGACCGCGACCCAGTCGTCCACCGTCGGCCGCTTCAATCCCGCGTGGAAGGCGACGGCCGGGGTGTGCAGCAGCAGGTTCGTGGACCCGCCGAAGGCGGCGAACACGGCCATCGCGTTCCGCACCGACGCCTCGGTCAGGACGTGGCGGGTGTGAACGCCGGCTTTGGCGCGTTCGCTCAGGGTGCGGGCCGACCGGCGGGCCATGTCCAGCCACACCGGCTGGCCCGACGGGGCGAGGGCGGAGTGTGGCAGACTCAGGCCGAGCGCCTCGCCGACCACCTGCGAGGTGGCCGCGGTGCCGAGGAACTGACAGCCGCCGCCCGGCGACGCGCAGGCGTGGCACCCGGCCGCCGCCGCCTCGTCCAGGGTCATCAGACCGTTGGCGAAGCGGGCGCCGATGGTCTGCACCTTGCCCGTGTCCTCCTCCCCCTCGACGCCGGCCAGCATGACGCCGCCGGGCACCAGCACCGTCGGCAGGGCGTGTTGGCTGGCCAGGGCCATCATCATGGCCGGCAGCCCCTTGTCGCAGGTGGCGATGCCGAGCACCCCGCGGCGGGTGGGCAGGCTCCGCATCAGGCGCCGCATGACCATGCTGGCGTCGTTGCGGAACGGCAGGCTGTCGAACATGCCCGTGGTCCCCTGGGTGCGGCCGTCGCACGGGTCGGTGACGGCCCCGGCGAACGGCAGGCACTTCAGGCGGGTCAGCTCCTCGGCGGCGGCCTTCACCAGCAGGCCGACCTCCCAGTGGCCGCTGTGGTAGCCGAGGGCGACGGGGGAGCCGTCGTCGGCCCGCAAGCCGCCGTGGGTGCTCAGGATGAGGAACTCGGGCCGGCCGAGCAGTTCGGGCCGCAGCCCCATGCCGACGTTCTGGGTCCAGCCGAACAGGTCGCCGCTGGGCGAGTGGCGGAGCAGGTCGGCCGTCACCGGCAGGGCGCCGCCGGGGCCGGGCTTGGCCGAGGTGAGGACATACACCGCGGGGTCGCGGGTTTCGAGCAGGTCGGACATCGGCACCTCGGTCGGGCGTCTCGTCAGCTTACGCAGGGCGGTCGGCCGGCGGCTGGCCCGGCCGCCGGCCGACCGGCACGTCGTCCCGGCCGCGGTTGGTGATGCGGGTGAACGCCGTCAGGCAGGTCCGCCCGAGCAGCAGCCCGAACCCCGCCCACAGCCCCAGGCCCAGCACCGGGGCCAGCGGCCCCAGCCCGTCGTCGTGGCGGAAGTACAGCATCTCGGCCCGGTCGAACTGTTGCAGCGGCAACCAGCCCAGCACGGCCGGCGGGGTGCAGCCGAGGAGCAGGCTGGCCAACCCGTTGAAATCCCCCCCGCGGCCGCCCACCAGGGACAGCGGGGCCAGGCAGCACAGCCCAAAGGCGACCCAGTAGCCGCCGACCAGGAACACCCCAGCGGCCACCGCCCGGACGGTCGCAACCAGGGTGGTGCGGGCGGTCAGCGAGCAGAAGATGCCCACCCAGGCGAAGGTGCCGACGTACACCCCCAGGGCCACCAGGGCCGCCACCACCATGACCGGCTCGACCGCCCGGCAGGCCAGGCTCACGGCCCACACCAGCATCAGCACGCCCACCCCCCGCCGCACCCCCAGCACGCACCCCAGCCACTTGCCGCGGAGCATCTCCCACGCCCCGAGCGGGGTGGACATCAGGCTGATCCAGGTGTCCCGGTCCCGCTCCCCGCTCACCACCCCGGCCGCCCGCACGGCCGTGGCCAGCAGCAGCAGCGTGCCCAATCCGCCGGTGGCCACCCGGCACCACACGTTCATGTCCTGGGCGAACACGTCCCAGCGGTCCACACCGCCGTTCCAGACGGTGCTGAAGAACACGTCGTAGACGAACAGCGGCGGCCACAGGAAGACGAACCCGACCACCACGGCGGCCGTCAGCCAGCCGACGCACCCGCCCTTGAACCCGCCTTCCAGGAATACTTCTTTCCACAGCATCGGGTCGGTGCCGACGGCCGGCCGGCGGCGGGACTGCCGGTCGATCACCTTCTGGGTCGGGGACTTGTTGTGACCGAGGGCAATGGGCCGCAGCCGCCAGGTGCTGTAGGCCAAGAGCAGCCCGCCGACGACCGCCCAGAACAGGGCGAACCGGCCGAGGGCGGCCACCATGTTGGTCGGGGTCAGCCCGCCGGTGCCGGTGATCGGCACGAGCAGCATGACCACCTGGAAGGCGGGGTTGCCCTGGGCCAGCACGTAGGACGTGCCGGCGGCCGCGTCCAGCAGCGGGTGCATGTCGATGGCGAAGCCGAAGATGGTCTCCGTCCACGGCCCGGCCGTCCGGCCGAACCGCGCCTGCATGCCGATCACGTAGCCGGCCAGAATGATCGACCCGATGACGTAGGCGGTCAGCAGCAGGTAGCTCAGGGCGATGGCGTCCCGCGGCTTCCGCAGGGTGGTGCTGAAGAACAGGGACACGGCCGAGAAGCCCATGACCAGCACGGCGGCGGCGGCCGTGGCGGTGAGCAGCAGGTCCGGGTCGATGCCGCCGAAGAGCTGGAGGAATGCCATGACCGGCAGCCCGGCCAGGACGAACATGAGCAGGCTGACCACCCGGGCGGCCAGCTTGCCGAGGAGGATTTCCCGCGGGGCCAGGTCGGTGGCCAGCAGGAACTCGAGGGTCTTCCGCTCCTTCTCGTCGGCGATGCAGCCGGCCACGTAGGCCGGGGTGAGCAGGGCCATCACCCCGAACTGGAGGAAGACGAAGACGCTGAAGAACTGGGTGGCGAAGCTGGCCAGCTTGGCCGGCGGCACCGGCTGGCCGCCGCCGGTGGCCCCGGCGAAGGCGGTGGCCACGATGACGACGGCCGTGACCCCCCGCACCACCCACCGGCCGCGGCCGCCGACCGCCCAGCCGAGCAGCCCGCCGACCACCGCCTCGCCGGCGACGGCCGCCACCACCCAGGCCGACAGCCCCTCGTCCCGGTTCCGGTAGCCGCGGACCCCCTCCAGCCACATCAGGTACACCCACACCAGCAGGGCCATGATGAGCAGGACGTACAGCCCGCGGAGGATGAAGGTGAGGGGCCGCCGGCCGAGCCGCAGCACCTCGTACAGGAACACCGGGCCGAACAGCTTCCGCACCTCCCACGGCACGCCCGCCACCGGCAGCAGCAGCCAGCCGGTGAAGGCGAGCAGGGCCTCGCCCGGCCCCCAGCCGGCCCGGCGGGCGTGGGCGGCCAGCAGCCCGGCGGCGGCCAGCCAGAGGGCGAGCAGGAGCCAGGCGACGGGGCGGGGCATGGGCGGCTCGCGGGACCGGGGGCGGCCGACAGTGTACCCGGCCGGCCGGAGTTGGTCACGGCGGTTCGGCGAACAGCCGCAGGGCGGGGAGCACGGTTTGCATCATGGGGAAGTGGCGGTCCCGTGCCCACACTTCGACGCCGTGGCGGACGCCGACGGTGGCAACCAGAACGTCTGGGAACGGAACGGCAAGACCGGCCACGCGGAGGGCCGCGAGGTTGTCGCCGAGTTCGTCCCACACGACTTCGGGAGTCGTCAGCCGGCCGAAAGTGTTCATCCCGTTGACGGTCTTGGTCCGCTCGGCCGGCGTCCGACACCCTTTGAGGGCTTCAGCCCGGACCGCCCCGCAGAGTGCGCAAGACAGCGTCGGGATGAGGGCGTTCAGTTTGGCATCCTTGCCACGGAAATAGTCGAACAGCACCGAGCTGTCGAGCAGAATCACGACTGACCCTCCGTCCCCTGATTTTGCTGCCACTTTCGCAACTCCTCCTCCTCGTGCCGGAGGTCGATCTCTCGCTGCATCTTCCAGGCGTCCCAGTCGTAGGTCGAGTTGCGGAGGAAGGTCATCGCGTCCTCCCGGACTGCTAACTCCTCGGGCGTCGGGGGCCGGTCGCCGGGAGGTGGTCGCTCGGCCGGCTGGGGGGTGACGACGATCTCCACCGCCTGGCCGACGAGCGGCCCCAGCTCCGGCAGGTGCGGGGTGTCGCTGGTCAGGGTGGTGCGGATGCGGACGGCGGCGGTCATCGGCCGGCCCTCGGGGTTTGCCCCCATCATACACTCTCCCCATGCCCGACCCACTCCCCCACGGCCGCGGCCGGCCGCTCCCCCTCGGTGCTAGCCGGGCGTTCGACGGCACCAACTTCGCCGTCCTGTCCCGGCACGCCACCCGCGTGAGTCTTGTGCTGCTGCCGGAGGGCGACGGCCCGCCACTCGCCGAACTGCCGCTGGACGAACGTCACAACCGCACCGGCGACCACTGGCACATTCGCGTGGACAACCTGCCGGACGTGTTCCGCTACGGCTGGCGGGTGGACGGCCCGACCGGCGGGCGGCACCGCTTCGACCCCACCCGCATCCTCATCGACCCGGCGTCCACCCTCGTCAGCGACGCCGCCGGCTGGGCCGCCACCTGCGAGGCCGACCCGGAGCGGACCGGCCGCCGCAGCCTGTTCGTGCGGGCCACCCCCTACGACTGGGAGGACGACCGGCCGCCGCTCACCCCGCACGAAGACATCGTGGTGTACGAGGTGCATGTGCGGGGGTTCACACGCCACCCGTCCAGCGGGGTCGCCGATCCCGGCACCTTCCGCGGCCTGATCGACAAGCTGCCGTACCTCCGCGACCTCGGCGTGACGGCGTTGGAGCTGTTGCCGATCCACGAGTTCGACGAGTGCGACTGCCCGTTCACCGACCCGGAGAGCGGGGCGAAGCTGGTCAACTTCTGGGGGTACAACAGCATCGCCTTCGCCGCCCCGAAGGCCGGGTTCGCGGCCACCGGCCCGCAGCACGGCCAGGCCACCGAGTTCCGCGACCTGGTGAAGGCCGCCCACCGGCACGGCATCGAGGTGTACCTGGACGTGGTGTTCAACCACACCGGCGAGGGGGACGACCGCGGCCGCACGTTCTCGTTCCGCGGGCTGGACAACGGCCTGTACTACCTGATGGACGAGCGGGGCGGGTACCTCAACTTCAGCGGCTGCGGCAACACGCTCAACTGCAACCACCCGCTGGTGCGGGAGCTCATCCTGACGTGCCTGCGGTACTGGGTCGGCACCATGCATGTGGACGGGTTCCGGTTCGACCTGGCTAGCATCCTCGGCCGGGACCGCTTCGGCCGGGTGATGGTCGAGCCGCCGGTCATCGAGGCCATCGCCGAGGACGGGGTGCTGGCCGACACCAAGCTGATCGCCGAGCCGTGGGACGCGGCCGGGCTGTACCAGGTGGGCGGCTTCCCCTACGGCCGCCGCTGGAGCGAGTGGAACGGCAAGTACCGGGACGACGTGCGGGACTTCTGGCGGGGCACCCCCGGCGTCACGGCGGCGCTGGCGACCCGGCTGTGCGGCTCCGCCGACCTGTACCAGCGGGGCGGCCGGCTGCCCCGGCACTCGCTCAACTTCCTCACCTGCCACGACGGCTTCACCCTGTGGGACCTGGTCAGCTACGACCAGAAGCACAACCAGGCCAACGGGGAGGACGGGCGGGACGGCACCGACGACAACCGCTCGTGGAACAGCGGGCACGAGGGGCCGACCGACGACCCGGCGATCACCGAGTTGCGGGTGCGGCGGGCCAAGGGGCTGATGGCTACCCTGCTGCTGTCCCAGGGGGTGCCGATGCTGCTGGCCGGGGACGAGTTCCTGCGGACCCAGCACGGCAACAACAACGCCTGGTGCCAGGACAACGCCATCAGTTGGGTGGACTGGACGCTGGCCGACCGCCAGGCCGACTTCCTGCGGTTCACCCGCGAGCTGATCGGCCTGCGGCGGCAGCACCCGGTGTTCCGTCGGCGGCGGTTCCTGGTCGGCGACCTCGGCCCGGCGACGGTGGTCGCCCCGGTCGGCGTCCGCACCCCGGCGGCGGAGGCCAGCGGCCGGCCGGTGGCCGACGTCCAGTGGCACGGGGCCGAGCCGTACCGGCCGGACTTCGGCCCGGACGCCCGGCTGCTCGGGTACACCCTGGACGGGCGGTTCACCGGCCGCGACGGCGACCCGGACTACCACCCGGACCGCGACTTCTACCTGCTTTTGAGCAACAGCCACGAGCCGACGGCGGTGGTGGTGCCGCCGTCGCCGACGGGCCGCCGCTGGCGGCGGCTGATCGACACCGGCGAGGCGTCCCCGCGAGACGTGCGGGCCGACGACAAGGGCACGCTGGTCAAGCCGCGGGCCACGCTGGAGGTGGCGGCGTTCGGTCTAGTGGTGCTGATGAGCGAGGCGTAGGGGCCGTTGGTCGTAGCCCGAAGCGCTAGCGAGGACGG
>JAYVUZ010000263.1:0-7768 GCA_043787415.1 Fimbriiglobus sp. | reverse complement strand
CGTTGCGGACCACATGGTCGGCACCGCACCGGGGGCATCGTGGGCGCGCATCCTGCATCCCCCAAACCTGCAGGCTACCTACAAAGAGGCCACTACCCGTTATGTCTGTGGCCAGTGGCCGATCCGCCGACCATCGAGACGATTACGCGGCTCGCGCGGTGAAACTGCTTCGCCAGGCGACCGCAGTCGGCTTCCGCAACCACGCCAAGTGGCTCAAGGATACCGACCTCGACCCACTCCGCGACCGAGCCGATTTTCAAGCCGTATTGAAGGGTATCACTCCGCCCGAGCTGGCCCCGCCGCCGCGGCCGGTGAAGTGACCGGCGTGGTACACTGACGGCAGGAGGTCGCCATGCCGCTGCTCGACCACTTCACCCCGCCGGTGCCGCCGCGGGCCGCCTGGCAGTCGTTCCACCACCGCTGGGCCGGGGTCATCGCCGACCACCTGGACGCCACCCTGCCGGCCGAGTTCTTCGCCCGGGTGGAGGTCAACCTGGGCACCGAAGTCGCCGCCGACGTGGCCGAGTTCGAGGGGGCCGGCGGCGATCTGTCACCGACCAGGTACGACCCACCACCTCAAGCCGTCTGGCCGGCCGTTTACCCCGACGACGCGGCCATACAGGTGCGGATCACCACCGACGGCGGCCGGCTGGTGGCGGTGGTGGAACTGGTCAGCCCGGCCAACAAGGACCGGTCGGCCAGCCGGGCGGCGTTCGTCGCCAAGTGTGCCGGGTACTTGCAGGCCGGGGTCGGCTTGGTGGTGGCCGACGCCGTCCACGACCACGGGTTCAACCTGCACAACCAACTGGCCGCCCTGGTCGGCGGGGCAGCGATGCCGGGCGACCCGCCGGCCTACGCCGCCGCCTACCGGCCGACACCCGACCGGGTGGACGTGTGGTGGAACAAACTGCTCGTCGGCCGGCCGCTGCCGACCCTACCGCTGGCCCTGCGGGGCCGGGGCTGCGTGCCGCTCGACCTGGAGGGGCTGTACGCCGAAACGTGCCGGCGGGTGCGGCTGCTCGCCTCGCCGGCCGCCGCCTGACAGCGGTACAATGGCCCTACCCCGGCCGAGGGTTCCGCCGATGTCCGCGCTCCGCAAGCCCGCGAAACTGACGGTCGAAGAGTACCTCCGCATCGAGAACGCCGCCTTCGAGCGGAGCGAGTTCTACGACGGTGAGATGTTCGCTATGGCCGGGGCCACCGGCCCGCACAACCTGATCAAAGACAACCTCGTTCTGGAACTGGGCAACCGCCTCTGCGGCAGCGGCTGCCGGACGGCGTCCAGCGACCAGCGGGTTCGCACCCCGAACGGCCTGTACACCTACCCGGACGTGGTGGTGTTCTGCGGCCGGCAGGCGTTCGACCCGCTGGACGCCATCACCATGACCAACCCGCGGGCGGTGGTCGAGGTGCTGTCGCCGTCCACCGCCGGCTACGACCGCGGCCCCAAGCTCCGTCAGTACCAGCGGGTGCCCGGGCTGGTGGAGGTCGTCCTCGTCGCCCACGATATGATGGCGGTCGAGGTGTTCACCCGCCAGCCGGACGGCCGCTGGGTGTTCGCCGCCTTCGACGACCCGGCCGGCGAGGTGGAGTTGCCCGGCCTCGGCGTCCGCATCTCGCTGGCCGACGTGTACCGTGATGCCCTGCCGCCGACCCCAACCCGGCTTGACCCGCCCGGCCCTTCCGAAGTATGACTTCTTCCCATGTGCCGGTGCTGCCGGCTGAGACGCTCATCCACCTGGACCCGCAGCCGGGCCAGACGTGGGTTGATTGCACCACCGGCAGCGGAGGCCACACGGCCCTGATCGCCGGCCGCGTCGGGCCGACGGGCCGGGTGGTCGGGCTGGACCAGGACGCCGGCATGTTGGCCCTGGCCCGGCCGCGACTCGGAGACACGGTGACGCTGGTGCGGGCCAACTTCGACCAACTGCCGGAGGTGCTGGCGAACCTGGGGCTGCGACAGGTGGATGGGGTGCTGGCCGACCTCGGCTTCTGCTCCGACCAACTGGCGGACGCGAGCCGGGGGCTGAGCTTCCGGGACGACGGCCCGCTAGACATGCGGCTCGACCCAGCCGCCGGGCCGACGGCCGCCGACCTAGTGAACACCCTGAGCGAGGGGGCGCTCGCCGACCTGATCTTCGAGTACGGCGAGGAGCGGCTGAGCCGCCGCATCGCCAAGCGGGTGGTCGAGCGGCGGGCGGCCAAACGGTTCGAGACGACACACGACCTGGCCGACGTGGTCCGCCGGTGTGTGCCGCGGAGCGGCGGCCTCGACCCGGCGACGCGGACCTTCCAGGCCCTGCGGGTGGCGGTGAACGACGAACTCGGGGCGCTGGACCGGCTGCTGGCAGTCCTGCCGGCGGTGGTGCGGCCGGGCGGCCGGGTGGGGGTCATCAGCTTCCACTCGCTGGAGGACCGGCGGGTGAAGCACGCCTTCCGCAGCCCCGAGGCGTGGCGGGCGGTGACGAAGAAGCCGGTGGCGGCGACGGCCGCCGAAGCGGCGGCCAACCCCCGCAGCCGTAGTGCCAAGTTGCGAGTGGCCGAGAGGCTGTAACACCTAACCCCTGGGTCACGGATGACCGACGCCGACAACCTGCCGCCGTTCGACCGGGTGCCGCTCGGCCCCCCGCCCCCGCCACGGATCGACCTGCCGAAGGTGGACGACCTGCCGCCGTTGCCGGTGATGCCGCCGTCGCAGCCGGCCCGTCCGGGCAAGCCGCCGGCCGACAAGCCCAAGCCGATGCCGACCCCGACGCCCGTGGCGGCGACCCCGGCCCCGAAGCCGGCGTCGCTGGCCGACACCGCCCGCGACCTGCTGCGGCCGTCCCGCAAGCTGGTCGCCGTGGCGGCGGCCGTGGCTAGCCTGGCGGCCGGCGTCGCCGGGGTGTACCTGACCGGCGGCACCGCCCCGGCCCCGAAGGCGGTGGCCGAGGCCCCGACGCCGGCCACGGCCGCCAAGCCGCCGGTGGCCACCATCGAAGTGCCGCAGGTGCCCGACGTGGCGGACTCGACGCCACCGGCTGTTCCGGTGGTGCTGCCGGCCGCGTTCGCGCCCATGTCGAACGACCCGCCGGCCGTGTCGGCACGGACAACGCCGGCCGTGCCAGTGCTTGAGCCGATCAACTCGCGGGGCACCTGGGCCGACCGGGCGACCGCGCCAAGCATTAACCCGAACAACCCGCCACCCCTGGCCGCCCCGCGGGAGTTGCCGCTGTCAGTGCCGACCACCGCAACCCTACTGTCGGAGATCAGCCTGCCGGGGGTCACGCTGCCCGAGCCGCCCGCCGTCACCCAGGTTGGTGGCGAGGCGCCAGCCGTCCCAGCCATTCCGCCGCCGGCTATGCCGCCCGTTCCGTCGCTGCCGCCGAAGGTGGAGACGCCGCCGGCCCCGGCCGACAAGCCGCAAGACCCGGTGGCCATCCCGGTGGTGTCGGTGCCGACTGGCCTGCCCGATGTGAAGCCGGTCGGCGCCCCGCCGTCGCCGTTCAGTGTGGCCGACCCGAAGCCGCCGGGCGAAGTGAAGCCGGCCGCCCCAGTCGCGCTGAACCCGGTGACGCTGCCGCCCACCGAGGGGCGGAAGCCGCTTCTGCCGGCGCCGACGACGGCCCCCGCCCTACCGCCGCCGGGTGCGTTCGATGCCGGCCGACCGGCCGACCCGCAGGTGTTTGTGGCCCCGAAACCAACCACCCCGCCGGCGGCCGTCGCCCCGCTGCCGGTCGTCGGCGACAACCCGTTCAAGATGCCGGACGCGACCCCGCCGCCGGCCGTCGCCCCATTCCCGCCGGTGGCCGCCGAGCAACCGCGGCCGGTCCTGGCCGCCCCGCTCGGGGCGGCGTTCCTCAAGCCGGCCGGGGCGGCCGACGTGCGGACCGACTTCGACGTGGAGTTGCACGACCCGAAGCCGGCCGACACCTACGAGACGATCAGCAAGCTGCATTACGGGGACGTGCGGTACGCCGCCGCCCTGCGGGCGTTCAACCGCAACCAGCCGCTGGCCGACCGGCGGAGCGTCGAGGTGCCGCCGGCCGCCGAACTGAAGCGGCGGTACGGCGCGACCAGCGACCGGCCGGTGCGGTAGCACACCAGTCAGTCGGGCACCCGGAACGTCAGCGTGGTCCAGAACGACTCCCACTCGTGCCCGTCCGCCTGCGGCCGGGTCAGGTGGGTGAGCCGGACCGTCATTAGCCCGGTCTTGGCCACCGGCACCAGCGCATGCCCCTTCGGGTCGGTCCGCACCGTCCCGGCCGCCAGGCCGTCCCCGCCCGGGTGGTCCCAGCCCAGGTTGGCCCCGGCCAGCGGCTTGCCGCGGAACAGCACCCGCACCGCCAGGGCGTCCCCCGGCTTGCGGGCGAACGGGTCGGCCAGCGGCACGATTTCGAGCGGCAGGCCGAGCGGCCGGGTCGGGTCGCCGCCCCCGCCTGTGCCGACCCGCAGCAGCGCCTTCGGGGACTTCGAGTACCGCTCGGCGGACGGCCGGTCGAGGGACTTCTCCCGGTGCCGCAGCAGGTAGACGTGGGGCAGCCCGTCTTCCACCAGGTAGGCGTTGAAGGCGGCGGCGTCGAGCGTCAGCAGCTTGGGCGTCGTCTCCACGCCGACCGCGTACACCCCGGGGGCAGTCGGGGTGAGGGCGAGCAGCCCGGCGCCCGCGGTGGTACCGGTGGCGTCCAGCGGGAGTGGTTCGCCGTCTGGGCCAACGGCCAGCCGGCGGGCGAACTGGGCCGGGTCCGGGGCATGGTCGCCGACCGGGAAGGCCGACCCGGACACCGCCCGGACGGTCACGGCCGACCGGGCGGTGGCGGTCGCCGGCGGCACCAGCCACAGATCGTGCGCCGGAGTGCGGGCCGCAAGCCACAGGGTCACAATGCCTACTGCCCAATTTCGCACGACGAGGCATCCATGAGAATGAACCAGCGCCGGCACCCCCTGGGGCCAGTTTCCGGCTGGTCCGGCTTTCCTAAGGGCATGTCGGAATCTTGCCCCACGAAAACCCCTTGCAAGGTCCGGGCCGCCGGTGTGTGGTGACGGTATGGACGACGCCCCGGTCACCCGTCACAGCCTGCTGGTCAAGCTCCGCGACCCGGCCGACGAGCCGGCCTGGCGGGAGTTCGTCGAACTCTACCGGCCGCTAATCTTCCGCCTTGCCCGCGGCCAGGGGCTACAACACGCCGACGCCGACGACCTGTGCCAGGACGTGTTCCGGGCCGTCGGCCGGGCCGTCGAGCGGTGGCAGCCGGACGCCAGCCGGGGGCGGTTCCGCTGCTGGCTGTTCACCGTCGCCCGCAACCTGGCCCTCAACCACCTGAGCCGCGGCAAGAAGCACCGCGGCGTCGGTGGGGAGGAGAACCCGCTGGCGGCCGTCGCCGACCCGGCCCTGACGGCCGCGTTCGACGGCGCGTACCGCCGCCGGCTGTTCCGCTGGGCAGCCGACCAGGTGCGGGACGAGTTCGCCGCCACCACCAGGCAGGCGTTCTGGGCCACCGCCGTCGAGGACCGGCCGGCCAGCGCGGTTGCCGCCGACCTGGGGCTGAGCGTCGGGGCCGTGTACGTGGCCAAGAGCCGGGTGCTGGCCCGGCTGCGGGGCCGCGTCCAGCAACTGGGCGACGACACCGCCGACCGCATCGCCGGGGCGGACGGCTGACGGCGATTGGTTCTCACGCCCCACGCACCCCCCGTGCGAACCAACCGCCCGGTGCGAACCAACCATGCCCGCCAACGACTTACACCTAGACCGCCGGTCCGGAGAGGAGTGAGAGCCATGCCATGCAACCCGGTCGCCCTCCACGACCTGCTGCACGACCGCCTGCCAACGGTCGCCCTGGCGGACGTGGAAGCCCACCTCGAACGCTGCCCGGCCTGCCGGTCGGCCCTCGACCATCTAGCCGGTGGCGACTCGTGGGCGTCGGCCGTGCGGGACGAGTTGGCCGGTACCCCCGGCCCGCACGAGGCCACCGACCTCGACGGCCCGGACGACGACGACCGGCTCGACTTCCTGTCGCCGTCCGAGTTCCCCGACTCGCTCGGCCGGGTCGGGCCGTACGAGGTAAAGGGCGTCCTCGGTCGGGGCGGCAACGGCGTCGTGCTGAAGGCGTTCGACGCCGGCCTGAACCGCTTCGTGGCCGTCAAGGTGATCGCGGCGGTCCTCGCCGGCAGCGGCACCGCCCGGGCGCGGTTCACCCGCGAGGCGAAGGCGGCGGCGGCGGTGGTTCACGAGAACGTGGTGGCCGTCCATGCCGTCGATCAGGCCGGCGGGCTGCCGTACCTGGTGATGGAGTACGTGAAGGGGCGGTCGGCCCAGGACAAGCTCGACCGCACCGGCCCGCTAGCCGTGGTCGAAGTCCTCCGCATCGCCCACCAGACGGCCGCCGGGTTGGCCGCCGCCCACGCCCAGGGGCTGGTCCACCGCGACATCAAGCCGGCTAACATCCTGCTGGAGAACGGCGTCGAGCGGGTCAAACTCACCGACTTCGGCCTGGCCCGGGCCGTCACCGACGCCTGCCTGACGCAGAGCGGGGTGATCGCCGGCACACCGTACTACATGGCCCCGGAGCAGGCCCGCGGCGACGCCGTGGACCACCGGGCCGACCTGTTCAGCCTCGGCAGCACGCTGTACGCCCTGCTGGCCGGCCGGCCGCCGTTTCGGGCCGACACCCCGCTGGCCGTGCTGCGGCGGGTGGTGGACGACACCCCTCGCCCACTGCGGGAGCTGAACGCCGAGGTGCCGGACTGGCTGGACCGCATCGTCTTCCGGCTGATGGCCAAGCGACCCGACGACCGCTATCAGACGGCGGCCGAGGTGTCGGCGGTGTTCGAGAAGGCGGTGGCCCACGTCCAGAACCCGACGGCGGTGCCGCCGCCGGACGTGCCCCGCCGCCGGCGGCGGTGGCCGGCCGTCGCGGCCGGGGTGGCAGTACTGACGCTGGTGGCCCTGGCGAGCGGCCGGCGTGAGCCGGTCCGGCCGGCGGCAGACCCGGCAGCCACCCCGCCGGCCGGACCGGCTCACGCCGGCCGCTCGCCAGAATGGCTCGCCACCCCGTACGAAATCGAGCAAGAACTGGCTCGGCTGCGTGTGGAGATCACACAGGCCGCGGCGACCCGCCCGGCCGCCGCCGACCCGCTGGCCGCCGAGCTGGCGGCCGTCCGCCGGCAGTTGGAGCAGTTGGAAGCCGACCTGTCCCCGTCCCCCAAGCGAGGTGTCCGATGACCACGTTCGTCAAACCGCTGATGTTGAGTGTCTTCGCCGCCGGCTCGCTGGCCCTGGCCGGCGGCCAGTCGCCGCCCGAGCCGCCGCAGCCGCCGGCCGCCCCCCCGGGGCCGGGCGGTCCCCGCGGCCCAGGCGGGATGGCGATCGTGCGCCCGGAGGGTCAAGGGGGCGCCGACACCGGCGGCTTCTTCGGCCCCGAGGGGCTGTTCAGCGAAGCGCGGTTCACCGCACGGCCGTTCGGCGACGACCCCCAGCTTCGCGGCTTGGCCAAGAAGCTGGCAGACGCCAAGGACGACGAGGGCAAGGAAAAGCTCCGCGGCGAGCTGAAGGCGGCGCTGGCGAAGGCGTTCGACGAGCGGCAGAAGGGCCAGGAGAAGCAGGTGGCCGACCTGGAGGCGCAGCTCAAGCGGCTGAAGGAGACGGTCGGCAAGCGGAAGGAGGCGAAGGCCGACATCGTGGCCGACCGGCTGGCATCGCTGGAGAAGGAGGCCAAGGGGCTGGGGTGGTAGCGGATGTCCGTTCAACATCCTCGCCGGCCGCCGGCGCCCCGCTTCGGGGCGCCGGCGG
>JAYVUZ010000262.1:0-5637 GCA_043787415.1 Fimbriiglobus sp. | reverse complement strand
GGGCGCACGTGCGCCCGACGGTGGGCCTCGAAGACTCGGCACCACCCTACCAAAGCGGGGCGGTAACCCGATCAGGTACGCCGTCACTCGTCGTCGGCTGGCGGGCGCACCACCGCCTGGCAGAAGTGCCAGCCGCCGTTGCCGTGGTGGCACACCGCCACCCCGCCGGCCGGCACCCAGCCGGCGGCCAGCCGGGCGGCCACCTTGTCCTGTAGCTCCGAGGCCGCGGCGGCCTCCACGATGGCGTATTCCACGGGTGCGTCTCCGGGGGTCAGGGGGCGAGCAGGGCGACGAAGCCGGCCTGGGTGAAGTGGCGGTCGCCGGTCAGGGCGTCGGTCTGCCCGTCCCGCCCCATGACCAGGAACGACGTGCAGTCGGTGAGCGACCAGCCCTTGTCCGGCCGGCGGGCGTACAGGTCGAGGGCGAGCCGCAACAGGCCGTCGGAAAACGGCTCGATGTGGACAGTGGGCGTGCTTTCCAGCACTCCGACCAGCCGAATGAACTGGTCGTGGCCGACAGGGGTGCCGGCAAGCGCGTCGCCCACCTCGGTCAGCACCCACCACGTCGTCCACAGCCGGTACTGCCCGGCAGACGAGTGCGCCGTCGCCCTCGCATGGGCCGAGTCACGGGTGTTGACCACGGCCAGGAAGTAGTGGGTGTCGGCGAACAGCCGCTTCATCGCTTCGGCGTCCCGTGGATGTAGTGGTCGTGCTGTTCGGCGAAGTCCGCCGGCAGGCCGGGCACCGTGCCGGCGAACTCGAGCATGAATGCCAGCGTCGGCTCCGCCGACTCGCCGGCCGGGGGCGGGGTGGCGGCGTCCACCGCCACCCGCACCTTGGTCCCGTCCGGCGGCGGCGGCCCGTCCAGTTCGACCCGCCCGCCGACCACCGTACCTGTCACATACGTCGTCGTCATGTTTTCACCTCCCGCTCGCATCCTACCGGCCGGCCGGTCACACCGCCATCGTCACCGTCTTCACCTCCGTGTACAGACTCAGCGCGTACTCCCCGAGTTCCCGGCCGATGCCGCTCTGCTTGAACCCGCCGAACGGCGCCGCCGCGTCGAACACGTCGAAGCAGTTCACCCACACCGTGCCGGCCCGCAGCCCGTGGCTCACCGCCAGCGCCTTCTTCACGTCCCGCGTCCACACCGCCGCCGCCAGCCCGGCCCAGCTCGTGTTCCCCCGGGCGATCACCTCGTCCACCCCCGTGAACGGCAGCACGCTCAGCACCGGCCCGAAGATCTCTTCCTTCGCAATGGTCATGTCGTCCCGCACCCGGTCGAAGATGGTCGGCTCCACGAAGTACCCGGTCGGGTGCGCCCGCTTGCCGCCGCACACCAGTTCGGCCCCCTCCCGCTTGCCCGCCTCGACGAACCCGAGCACCCGGTCGAGCTGCTCCTGGCTGACCTGCGGCCCCTGCGTCGTGGCCGGGTCGAACGGGTCGCCGACCCGCTGCTTGGCCGCCTTCGCCACCAGCTTCTCCACGAACGCCCCGTGGACGCCCTCCTCGACGAACAGCCGGCTGCCGGCGCAGCAGCACTGCCCCTGGTTGAAGAACAGGGCGAAGTACGCCCCGTCCACGGCCGCGTCCAGGTCGGCGTCCGCGAACACCACGTTCGGCGACTTGCCGCCGAGTTCCAGGCTCACCCGCTTCAGGTTGCTCTGGGCGGCGGCCGTCATGACCAGCTTGCCGACCTCGCCCGACCCGGTGAACGCCACCTTGTCGATGCCCATGTGGCCGGCGATCGCCGCCCCGGCCGTCGGCCCGTACCCCGGCAGCACGTTGATGACCCCCGGCGGGAACCCCGCTTCCGTCGCCAGTTCGGCGATGCGGAGGGCGCTCAGCGGTGTCTGCTCGGCCGGCTTCAGCACGACGGTGCAGCCGGCGGCGAGGGCCGGGCCGAGCTTCCACGCCATCATCAGGGCGGGGAAGTTCCACGGGATGATCTGGCCGACCACGCCCACGGGTTCGTGGCGGGTGTAGCAGAAGTACGGCCCGTCGATGGGGATGGTCTTGCCGTGAATCTTGTCCGCCCAGCCGGCGTAGTAGCGGTAGCACTGCACCACCAGCCGCACGTCGGCCGCCTTGGCCACGCTCAGCGGCTTGCCGTTGTCCAGCGCCTCCAGGGCGGCGATCTCGTCGGCGTGCTGCTCGATCAGATCGGCCAGCTTGTACAAGAGGCGGCCGCGGCCGGAGGCGTTCATCCGACTCCATGGGCCGGTCTCGAAGGCGGCGCGGGCGGCCGTCACGGCCAGGTCCACGTCGGCGGCGTCGGCCTCGGCCACCTGGCAGATTTCCTGCTCCGTGCTGGGGTCGAGGGTGGCGAACGTTTTGCCGCTGACGCTGGCCTGCCAGCGGCCGTTAATGAGCAGTTGGCGGTCGGACACCCGGGGGCGGGCGGCGGCGTGGCGGACGGCGGACATGCGGGCGGCTCACGGGGGAGGGGAGAAACCGCATCGTGGCGGGTGGCGGCGGAAAAGTCAAGAAATCCGGACGGTGCGAGTTGTCAGAACACAAACGATCTCGATAATGTGAGTTATCCAGACCGAAGCGGTCGGTCTACCACCCTTGTTGACCAGCCCGGAGTTGAAAGTGGCGAAGAGCGTCTATGCACGATCTGATCGCTACCTGAACGATCGGAGCGGTAGTGTGAGTGTTCTGGGACTGTACGCCCAGACAGACAAGTGGCAGACCGGCGACCGCATTCTCCTTGAGTTCCATGGGGTGACGTGGGGAGGGAATGTCGACCCGCTGTACAACGACATGCACATCGCGTTCGTCGCCTTCACGTGCGGGCGAAACATCGCCGCCACCGCCGCGCTCAAAGTTTTCATCACCCCGCCCGGCAGCGACACCGGAATCACCATCACCATCAACCCGGGCACGGCAAACGAGGAGCAGGGCAACATCGACGTAAATCTGTACACGGAATAAACTGGTGGCTACCGACCGGGTGGCGGTGGCGGCACAACCAGCGGCGCCCCCGCGGTCGCCGCCTCCCGCTCGAGGGCGCGATAGACGGTTCGGTACAGTGTGTTGTCCGGGCACAGTTTGCTGCCCATCCGGGCGGACGAACCCGCCTTCTGGTAGGCGGTGTTCCGCTCGGCGGCCGCGGTCGCGAGCCGCGCCTGCCGGGTCCAGCACTCGGCCAGTAGTTGGCGGTAGTCGGGCCGCTGTTGGTCGGCTTTGGCCAGCCGCTCGACGTGCCGGGTGGCGGCGGTCACGTCGTCGACGGCCTTCGGTGGCCGCGAGCCGGCCCCGGCGACCGCCACTTGGGCGTCGGCCCGTATCAGCAGCCCGCAAGCCAGTTCCCGCCGGTACGCCGCCACCTCGGGGTCGAGGACGGCCAGCGCCTGCCAGCCGACCACCGCCCGTTCCGCATCGGCCAGGGCGTCGGCTGCGGGGCCGCCGGCCAGCAATCGGGTCTCGGCCCGGCCGGCGAGCGCGCGGTACAGGGTGTGGCGGGCATCGCGATGAGGATATCGCCCGGACGTTTGGTCGAGTAATTCCACCGCCTCGTCGTAGATGGCCAGAGCCGCCCGGTAGTCGCCCCCGCCCGCCCGGACCTGCTCGCGCCGGGCGTCGGCCTCGGCTAGCACCGCCAGCCCGTGGAACACCGGATCGTGGGGGTGGCCGGTCCCAGCGGCGAACGCCCTGGCGGCCCGCCGGGCGGCGTCGGCTGCCGGGTCGAACCGCCCGACCAGGGTGTCCACCAGCGCTCGGTTGACCCACACGTGGGCGGCCGTCCGCCCCGACCCCGGCAGGCCGTCCAGCAGTCCGGCGGCCTCGTCCAGATACCCGCCCGCCCCGGCCAGGTCGCCGTACACCGCCCGGTGGGCGGCCGCTTCCCCCAGGCCGTGGGCGAGTTCCACCTGCCGGTCGGTGTCGGCCGGGGTCTGCACGGCGAGTGTCCGCAGGTGACCGACCGCCCCGGCGAAGGCGGCATCGGCCGCCGCCCGGTCGTTGGTCAACCGCGCAAGGTTGCCGGCAAACCGCAACAGCCGGCCCAGCCGCAGGCGATGGGCCAACTGGTCGGGCTGGGCGCGGGTCAGTTGCTCGTAGGCAGTGACCGCCTCTTTGATCGCCTGTCGCCGCTCGGCCACCGACCCCCCGGGGGTGGCTGTTTCGGTCCCGCTCACCACCTTGAATAGGTTGTCGGCGACGGCCAGCGAGACCCGCAGGTTGGCCTCCGCCTCCGCCTGCTTGTCCTCCGCCCGCCGCTTCGCCCGCTCCTCGTCGGCCCGGGCGGCCTCGGCCTGCCCCTTCCGCTCTTCCGCCTCGGCCCAGGCGGCCTCGGCCTCCCGCCCCCGCTCGGCCGTCCGCTCCTTCTCCTGGTACAGCAGGATCGCCCCGGCGGTCGCCCCGGCGGCCGCCACCGCCAGCCCGACCGCCGCCGCCAGCGCCTTCGCCCGGTGCCGCTTCACCCGCCGCCACAGGCGGTCGGCCAGCGGCTCCGGGTAGGCCCCCACCGGCTCCCCCGCCAGGTGCGCCCGCAGGTCGTCGGCCAGCCCCCGGGCCGACTCGTACCGGTCCGCCGGCTGGTCACTCAGCGCCTTGTGGCAGATCGCCGCCAGGGCCGCCGGCACCCCCGGGTTCACCTGCCGCACCGGCGGCACCGGGTTGCCCGCCTTCAGGCTGCTGAGCACCTCTTCGGGGGTGGTGCCGGCGTGCGGCACCCGGTCCGTCAGCACCTGGTACAGCATCGCGCCCAGCGCGTAGATGTCCGTCGCGTGGCTGGCCGGCTCGGCCCGGGCCAGCTCCGGGGCCATGAACTGCGGCGTGCCCATCAGGCTGCCCGGCTGGGTCAGGTCGCCCAGCGACGGGCTGAGCGGCGTCGGGTCGCCCGGCCGGTCCGGCTCGCCCACCACCTTGGCCAGCCCCCAGTCGGCCAGGCACACCTCGCCGAACTGGCCCAGCAGCACGTTCTGCCCCTTCAGGTCGCGGTGCAGCACCCCCTTGCCGTGGGCGTACCCGACGGCCTCGCACACCAGCACCACCGCCCCCAGCAGGCGGGGGAGTTCGAGCGGCCCGGCCTGCTTCTTGGCCGTCCTCTTGTGGTAGCCGCGGGCCGCCTCGGCCAGGGTCTCACCGTCCACGAACCGCATGACGTAGGCCGGCCCGTCGTCCCCCGCCAGCAGGTCGTACAGGGGCACGATGTTTGGGTGTTCGAGCCGGCCGGTGATCTCGGCCTCGCGGACGAACCGGGCCTGTAGGGCGGCCCCGCCGCGGTCGGCCCGCAGCCGCTTGACGGCCACCACCCGGCCGACCACCGGGTCGCGGACCTTGAACACCTGGCCCAGGCCGCCGGTGCGGTACAGGTCGTCGTCGGCCGGGCGGTAGCGGTCGGCCGACGACCCCGCCACCCAGGCCTCGAAGGCGTCCGGCGGGGTGTCGTGGGCGGCCGTGGCCGGGGTGGTGGCCGGCTGGTTGGCCAGCGGGGTGGTGGTGGCCGGCTGGCCGTTCAGGCTGGCCGTGGGGGCGTCGTCGGACAGGGGCATGGGCGGCACTCCGCGGGCGGGCGGGGATGCCGGCAGTGTAAACCGCCGCGACAGCGGGCAGAAGGGTTAATCCATCTGATCGTATCAATTTTGACGACGCCAGTCGGCCGGGCGGGGCGGGCGGGCACGCCCGGCCC
>JAYVUZ010000261.1:0-19843 GCA_043787415.1 Fimbriiglobus sp. | reverse complement strand
GGCCCACCGTCCGCGACACCGCCCCGCCGGTGGGCCTCGAAGACTCGGCACCACCCCACGAAATCACTGCACGCTCAGCCGGTTGCGGCACATCATGGCCGGCGCGTCCTTCTCCGGCACCAGCACCACGGCCGCCTCGCCGGGCAGCCGCCAGCCGGCGTCGGCCGTGTCCGGCTGCTGCGCGCCGCTGCCGCCGTAGGTCACCTGCTCGGTGCTCAGGGCGACGTGCCAGTGGCAGCCGAACGGCGGTGCCAGCAGCGGCTCCGGGCAGGTGAGCAGGTGTGAGTCGCGGCCGAAGTTGACCACCAGCAGCCGGTCCCGCCCGTCGGCGGCGAAGAAGCGGAACACGAACGCCTGCGGGCCGAGGACTGCCCCGTCCAGGTCCCGCCGCTGTTGGGACCGGAAGCAGGCGTCCTCCCGGCGGAGGCGGAGGAGGTCTTTCGTCAGCCGATACAGCGGGGCGTTCCGCACGCGGTCGGCGAAGTCGAGTTTCGACCGCTCGAACGTGTCCGCCTCGTGCGGCGGGGCGTACACCGGCCGCATCCGCGGGTCGGTGAGCGAGCGGAACTGGTGGAGGAACTCGACCCGCCCGTCCTCGACGAGCGACGCCAGCTCCGGCTTGTGGTCGGCGAAGTAGAAAAACGGCGTGTCGGCCGCGAACTCCTGCCCCTGGAACAGCATCGGCGTGCCGGGGGCCAGCAGCAGCAGCGCCGTCATGGCCCGGTAGCGGCCGGGGCTGCTCAGCTTGTGCGCCCGCAGCCCGCGGCCGCTGTTGGCCACCTGGTCGTGGTTCTGAATGAACGTGCAGAAGGCGGCCGGCGGCAGGTCCAGCCCCGGCCGGCCCCGCCGCTTGTTCTGCCACGAGTACCACTGGCCCTGGTACAGGTAGCCGTACTTCACCGCCGACACGAACTCCTGGGCGTCCCCCAGGTAGTCGGTGTAGTAGGCCTCGTTTTTCCCCGTCAGGGCCACCATCGCCGAGTGGTGGAAGTCGTCGTTCCACAGGGCGTCCAGCCCGTACCCGCCCTGCTCGACGGGCCGACACAGCTCCGAATGTTGCGACTCGTTCTCGTTGATGACGATCACCGACCGCGGTCCGGCGGCCGCCCGCGCCGCCCGGCCAATGTCGGTCAGGATGTGTCGATCCGGCCGGGCATCGTCGTAGATGTTCTGCGTGGCGTCCAGCCGCAGGCCGTCGAGGTGGAACTCGTCCACCCAGTAGGCGGCGTTGCTGGTCACGAATTCCCGCACCGGGCCGCTGTCCGGCCCGTCGAAGTTGATCGCCGCCCCCCAGTCGGTCTTGTGCTTGGCCGTAAAATAGGCCTTAGCGAACTGGCCAAGGTAGTTGCCGTCCGGCCCGAGGTGGTTGTACACCACGTCCAGAATCACCCCGATGCCGGTGGCGTGGGTGGCGTCCACGAACCGGCGGAAGTCGTCCGGCGTGCCGTACCCGCTGTACGGGGCGAACAGGTGGGTGCCGTCGTACCCCCAGCCGAACCGGCCGGGGAACTCGGCCACCGGCATGACTTCCAGACACGTGATGCCGCACGCCGCCAGTTCGGGCAGTTCCCGCATTGCGGCGGCGAAGGTGCCGTCCCGGGTGAACGTGCCGACGTGCAGTTCGTACAGCACGGTGCCGCCCAGCGTCACGCCCGGCCACGCCGCGTCCGTCCAGTGGAAGGCGGTCGAGTCCACCACCGCCGACCGCTCGTGCGCCCCGTCGGGCTGGGACCGGGATGCCGGATCACTGAAGGCGTTGCCGCCGTCCAGTCGGTAGTTGTACCGGGCGCCGACGGTCAGCCCCGGGATCGTGCCGGAGAAGTAGCCGCCGGGTTCGGGGGCGAGCGGGTGGTCGCGGTCCAGTAGCGCCACACTCACCGCCCGGTGGTCGGCCGCCCACACCCGAAAGCTCACCCCGTCGGGCGTCAGTTCGGCGCCGACCGGGTACCGTCGCTTCGCCGGCATACCGCCTCCTCGCTGAAAGCATGTTAGTCAGCAACCACCGCGCCACGACGAACGCGGCCGACACGCGGCTTGTTGCCCGGTCGTGGGCGAGGGGTTGCGCGGTTGGCAGGCGGGCATTGGTACAGCCTTTGCGGTGACGTAAGAATGTTCGCCCGACCCGCCCGGGATCATCTCCATGTCAACTCTCCATTCCACGCACCCGCCCCGCCAACGGTCGCCCCGTACCGACCAGGCCCTGCTCGATGGCGACTCGGCGATGGGCAACCCGAACGAATCCCTGCCGCCACGGGATAGTACCGACGGTGACACGGGTGACACTGCCACGCGCTACGGCACGGACGGTCCGGATTCCCACTACGACCCCGCGGCCGTGGTGGAAGCCGCCGATGAGCAGGGGGTGTCGGCCGACGAGTTACTCGGCACTGACGACCCCGACACCCACGACCTGGACCACCCGACCGGCAACCAGGCGGCGGACTTCGACCAGCCCATCACCGCCGAGACGTACCGGCGGATGACGGTGCCTCAGATACTGGACGCCATGAGCCGGATGACGCGCGACCAGATGCGGGAGGTCCGCACGCTGGAAGGCGGCGGGCGGAAGCGGAAGACGTTGCTGGTCCGCCTGGAGCGGCTGCTCCGCGAAAAGAAGTGAGTTGTACCGGGCGGGCGGGCAGTGGTTGCCCGCCGTTCGCCCGGTTCCCACATCGGCCGTGTCCCGCTTGCGTGTAGAGTTACCGACTACTGCCCGCCCCACCCTCCGGAACGCAAACGATGTCGTCGCTACGCATGTGGCCCGGAAGCCCGTACCCCCTCGGCGCCACCTGGGACGGGTCGGGGGTGAACTTCGCCCTGTTCAGCGAGAACGCCACTGGCGTGGAACTGTGCCTGTTCGACCAGGCCGGGCAGGAGACGGAGAGTCACCGCGTCCCGCTGCGGGAGCGGACCGACCAGGTGTGGCACTGCTTCCTGCCGGACTGCCTGCCGGGGCAACTATACGGCTACCGGGTCCACGGCCCCTACGAGCCGGACAGCGGCCACCGGTTCAACCCAAACAAGGTAGTGCTCGACCCCTACGCCAAGCTGGTCGGCCGGGACGTGGCCTGGGACGACGCGCTGTTCGGGTACAAGATCGGCGAGGACGACCGGACGTTCGACAACCGGGACAGCGCGGCCTTCGCCCCGCTGGCAATGGTGGTGGACGGGGCGTTCACCTGGGGCGACGACCGCCCGCCGCGGACCCCGTGGCACAAGACGCTCATCTACGAGCTGCACGTCAAGGGGTTCACCAAACAGCACCCGGGGGTGCCGGAGCCGCTCCGCGGCACCTACGCCGGGCTGGCCAGCGCCGCGGCCATCAAGCACCTGAAGGAGTTGAATGTCACGGCCGTCGAGCTGCTGCCGGTCCACCACCCGCTGCAGGACCGGCACCTGCTGGAGAAGGGGCTGAAGAACTACTGGGGTTACAACACGCTGTCGTACTTCGCCCCGTATACCGGCTACGACTCCCACGCGAACCAACTGCACGCTGTGTCCGAGTTCAAGATGATGGTGCGGGCGTTGCACGCCGCCGGCATCGAGGTGATTCTGGACGTGGTGTACAACCACACGGCCGAAGGGAATCAAATGGGACCGACCCTGTCCTGGCGGGGGGTGGACAACGCCGCCTACTACCGGCTGTCGCCCGAGAGCCGGCGGTACTACATGGACTTCACAGGCTGCGGCAACACGCTGAACATGCAGACGCCGAAGGTGCTGCAACTGATCATGGACAGCCTGCGGTACTGGGTGACGGAGATGCACGTCGACGGGTTCCGGTTCGACCTGGCGTCCACCCTGGCCCGGGAGCTGTTCGAGGTGAACAAGCTCGGGGCGTTCTTCGACATCATCGCCCAGGACCCGATCCTGTCGCAGGTGAAGCTGATCGCCGAGCCGTGGGACGTGGGGCCGGGCGGCTACCAGGTGGGCAACTTCCCTCCGGGCTGGACCGAGTGGAACGGCAAGTACCGGGACTGCGTGCGGAAGTTCTGGAAGGGGGACGGCGGCACCGTCAGCGAGTTCGCCACACGGCTGTGCGGGTCCAGTGACTTGTACGACCGGGACGGCCGCAAGCCGTATGCGTCGGTCAACTTCGTCACCTGTCACGACGGGTTCAGCCTGCGTGACCTGGTGACGTACAACCAGAAGCACAACCAGGCGAACGGCGAGGACGGCCGGGACGGGGCGGACAACAACGACTCGTGGAACTGCGGCCACGAGGGGGAGACGGACGACGCCCGGCTACAGAGCTTCCGCGGGCGGCAGCGGCGGAACTTCGTCGCCACCATGCTGTTGTCCCAGGGGGTGCCGATGCTGCTGGCCGGGGACGAGTTGGGGCACACCCAGCACGGCAACAACAACACCTACTGCCAGGACAACGAGCTGAGCTGGCTGGACTGGCAGATTGACCCGGAGAAGGCCACCTTCCTGGCGTTCGTCAAGACCGTCACCCGCATTTGGCGGGAGCAGCCGGTGTTCCAGCGGCGGAACTTCCTACTCGGCCGCAGCATCCGCGGTGAGGGTGTGACCGACGTGACTTGGTTCAGCCCGACCGGCCGGGACATGGACGACCACGACTGGGGCGGGCACGTCAAGTGTCTGGGCCTGCGGCTGGCCGGCGACCTCATCCGCGAGCACGACGAGCGGGGCGAGGAAATTGTCGGCGACACCATCCTCGTGCTCATGAACGCCCACCACGAGGAGCTGCCGTTCACCCTGCCGGTGCTCAAACAGGGGCACCGCTGGGAGCGGCTGTTGGACACCGCCGACGACCTGCCAGCGGCGCTGTTTGACGAGGGGGAGGCTTACGGCCTGCGAGACCGCTCGCTGGTGCTGTTCCGCACCGTGCCGGCCGACCTCACCGAGCCGCTGCCGACGCCGCTCCGGATGAAGGCGGTGCGGAAGGAGGTCGAGCGAAACGCCTCCCCGCCCCTGATGGCGGTGGCCCGCTGATGCCGCCGCCGACTGCCACCTACCGGCTGCAACTGCACGCCGACTTCACCCTGCGGGATGCGGCCGGCGTGCTGCCGTATCTGCACTCGCTGGGCGTCAGCGACCTGTACTTGTCGCCGGTGCTGGCCGCCCGACCGGGCAGCCGGCACGGGTACGACGGCACTGACCCCACCCGGCTCAACCCGGAACTGGGCACCGAAGACGACTTCCGCGCGCTGGCCGCAGCCTGCCGCGAGCGGGGCATGGGTTTGGTGCTGGACGTGGTGCCGAACCACATGGCGGCGTCGGCCGAACACAACCCGTGGTGGGCCGACGTGCTCACCCACGGCCCGGCCTCGCCGTTCGCCAACCACTTCGACATCGCCTGGGACGATCACCCCCGGCCGCACCTCCGCGGCAAGGTGTTGCTACCCATCCTCGGGGAGCCGTATGCCACGGTGCTGGAGGGCGGCCAGTTCCAGCCGGGGTTCGCCGACGGGGCGTTCCACCTGGAGCTGTACGGCCAGAAGCTGCCCATCGATCCCCGCACTTACGGGCTGATCCTCGGCCCGCTGATCGACGTGGCCCGGAGCGAACTCGGGGCCGACGACCCCGGGGTGGTGGAACTCCAGAGCGTGCTCAACTCGGTCAAGCACCTGCCCACCCGGTTCGACCCGGACCCCGGCCGCCAGGCCGAGGGGCGGGCCGAGATGCAGGTCGTCCGCCGCCGGCTGACCGAGCTGCCGCCGGCCGTCGCCGGGCACATCGGCACCGCCCTGGTGGCCATCGCCGGTACCCCTGGCGATCCCCGCTCCTTCTCCGCGCTGGACGAGCTGCTCGACAACCAGGCGTACCGGCCGAGCTACTGGCGGGTAGCCGCCGACGAAATCAACTACCGCCGGTTCTTCGACGTGAACGACCTGGCCGCCCTCAGCGCCGAGCGGGCGGAGGTGTTCCGGGACACCCACGGCAAGCTGCTGGAGTGGGTACGCGACGGGCTGATCGACGGCCTCCGCATCGACCACCCGGACGGCCTGTTCGACCCGAAGGAGTACCTCGACCGGCTCCGCGACGCCGCCCCGGGGGTGCCGGTGTGGGTGGAGAAAATTCTCGGCCTCGGGGAGGAGGTGCCGGCCGACTGGGCGACCGCCGGCACCACCGGGTACGAGTTCCTGAGCGGGGTCGGCGGGCTGTTCGTGGACCCGGCCGGCGAGGCTCCGCTCACCCGGCTGTACGAGGCGGCGACCGGCCGCGACACCCCGTTCCCGGAACTCGTCTACCAGTGCAAGCGGCTCATCCTGCGGGCGGCCCTGGCCAGCGAGTTGCACATGCTCGGCCACCAGCTCGACCGACTGGCACAGAGCCAGCGGTGGAGCCGGGACTTCACCCTGACCGGCCTGCGGCACGCCCTGCGGGAGGTGATCGCCTGCTTCCCGGTGTACCGCACGTACCTGACCGACGGCGTCACCGAGTTGGAGAAGCGGCAGGTTCTGGAGGCCGTGCGGCTGGCCCGGCGGCGGAACCCCACCCTCGGCAAGGCGGTGTTCGACTTCGTCCGCGACACCCTGTTACTGCGGGAGCCGGCCGGCCGGGCGACCGACGACTACCTGGCCGCCCAGCGGCGGTTCGCCGGCAAGTTCGAGCAGGTGACGGCCCCGGTGACGGCCAAGGGCGTCGAGGACACCGCCTTCTACCTGTTCAACCGACTGGTGTCGCTCAACGAGGTGGGCGGCGACCCCGGCCGCTGGGGGACGACGCCGGGCGAGTTCCACGACCGGCTGACGCGGCGGGCCGAGGCGTGGCCGCTGGCCCTCAGCCCGCTTGCCACCCACGACACCAAGCGGGGCGAGGACACCCGCGTCCGGCTGCACGTGCTGAGCGAGCGGCCGGGCGAGTGGGCGGCGGCGGTCGGCCGGTGGCGGGCCATGCTGGCCCCGCACGCCGAGGCCCTGGGCGACCGTCGGGCGCCGGACCCGAACGACGAATACCTGTTCTACCAGACCGTCGTCGGGGCGTGGCCGCGGGCCGACGACGACCTCGGCGAGTTCCGCCGGCGGATGCGGGAGTACCTGCACAAAGCATTGCACGAGGCCAAGGAGAACACGAGCTGGATCAACCCGGACGCCGACTACGACGCGGCCGTGGGCCGGTTCAGCGACGCCGCCCTCGACCCCAAGCGGTCGCCGGCGTTCGTGGCCGACGTGCGGCGGTTCGTGGCCATGCTGAGCGACGCCGGGTATCGCAACGGGCTGGCCCAGACGGTCATCCGTTGCACCGCCCCCGGTGTGCCGGACACCTACCAGGGCACCGAACTGTGGGACTTCAGCCTGGTGGACCCGGACAACCGCCGGCCGGTGGACTACGGGTGCCGGGCGAAGCTGCTGGCCGACCTGGACCGCCGGGCCGGCGACGACCCGGCCGGGCTGTGTGCCGAACTGACAGCCAGCCTGCCGGACGGCCGGGCCAAGCTGTACGCCACGTCCCGACTGCTGCGGCTGCGGCGCGAGCGGCCGGCGGGGTTCGCCGGCGGGTACGAACCGTGGGGGGCGGCCGGCGACCATGCCGGCCACCTGTTCGCCTTCGTGCGAGGTGGCGACGTACTGGCCGTGGTGCCACGGCTGACCGCCAACCTGGCCGACTGGGGCACGACGGCCGTGCCACTTCCGCCAGGCGAATGGGCCGACGTGTTCACCGGCCGGCGGCACCGCGGCGAGGTGCCGGCCGGCGAACTGTTGGCCGTGTTCCCGGCGAGCGTTCTGGTCCGCACGTCGGTCTAGTCGCGTTTCACACGACTCGCGATGCTCGGGTGCGGCGGAGTCGGGCCGCCATCAGCCCGACGGTCGTCGGCTCCGGCACCGGGGCGACAAAAATCTGGTAGGCCTGCACCTGGCTGTCGAACTGGGCGAACCCGCCGTCCTGGCCGAAAAACCAGTTGTCCCCGCCCGACCCGGCCGGGATGTCGGACGCGGTCAGGGATGTGGAGGTGCCGGCCGCACTCGTCTGGAAGCGGACACCGCCCAGTCGGATCAGTCCGCCGGAGGACGCCACATCGGTGAACGTGCTGCGTGAGAACTGGAAGAAATTCGCGTTACTAGTTGCCCAGGCACTGAGTTAGAAGGCCGGATCGGGGCTGATGTTCGGAGGCGGCGGTCGTCGGCACGGTCAGCACACCGGGCGTGCCATAGGTGCCCCGAACGCCGAATCCGGACAGCTTCAGTGTTTGGAGGGTGTTGCCGCCCGTCTCACGGATGAACAGTTCAAACGTGGCGGTGGACGAGGCGGGCACAGCCAAGGGGGTGACGGTCGTGTTGGCCGCCACCGGCGCACCGCTGAACCACCACTCAAGTTGATACGGCTGGGCGGCGGCCGGCCCGGCCGACCGATGCCACGACCGCCAGCCCGATCGCCCGCATGGTGTGTCCAGGTGTCGTCACGAGCCTGGCCCGGCCGTGCCCAGGTCTGAAAGCCGTGTGGTTTACGCCGGCAGGTTTATCCTGGTCGGCCCAGTCGGCTAGGCTATCTGCGGACACCCTATCGCCCGATGCCGACTGCGACCCGACAATTTTCGCCGCGGTGTCGCATCCGACACCACCGATATTGTCGGACGGGCGGCTCGTTCCGAGTACGACGCGGGGTGAGCGGTTTCCGCCGGCTAGCGGGGCGTGCCCGATCGGACGGCCTTTAACTGGGCCGCCTCGCCCTCGGCCGCCTCGGCCCGCAGCCGCATGTGGTGCAACTGCCACCACACCTCGTCCCGTTCCCGCCTCAGGTCGGCGTAATCGCGGGCCATCCGCTCGATATCGGCCGCGTGCCGGGCCGGCAGGTACCCGTCGAACACGCATGGCGGGTAGCCGAGCGTCGGCAGCAGGGCGGCGGCGTCTTCGTCCCGGACGTAAAAGCGGTTCAGCCCGTCGAACAGGGCGAACTGGTAGCCGGCCCCCAGCACCAGCGGCTCCCACCCGGCGTGGGACGGCTTCGGGGACATCGGCTCGGTCGCTTCCACCACCACGATGCGGGGCCGCCACCGTTGCCAGTCGGCCCCGGCCAGCACCGCCCGCTCGTGCCCTTCCACGTCCACCTTAAGGAAGTCGATCGGCCGGCGGACGTACCGCTCGAACAACTCGGCCAGGGTGAAAGCCGGCACCGTCACCGGGTCGGCGGCGAAGCCGTACACCCGGTTCTTCTCCGCCTGCACGGCCGATACGGTGGATAGCCCGCCGAGGCCGGGTGCCGGGTGGATGTACAGGGTGAGTTGGCCGGACTGATCGGACGCCGCTACTTGCAGGTTGTGGTCCCGCGGCCGGACGGCCGCCAGTTCAGCGTACAGCACCGGGTTGGGTTCCAGGTTCAGCCCCGCCCAGCCTCGGCGGTAGAAGGCGGTGGTGATCGACTCGTCCGGGTCGGACGCACCGACATCCACCCAAAACCCGTCCGGCTGGTCTTTGAACACCCGCCACAGCGGCACGTCTTCGCCGTTCTGGGCGTAGGACAGGAACGGCACGCTCAGCCCCCCGCCAGCGCCGCCACGGCGGCGTCGTGGATCCGCCCGTTGCTGGCAATCAGCCCGGTCGTCCGCCGCGGCCCGCCCGGCCCGTAACCGACCGGCGTGCCGTCGAAGGACGTGACCCGACCGCCGGCCGCCTCCACCAGCGCCTGCCCGGCACACACGTCCCAGTCGCAAAACGCTGAGTGGTCGTTGACGTACACGTCCGCCTCGCCGCGGGCCACCAGCGCCATTTTAATTCCGGAGGAGTGGGTCGGCATGGTCGTGCGCGGTTGCAGCCGACGTTCCCCACGGGTCTGGTCGCCGGGTTTGCCGAAGCTGCGGGCCAGGCACGCCGCGGCGAGGCTGTCGGTGAGGCTGACCCGGCACTCGACCGCTTCGCCGTGGCCGTGCCGAACCCAGCAGCGGCCGCCGACGACACCGTAGGTGGTGCTGTTCGGCACCGGCTCGGCCACCACCCCCAGCACCGCCCGGTCGGCCACGGCCAGCCCGATCATGACGCTGAACTGGTCGTTCTTGGTGGCGAACCCGCGGGTGCCGTCGATCGGGTCCACCACCCACACCCGGCCGCTGGCACCCGCGGCATGGTCCCGCAGGGCGTCAGTCGCTTCCTCGGCCAGCAGGCCGTCGGCCGGGAATACGGCTTGCAGGTGGCGGAGGATGATTTCCTGGGCGCCCTTATCGGCATGGGTAGAGATATCGGACGGTGCGGACGCCAAGGCAGTGAACGCCGCGTACTCGCGACGGAGGTAGTCCGAGGCGAGAGCCGCCGCTTCCAGGGCGACGGTCAGCTCGTGGGCGTAGTCGGGGGTCATACCGTCATCTTAGGCGAACGGCCGGTGTCAGCCGGCCGACAGCTCACGGGTTCGTAAGTGACATCACCGCCGTCTCAAGCCGTCGGTCGGCTGACACCGGCCGCTCGCCAAGATCGCGTCACCGCAAGAGCCGGAACAACTCGCCATCGACGAGCAGATCGGCCGGCTTGCCGAACGCCGCCACCCGGCCGTCCCGCACCACATATACCGCGTCGGCCGCCCGGATCGCCTCGGGTCGGGTTGTGATGTCCAGTAGCGTCCGCCCGACCGCCAGCCGGTTCAGGGCGTCGTCCACCAGCACCCGGCTGTCCGGGTCGAGCGGCTCGGCGGGTTCTTCCACCACCAGCACCGACGGGTCTCGCAGCGCCGCCCGGGCCAGGGCCAGCCGCAGCCGTTCGCCGGGCCGCAGGGCCACGCCGCCGGTGCCGACCACCGTCTCGTAACCGTAGGGCAGCTTCTGCACAAACTGGTGGGCGTGGACCATTTTCGCCGCCTCGATGATCCGCGGCAGGGTGTAACTGGCCTCGCCGCAGCCGACGTTGTGGGCCACCGTGTCCGAGTAGGTCTGCGGCCCGCCGCCCACCACGGCCACCTGGGTGCGGACGCTCTCGGCGGTCAGCCACCGCACGTTTTTGCCGTCCAGCTTCAGCTCGCCGCCGGTCGGGTCGGCGAACCGCCTGAGGATGTGCTCGAACGCCCGCCCCTCGGCCGGGTCGGCGAACGCCAGGGCCACCCGCCGGCCGGCCGGGACGCTGAACGTCAGCCCGTCCAGCAGCATCCGCCCGGTACCGGCCTCCCGGTAAGCCACGTCCACCAGCTCCAACCCTTTTTGCACCGGCTGGAGGAACTCGGCGTCGAGCGGCTGGCCGGTGTCGCCCCGGCGGTCGAGGAACTCGGCAATGCCGGCCGCGGCGGCCCGCGCCCGGCCGACCCGCTGTCGGGCCGTCACCCAGCGGTTGACCGCGAACACCAGCCCGACCAGGGCCGCCGCCATCGCAACCAGTCCGGCCACACTCAGCCCGCCGGCCAGCACCAGCCGGGCGGCGATGTACAGGAAGCCGACGGCGGCCAGCGATGCCACCGAAGACAGCACCGGACGGGCGAAGGAGTCGCCGCGTTCTCGCCGGGCGGTCGCCTTGTCCAGGTCAGTCAGGTGCCGCTCGAACCGGGTCTGGCTCCAGCGTTCCATCAGGTACGACCGCACCAGCGGGGTGACGCCGATCGACTCGGCGAGGAGTCCGAGCCGGGTCTCGGCCCGCCGCCCGGCAATGCGGGCATCCCGGCGAAAGTAGGCCGACGTCTGCCCGGCCACCAGCCACACGACTGCTGCCAGGAATAGCAGCCCGGCCCCCGCCCACGGGTTGATGAACAGCAGTACAAGGGCGAACAGCCCGGCGGCCAGTGGCCCGCGGACGGCGTCGGTCAGTCGGGCGGCCAGGCCGTCGCGGAGGTGTTCGGTGCGGCGGACCAGCAGGTCGCCGACCTCGGCCCGGTCGTCCTCCCGCAACGCCAACCCGCTCAGCCGGAAGCCGTGCTGGTAGACCGCCCGCCGGGCCTTCACTGCCGCCCTCCGACCGACCGCCACCGCCCACATGCCGGCGAGAAACGACGCCACCCCGCGGACCGCCACCAGCCCGACGGCGGCCACAAATAGTGTGAGCAGGTAGGCCGGATTGGCGGTGCCGGCGTCGTTCGGCCGCCACGTCCAGGGCAGGGTCTTGGCTAGCCCGCGAACCAAATCGCCGGGCAGGCGGGACCTCTCGCGGGCGGCCAGGGAGAGCAGGCCGAGCTGTTGCCGCGTCGGGGCAGCAGCCAGGGCCACCGGGGTGAGCTGCGACACCGGCAGGTACAGCTCGGCCGCCTCCGGGGACACCCCGTCGCGGAGTCTGACGTAGGTGGCGGCCCGGTAGCGGCCGGCCCAGTCCGGGTTGGCCGTGCCGCCGAACTTACTCAGGGTGCCGGCTACCTCGGACGCGGCCGAGTCGGTGCCCAGCCCGCTGTCCCACTCGGTCCGGAAGGCAGCCCGGTGATGAGCTGGCAGTCCGTCATACTCCGGCATGTAGCCCTGCCACATCAGAAAGTCGGTGAACAAGTACAGCAGCGGCACCAGGGCCACCAGTAGTGTGGCTGCGAATACAGACACCGTGGCGGCCGCCCAGCGGCGGCCGGCGGTGTCGGCCGTCAGGGTGCGGATGCTGCGAAACGGGTCGTGGGCCACGGCGTCACCCGGAGGGCGGTCGCCCGCCGGCGGCGGGCACATATTCAGGGTACACCGCTGGCTTGACCCACAGCACACAGAACCGGCCGGTGGTCTGTCGGCCGGATGTGACGGCCGGCACAACCGGCCGCCTAAGCCAGGTCGCGGTCCTCGAACAGCAAGAGGCCGATGAGCATGGCGATGGTGGTGTATAGGGCGGCATACCCGCAGACCGTCAGGGCGTACAAGGTGAACGCCCCGAGGGCCAGCGGGTTCTCCCGGATGATGGCCGGCCCGTTGTTGAAGAACTCTAGCCCCGGCAGCAGGGTGTCGAACACGTTGCCGAGGAACTGGACGATGGCCGTACCGGTACCCTGGCCCCGCTGGCTCTGCGTCACCCGCACCACCACTGGCGCCAGGTGGCCGAGGAAATACACCACCAGGCAGACCACCAGGTTGACCACGAAGGCTAATCGGGTGGCCAGGGCGGCGGCGATGGCCACCAGGATGGACACCTGCCCGAAGCCGAGGGCCAGCCCGACGGTGTGGGCCATCGTCTCGCCGAACCACATGCTGGCACCGTCGGCCACGCCCTTGGCCGGGCCGACCGTCACGGCCGTGCCGAACGGCGGCGCGGCGGCCAGGAACAGCCCCTTCAGCCCGGCCTTCGCTTGCTCCGGCATCGGGTCGAAGGCCCGGTCTTTGTTGATCGGGTCGAATTCCGGCATGACGATGAGGGCGATGGTCAGCCACCAGCCGATCATCAGAGTCATGGCCCCGCACGCCATCAGCAGGCCCACGAACTTGCCCAGCAGAAACGACCGCCGGTTGACCGGCTTGCTCAACACGGTCATGGCCGTCCGGCCCTCGATCTCGTCCGAAATGCTCTGGGAGGCGGCCAGCACCCCGAACAGGGCCGGAGCTAGCATGGCGATGTCGAAGCCGATCTGCTTCATCATCTTGAAGTCGTCGCCGAAGGTGAAATACGGCAACACGATGGCGATGGTGGTGGCGATCAGGGCGAAGCCGAAGACGAGCCAGAACATGGGCTGCCGCCAGGACTCGCGGTAGGCCGCCAGGGCGACGGCCCCGCCCTTCCGCCAGACTAGTGTCAGGGCGTGCGGGAAGAGCAGGAACAGGCCGATGAGCAGTTGGGCGTGCAGGACCGCCCCGTACACCCGGCCGTACAGCCGCAGGTTCGCCGAGTCACCGACCAGGGCCAGGACGACGGCCCCGACCACACACCCGGCGACGCCGACCCCGAGGGCGGTGAGCCAGCCGCCGGCGGTGCGGGCCGACTTGTCGAAGCCGAGCGGGTCGATGCCCCGCAACCAGGGCAGGGCGGCCAGCAGTTGCAGACCGGCCAGCACCAGCCCGCCGAGCAGGATGTTCGGGTCGGACAGCCTGGTGAACATGCGGGGCGGCTCCGGCGGATCGGTTGACGGTCCTACGCCCGGCGGCGGCGGATGGTTCGCGCCGGCCGTCATACCCACAGTTCCAACACTTGCCGCACGGCCGCCGCCCAGCCGTCGAACCCCTCGTCCGTCTCGGCCACCGCCCGGCCGTGGCCGTCGGTGAGGGTCGGCGTGGCCTGCACCCGCAGCCCGCAACTGACGGCCCCCTCAACCTCGTCCCGCCGGCCGCCGGCCGACACATCCAGCAGGCACAACTGGTTGGCGGCGGCCAGGTCGTCCAGCCGGCGGGTGACGGCCGCCGCGTCCAGTGCCTCCACCCGGGCCACCCCGAGGGCGATCGGCTCCCGCAGCAGCGTCTCCATCAGCTCCCGTTCGTGCCTCAGTGGCGTCTCGCCGCCGGCCGCCTCGAACAGCAGGTCGAAGCGGAGGGCGTCGGTGCTCAGCCACTCGCTCAGTCGCCGCACCAGGGTGACGACGCCGGCCAGCAGCAGCACGATCCGCTGGGCCGGCAGGCCGGCGTCCTTGAACCGGGCAGTCGTCAGGTCCGGGCGGAACACCACGGCGAAGGCCCGTCGCCGGCGGAGGAAGCGGTTGTCGTCCCGGCTGTAGTAGAACAGCTCGTCCCGCACGAACTTCACGTCGAACAGGTCCGGCCCCGCCTCGCCGTCCGCGTCCGGTTCCATGTATGCCAGTTGGCTGTGCAGCAGGCTCTCGATGCTGCCTTTGGTGGCGATGCTGCTGTACCCGCCGACCGGGTACTGGTCCTCGTCCGGCACCCGGGTCGGCACCTCCTTGCGGCCGACGGCCGGCCGCACCGGGCGTTGCGGCAGCGACGCCTCCAACTTGGCCACCAACTGCACGATCTGGCGGTGGGCGACGTACTGGCCGAGGTCCGCGAGGGCCGTCCGCTGCTCTAACGCCTGCACGTCCTCTTGGCCGATCGGCTCGGCCATGCGGCGGGCGGCGGCCGTGAGTTCGCCGTACTGTTCGACCAGCAGCGGGTGCGGGCCGTCGGCGGCGAACGACTCGTAGCCGTCGGCCAGCACCTTGTCCGGCGACTCGCCCATCAGCCCACGGATGACGGCCGGCGACAATTCCACGCCTCCGACCCCGGCCCGCTCCCGCAGCCGCCGCAGCACGAACGCCACCCCGGCCGCCCGGTCCTTGCCGGCGTACCGATGCACGGCGTCGGCGGCCCGCTCCATCGCCGCGTCGGCGAACAGCCGGCCGAGCAGGTGGTCTTCGTAGCTCTGCCCCAACCCAGTGGGCCAGCCGGGCGGGTCACTCACCGCCGGCCGGCGGGCCGGGCCGCCGAGCAGAAGCCGGCCGAGGTCGGCGACGAACCCGACCGGCGGCAGTGGGTCGCCGTTGGACGCCGCGGTGAGTGCCCATTCCATCGCCTGCGGGACGCCGGCGGCGGTCGGCGGGTCGAGCCGTCGCAGCCACAGCCCTTGTCGCACCCAGGTGCGGGCGTCGTCCACGTCTGCCAGTTCCACCACCGTCATGACTTCACCCATTTTGCCGGTACCGGGGAAGTTTACCACCCGCCGGCCGGCGCCCGCGGCGGAACCGTCAAGTTCGGCCGGCCGAACGCCGATGGATAGCTCGGAAGCAGGCACGTCCGCATCGCGGGCGTTGGCCGGCCGGCCGACGGTGAGGGGTGACATGGCGTCGAAGCGCGTTCTGGCGGCGGTGCTGACGGCCGGGCTGGTAGCCGGGGCGGGCCTCGCCCAGACCCCCCCGCCGGCCCCGGCTACTACTCCGCCCCTGATGTCCGCCGGCAGCGGCAACCCGTTTCTGGCCGCACCTGGGGCGGCTTCGGCCGCGTCGGCAACAAACCTGTTGACCGCCCCGCCGGGAATGCCCGTGCCGGCGGCCCCGGCCACCGGGCTGCCGGCCGGCAGCTACGCCGGCCCGTACTGCGGCTCCGGCCCGGCCGGCGGCAACTGCAACGGCCCGGTCGGGGGCAACGGCCCGCTCACCTACGAGCTGTACGTGTACACCGGGCCGAGCTTCATCGTCGGCGGGGACAAGGAGTTGAACGCCGCCCTGGGCACCGGCTGGGCGGTGTCCGGCGGGGCCAAGACGCTCCACTTCAACACGTCCGGGGACGCCGCCTGGGTGCTGACCACCGGCGTGACGTACCTGTACAGCGGCGGCGACCGGGACTACATCGGGGTGGCCACCCGGCCGCTGGCGAACGCCAACGGCGGCCCGGTGGCCGAGCCGGTGAACGCCTACAAAGTGAAGGCGTTCAACCGCCCGGCGGTCGAGGTCATGCTCGGCCGGGACTGGTGGCTGAACGGACCGGCGGCGGTCGGCACGGAGTGCGGGTCGAACACCCGGGTGGGCGTCGATGTCGGCGGCCGGTACGGGTCGAACAGCATCAGCCTGAACCCGATCCCGAACCCGCAGGGGTCGTACTTCCGCCGCAGCAGCGTGTACCACGCCGTGACCATCGGGGCGCACTACACCTACGAAATCCCGATGGGGGCGTGGATCGGGTACGTCGGCGGCCGGGTGCAGTGGGCGTACAACTGGTCGAACGTGGTGCCGCCGGTCGGCGGCAACACCCAGGACGTGGGCATCCTGTTCACGGCCGGGGTGCGGTTCTGACGGTTGGTTCTCACGCCGCACACACCGGCTGTGAGAACCAATTGTCGGGTGCGAACCAACCTTGCCGGCCAACGGGTTACGGCTGCGGAACGGCGATTCGTGGCGTGCGAACCAACCGGCGGGTGCACTCGGCGACATGGCCGACGCCGCCGACCTGTTTCCGGCCGTGTATGACGAGCTGCGGGCGCTCGCCGCCGCCCGGGTGGCGGCCGAACCCGTCGGCCACACCCTCGACGCCACCGCCCTCGTCCACGAAGCCTACCTGCGGCTGGCCGACCAGCCCCGGTTCGCGGACCGTAGCCACTTCCTGCGGGCCGCCGCCGTCGCCATGCGGCACATCCTGGTCGATCACGCCCGGTCACGACATGCTGACAAGCGGGGCGGCGGTCGCCAGCGTGTGTCACTCGACGAAACGGTCCGCTGGGCCGAATCTCCCGACCACCTGCTCGCCCTGAACGACGCCGTGGAGCGGTTCGCCGCCGAGGAGCCTCGCAAAGCCGAACTCGTCACCCTGCGGTTCTTCGCCGGCATGACCACCCCCGAGGCGGCCGCCGCTCTCGACGTGTCGGTGGCCACGGCCGAGCGGTGGTGGGCGTTCGCCAGCGCCTGGCTGTACGCCGACCTGGGCGGCGAGAATCCGTGAGGGGGTTCGGCCGCCGATCCCGCTAGTGGGGTAGGCACACCGCCCCGGAGCCGCCCGTGACCGAACAATCGCCCGCCGAGGCCCTGTTCTTCGCCGCCCTGGCCCGGCCGCCGGCTGATCGAGCGGCTTACCTGGATGCCAACTGCCCCGACCCGGTGTTGCGGGCGCGGGTGGAGAAGCTACTGGCAGCCCAGCCGAAGGTCGGCGACTTCCTGGCCGACAGCCCGGCCGTGGCCACCGGCACCTTCGACCCCGACAACCCGACTGTCACGCCCGATGCGGCGACGGCCGACTTCCCCGGCGGCGGCGACCGGGTCGGGGCGGTCCTCGCCGGCAAGTACAAGCTGGTCGAGGAGATCGGCGAGGGCGGCATGGGCAGCGTCTTCCTGGCCCAACAGACGGAGCCGGTGAAGCGGGCCGTGGCGGTCAAAGTCATCAAGGCCGGCATGGACTCGAAAGCGGTCCTCGCCCGGTTCGACGCCGAGCGGCAGGCGCTGGCGATGATGGACCACCCGAACATCGCCCGGGTGCTGGACGCCGGCACCACGGACAGCGGGCGGCCGTTCTTCGTCATGGAATTGGTCAAGGGGGTGCCGATCACCCAGTTCTGCGACGAACGGAAGCTGACGCCCCGGCAGCGGCTCGATCTCTTCGTCCCGGTGTGCCAAGCAATCCAGCACGCCCACCAGAAGGGCGTCATCCACCGCGACATCAAGCCCGGCAACGTGCTGGTGGCCCTGTACGACGACCGGCCGGTGCCGAAGGTCATCGACTTCGGCATCGCCAAGGCGGCCGGGCAATCGCTCACCGACAAGACGCTAATGACCGGCTTCGGGGCGGTGGTCGGCACCCCCGAGTACATGTCGCCCGAGCAGGCCAGCCTGAACAACCTGGACGTGGACACCCGCAGCGACGTGTACTCGCTCGGGGTGCTGCTGTACGAGCTGCTGACCGGCAGCACGCCGGTGGACCGCAAGTCGCTCGGCAAGGCGGCGCTCTTGGAGGTGCTGCGGATCGTCCGCGAGGTGGAGGCCCCGCGGCCGAGCGCCAAGCTGTCCACCGCCGACACCCTGCCGAGCGTGGCCGCCAACCGTGGCACCGAGCCGGCGAAGTTGTCCAAACTGATGAAGGGGGAACTCGACTGGCTGGTGCTGAAGGCGCTGGAAAAGGATCGCACCCGGCGGTACGAGAGTGCCAACGGACTGGCCCGGGACATCCAGCGGTAGCTGGCGGACGAGATCGTGGAGGCCCGGCCGCCGACCGCCGGCTACCGGCTGCGGAAGCTCGTCCGCCGGCACAAAGGGCAGGCGATGGCGGCGAGCCTGGTGCTGGTCGCCCTGCTGGCTGGGGTAGCCGGCACGTCCATTAGACTGGTGCGGGCGGACGCCGCACGCCGGGAGGCCGAGGGCCGGCGGGCGGAGGCAGTGGCGGCCCGGGCCGGGGAGGCCGACCAGCGGGCGGCGGCGGAGGCCGGGCAGGCGGAGGCCGAGGCGGTCGTGCAGTTCTTCGAGGTCAAGGTGTTCGCGGCTGCCCGGCCGAAGGGGCAGGACGGCGGCCTGGGGCACGATGTCACCCTGCGGGCGGCGGTGTCGGCCGCCCTGCCGGCGGTGGCCGATGAGTTCAAACACCAGCCTCTGGTCGAGGCCCGGCTACGGTTTGCACTAGGCAAAACCTTCATCCACCTGGGGGACGCCGAGGCGGCGCGGCCGCAGTTCGAGCAGGCGCGGGTGCTTTACAGCACATGGCACGGCCCGGAGCACTCGCATACGCTTGCGAGCGCCATAGGCCTGGCTGTCAGCTACTCGGACCTGGGCCGGCACGCCGCGCCCTAAGGCTCAACGAGGAGACGATGGCCGCCCGCAAGCGTGTGCTGCCTCCCGACCACCCGGATACGCTCAATTCCATGATGAATGTGGCCGGCGACTACATCGACCTGGGCCGGTACGCCGACGCCCTGATGCTGTTCGAGGAGACGCTAGCCGCCTCCAAGCGGGTGCTGCCCCTTGACCACCCGATTACGCTCACTGGCGCGCACAACCTAGCCAATGTCTACTTCCACCTCGGCCGGTACGACGAAGCACTCAGACTGAACGAGGCGACGCTGGCCGCGCGAAAGCGGGCTCTCACGCCTGACCACCCAAACACACTCACGACCATAACTAACTTGGCCGGCTGTTACAAAATGTGCAAGCGTGATGCCGAGGCTCTGGAGTTGGAAGAGGGGGCGCTAGCCGCCTACAAGCGGATGCTCCCCACCGACCATCCGTTGACGCTGGTGGGCGCGCACAATCTGGCCAACGGCTACCTAACTTTGAACCGCCACCAAGTAGCCCTCAAACACTTTCAGGAGGCGCTGGCCGGCCGTGTGCGAACACTCTCTGCCGGCCATCAGGACACAATTGATAGCATGTGCGGCGTCGCGTTGTCACTCGACAGATTAGGTCGTGGGTCCGAGGCCGTGCCGTTTATCGACGGGTGCGTAATGGGTGCTGTTAATTCTAAGATAGTCGTGGAGTTGATCTTGCAGCGGTTACGGCATTTCCAAAGTCTCAGCGATCCTGCAGGTTGTCGGGCTACGGCCGCGATGTGGGAGAAGCTTGATCGCCGCGACGCAAACAGTGGTAGTGGCCCCTTTGATGGCACGCTCGTAGCCTGAGCGGATGCCGGATGCACCCCCGCCATGCCCCCGCTGCTCCGCCACCCACGTCGTCCGCAACG
>JAYVUZ010000260.1:0-4540 GCA_043787415.1 Fimbriiglobus sp. | reverse complement strand
CGTTGCGGACGACGTGGGTGGCGGCGCAGCGAGGGCACGGTGGGGGTGCGTCCGGCATCCGGTCAGGCTACGGACGTGCCGCTTAAGGGGCCACTACCCGAGGGCGGGTTGTGTGTCCGCCGACTGGAGGCATTCACTCCGGGCAGTGAGCGCCGCTACTTCGTGCTTCGCGGAATGCCGCACACATCCGACGGCGAGCCGGCGCCAGAAGTTGTAGCGGCCGTCGCCGGGCGGATTGACAGCCCATTCTTCAGTGTGGACGTAGCCGAGCGGGCGGATGGCGTGTTGCGGGTGGTTGAGGTCGGGGATGGCCAAGTGTCTGATCTGGTCGGGTGGTCGGTCACGGCGTTCGCAGCACTGTGGGGCGACGCCCGGTAGCGTCAGACCGTCGGCGGCAGGCACTCGGCCAGTCCGGCGACGTGCTTGCAGCGGTGGGTCGGGTTGTCCCCGCCGCGGTACACGGCGTCCGCGCATGAGCAGTGCCAGAGCAGTTTGTCACCGGCGGTGCGTTCCAGCGCCACCTGGTACGGCAACCGGCCGCCGGCCACCTCCCAGGCCATTACGCAGCCGGGGTCGGTGATGTCCGGGGCGCGGTACAGCACCCGGTACAGGTAGGCGGCCGGGGTCCGCTTGCGGTCCGGCCCCGGCAGCGGGCGGACGAGCAGCGGCGGCTGAGTGAGCATCACGGCGAAATCCCCCTGATTCTTGACCCGATTTTACCGTTTCGACCACCACGGCCGGAGGTCGGTTGGGTACCCGGTTCGAGGGGCGGACCCGGCCGGCGGTTGCTATACTATCGGCTTCACCCAGGGGTCCGGCGATGGGCTTAGGCATCCAGCATAAGAAGAAGAGCCTCCGCAACGCCAACAAGAAGCGGGTCCGCACCCGCAAGCACAAGCTCCGCAGCGCCAAAAAGTGCAAGCGGCTGAAGGGGCTGCGGATGCAGGCCCGCAACGCCTAACCCTGGGTCGCCCATGCCCTCCCGTCGTACCGTCTTGCGGGCTGCCGCTGCTCTCGGCGTCGGCTCCGTCACATTCCAGCGGGCGCTCGCCGCCCAGGCGGCCGATGCCCCGGCTGTCACTGCCGAGATGGTGAAGGCGGCCGAGTGGGTGGCCGGCATCACCCTGACCGACGCCGAGCGGGAGCGGCTGGCCAAGTCGCTTTCGGCGGCCCGCAAGGGGCTGGAGACGGTGCGGTCGGTCAAGCTGCCCAACAGCGTGCCGCCGGCGGTGCAGTTCAACCCGGCCCCGGGTCAGTCGATCCCGGCCGAGCCGCGCGGCACCGTCGCGGCGATCGGCCCGACGCCGCCCCGGCCGGCCGGTGACGACGAGTTGGCGTTCCTGCCGTTGGCCGCCCTCGGCGGGCTGATCCGCGACAAGAAGCTCTCCTCGGTCGAACTGACGAAGCTCTACCTCGCCCGGCTGCGGAAGTACGACCCGCTGCTCAAGTGCGTGGTCACGCACACCGACGAACTGGCCCTGGAACAGGCGAAGGCCGCCGACGCCGACCTCGCTGCCGGCACCCACAAGGGGCCGCTGCACGGCGTGCCGTGGGGGGCCAAAGATCTGATCGCCGTCGAGGGCTTCCCGACCACCTGGGGGGCCGAACACTTCAAGGGCCAGACGCTCGACGAGACCGCGACAGTGGCCAAGAAGCTGGCTGACGCCGGGGCCGTGCTGGTCGCCAAGCTGACGCTCGGGGCGCTGGCCCTGGGCGACCAGTGGTTCGGCGGCATGACCCGCAACCCGTGGCACCCGAAGGAAGGGTCCAGCGGGTCGTCGGCCGGGTCGGCGTCCGCGGTCGTCGCCGGGCTGTGCGGGTTCGCCATCGGCTCGGAAACGCTCGGCAGCATCGTCAGCCCGTCCACGCGGTGCGGGGCCACCGGCCTGCGGCCGACCTTCGGCCGGGTCAGCCGGGCCGGGTGCATGACCCTGTCCTGGACGATGGACAAAGTCGGCCCGCTGTGCCGGACGGTCGAGGACTGTGCCCTGGTGTTCGGGGCCATTCACGGCTCCGACCCGCACGACCCGACGGCCGTGGACCGGCCGTTCACCTGGCCTCACCCGAAGCCCCTGGCCGACATCCGGGTGGGCTACGTGATCGGCAACAAGCCGCTCGCCGATCGGGCCGATCTGAAAGTGCTGAAGCAACTCGGCGTCCGACTGGTGGACCTGACGACCACCGTTGCCGACTTCCGCAAGGCTCATCTGTACATCCCGCAACTGCTCCTCACCCTCGACGCCGAGAGCGCGACGGCGTTCGACGACCTGACCCGGGCCGGCGTGCGGGACGGCATCGGCCCGTGGCCGGCCACCTTCCACAAGGGCGAGTTCGTCACCGCCGTCGACTACCTGCGTGCCCAGCGGCTGCGGACGCTGGTCATGCGGGCGTTCGCCACGGTCATCGACAAGGTAGACGTACTGACCCCGTTCCCCGGCGACTTGGTGCTGACGAACCTGACCGGCCACCCACAGGTGTGCCTGCCGGACGGGTTCACCAAGCGGGACGGGGTTGAGGTGCCGACGGCCATCACCTTCACCGGCCGGCTGTTCGGCGAAGGCGACCTACTGGCGGTCGCCCACGCCTACCAACTCGCTACCGGCCACCATCTGAAACACCCAAAACTGTAGGGCACGCATGGCGTGCCGGTTCGACAAGCGACAAAACGGCCCGCCATGCGTGCCCGACGACGGAGACGGCGGATGACTCTGCTGCTGCTGTTGGCACTCGCCGCGCCATCTGAGACGCACGCCGGGTCACTGGTGATCGTCGGCGGCGGGAAGCTGCCGGACGCGGTGCGGGAGGAGTTCGTCAAGCGAGCGGGCGGGGTCGGCAAAGCCAAGCTCGTGGTCATCCCGACGGCCAGCGAGGATGCCGAGAAGCCGGAGGAGGCCGAGTCGTACCTCAGACCGTGGCGGAAGTGCCAGCCGGCGTCGCTGACCCTGGTTCACAAGCCGGACGCCGAGGGGCTGAAGCCGCTGAAGGAAGCGACCGGCGTCTGGCTCAGCGGCGGCGACCAGAGCCAGCTAACGGCCGCGTACAAGGGCCGTCCGGTCGAAGCCGAGTTGGTCGCGCTGCTCAAGCGGGGCGGTGTGGTCGGCGGCACCTCGGCCGGGGCGGCGGTCCTGTCGGACCCGATGATCACGGGCGGCAGCCCGGTCGCCACCACCGGGCCGGGGTTCGGCCTACTGCCCAGGGTACTGGTCGATCAGCACTTCACCCAGCGGAAGCGACTGGCCCGGCTGCTAGGGGTGCTGGACAAGTCGCCCGGCGTCGTCGGCCTGGGGATCGACGAATCGACCGCAATTGTGGTGAGCGGCCGGGATGTGCAGGTCATGGGGAAGGGGACCGTCACCGCCTGCTGGGCCAAGTCGGCCGACCGGCCGACGCTGACCGAAGTCTATAAGCCTGGCGACAAACTCGATCTGTACCAACTCCGGCGGGCGGCGGAAGCCCGAGCCAAACCGACGCCGCCGGTCGGCACGCCGGAAGTGCCGAAGGGGTCGCTGGTGATCGTCGGCGGCGGGGCGGTGCCGGCGGAGATCGTGGAACGCTTCCTGGCCCTGGCCGGCGGGCCGGAGTCGCCCATCGTGGTCGTGCCGACGGCCCAGGACGACCCGCTCGCCGGCAACCACCCGGAGGTCGAGTTGTTGCGGCGACACGCGGCTAATCACATCATGGTACTGCACACCCGCGACCGCAAAACGGCGAACGATCCGCACTTCGCCGAGCCGCTGCTGACGGCCCGCGGGGTGTGGTTCGGCGGCGGCCGGCAATGGCGGCTCGTGGACGCCTACGAGGGGACGCTGACCGAGGTGGCGTTCCGCGGCGTGCTGAAGCGGGGCGGGGTGATCGGCGGCTCGTCCGCAGGGGCCAGCATCCAGGGCCAGTACCTGCCCCGAGGCCACCCGCTCGGCAACACCGCGATGATGGCCGAAGGGTACGAACGCGGCTTCGGCTACCTGCCGGGCACGGCAGTGGACCAGCACTTTTTCAAGCGGAACCGTTTCGCCGACATGACCGGGCTGATGAAACAGCGACCGGACCTACTCGGCATCGGCATCGATGAGGGTACGGCACTGGTGGTGACGGGGCGGGCGGCCGAGGTGATCGGGGCGAGCAAGGTCGCGTTCTACGACTGGCGGGCCGGCCAGCCGGCCGGCGACAAGGACTACACCGAGGTGCCGGCCGGCGGGCGGTACGACCTGACGGACCGCCGCCCGAATCGTTAGGCCGTGTGGACGCGGGCGGCATGTCCTTGGGTCGTGGCGGTCCACCCCGCCGCGGCCGAACCATGCCCGTGACCTGTCGGTACGTCTTACCCGATACGGACTGCCGTGCCGACGGCGAAGCGGCAGCGGGAGAGCCTGAAGAACCTGCCCAAGACGGCGGACGAGTACCTCGACTCCCTGCTGATGCAGTGGCTACAGTAGGTAGTCGCGTCGGTAGTGGCCCCTTTGATGGCACGCTCGTAGCCTGAGCGGATGCCGGATGCACCCCCGCCATGCCCCCGCTGCTCCGCCACCCACGTCGTCCGCAA
>JAYVUZ010000259.1:0-20547 GCA_043787415.1 Fimbriiglobus sp. | reverse complement strand
AATACCACCCGGAGACCAGCGAGGCCATGATCCAGGTCGCCATGATCGACCTCATGCTCCGGCGGCTACACCCGGCCGAGTAGTTTCAAGACACCCTCTGAGCGAGTACACCCGCAGCCACCGGCCGGAGGTGGTGGCCGAAGCCCGGCGGATCGCCTCGCGGCAGTCGGTGGACGGGGTCGTGGCCGCGCTGGCGGCACTGCGGGACCGGCCGGACGCCCGCCCCGGGCTGGCCGACATCCGGGTGCCGACACTGGTACTGGTCGGGTCGGACGACGCCATCACCCCGCCCGCCGCGGCCCAGGTGCTGGCGGACGGCATCCCCGGGGCGACGCTCCAGGAGTTGCCGACGGCCGGGCACCTGTCCAACCTGGAGACCCCGGCCGAGTTCACGGCCGCCGTCCGCAGCTTCCTGGCCGGCCTATAATGCGGCACCACACCGGGGCGACAGACATGGAGACGGGGACATTCGGCGGCGGCTGCTTCTGGTGTGTCGAAGCGGTGTTCGAGCAGTTGCGGGGCGTCGAGTCGGTGGTGTCCGGGTACACCGGCGGGCACGTCCCCAACCCCACCTACGAGCAGGTGTGCGGCAAGCGGACCGGCCACGTCGAGGTGGTGCGGGTGACGTTCGACCCGGCCGTAGTCAGCTACCGCGACCTGCTCGAAATCTTCTTCGCCACCCACGACCCGACCACCCCCGACCAGCAGGGCAACGACGTGGGGCCGCAGTATGCCTCAGTCATCTGCACCCACTCCGACGACCAGCGGCAGACGGCGACGGGCGTCATCGCCGGGCTGACCGCGGAAGGAGCTTTCCCCGCCCCGATCGTCACCCGGGTCGGCCCGGCCGGCGACTTCTACCCGGCCGAGGACTACCACCAGGGGTACTTCCGCGGCAACCCGCACCAGTCGTACTGCCAGTTCGTGGTCAGCCCGAAGGCGGCCAAGACGCGGAAACTGTTCGCGGCCAGGCTGAAGTAGGGCACGCATGGCGTGCCGATGCGGAATCAGACGGCACGCCATGCGTGTCCTATTTCAGCTCCTTGACGTGGACCGTGCGGAACATCACCGGGTCGGTGTGGCCGGCGAAGCCGAGGTGGCCGTCGGCCAGGTCTTTGCCCGGGTGCGGCGAGTTGGCCATGAATTCCTTCACCTTGCTCACATCCCCGTCCAGCACCCGGCTACCGTTCAGCTCGACGGTGATCCTCGGCCCGCGGACCGTCACCTCCATGACGTTCCACTCGCCGACCGGCCGCAGGTAGCCCTGGGTCGCGGGAATCATGCCGTACACCGACCCGTTGTACTGCCGGGGGTCGAGCTTGCCGGCGTACTTGGCGGCCGTGTCGTCGAGGATTTGCAGCTCGCACAGGCCGGAATATGCCCCGTCCAGCTTCTGGTCGCCGCCGGGGTAGCGGAGCAGCAGGCCGTTGTTGCCGCCCGGCGGCAGCTTGTACTCGACCCGGGCCACGAAGTCGGTGAACCGCTTCTCGGTGAACAGGTTGCCGCCCTTGCCCGGCTTGCAGACGATGGCCGCGTCCTTCACCTCGTAGTCGGCCGTCGCCCCGGCCCAGCCGGTCAGGTCGGTGCCGTTGAATAGCGGGGTGAAGCCGTCGGCGTCGTCCAGCAGCACCTTGTTCGCCTCGGCCGGGGACAGCTCCTTGACGAACACGTTCCGCCAGCGGATCTCGCCGCCGTGGGTCTGGAGGATGACCGGCCCCTTCACCGGCAGCGGCTTGGCCCGGTCGAAGTAGTTCTCCAGCCGGGCGTGCTTCACCACCAGTCGGCCGTTGAGGTGGACGGTCGTCCGCTCGCCCACCTGGACGATGCGGACCTGGTTCCACTCGCCGAACGGCTTGTCGGCCTTCACCAGCGGGTCTTTGCCGGGGGCGCCCGCACTGTTGTTCCACAGCCCGCCGCTGCCCTTGTCGGCCCCCAGCTTGAACTTCTCGGCGTCCGTGGTGTCCCAGATTTGCACCTGCGGGGCGGCCTTCAGGTAGATGCCGCTGTCGGCCTTAGCCACCGTCTTATAGTCGATCCGCAGTTCGTAGTCGCCGAACACCCGCTCGCTGGCCAGGAACGCCCCGTTACCGTCGTTCACCAGTTCCCCGTTCTCGACCGTCCAGTGCTTCTTGGCGTCGGCCGTCCAGGCATTCACCCGACTCCAAACTTCGCCCGGCGACAGCTTGGCCAGGTCGTAGGGCGTCTTGCCCTTTTCGGTGGACGACCAGCCGTACCAGCCGGCCAGGTCGGTGCCGTTGAACAGCGGGGTGAAGCCGGCCGGCGGCTCGGCGGCGGGGGCGGCTGAGGCGACGGCAGCAACGGCGGCAAGGCACAGCAGGGGTCGGAGCATGGCGGATTTCCCGAGCGGGATGGGTGGGCGGGCATCCTAGCGGAGAATGGTCGGCCCGGCCGGTCCTTTTCGCGGTTGTCGCCCGGCGGCTAAACTGACGGTGCCCCACCCACCGCCGGAGTTCGCCGATGGTCCCCGTCCTGCTCGCCCTCCTGGCCGCCGACCCGGCGGCGCGTGATCCCAAGCTGTACGAACTCCGCGTCTACACCGCCGCCCCCGGGAAGCTGGCCGACCTGGTCGCCCGGGTCCGGGACGACGCGGTGCCGCTGTTCGCCAAGCACGGCCTCGCCGGGGTGGGCTACTTCCTGCCCGAACCGAACCCCGGCAACCAGTTCCTGTCCGTCCTGGCGCACAAGGACCGGGCCGCCCGGGACGTGGCGTTCAAGGGCTTCGCCGCCGACCCGGCTTGGCAGGCGGCCACGGCCAAGACGGACGCCCAGGGCAAGCTGGTCGAAAAGCTGGACGAGTACTTCCTGAGCTGCACCGATTTTTCGCCGGCGGTGACGGTGGAAGTGCAGTCGCCGGCCCGGGTGTTCGAGCTACGGCGGTACCAGTCGAGCAGTGGCAACCCGACGGCCATCAACGCCCGATTCCGGGACCACACCGTGGCTCTGTTCGCCAGGCACGGCATGACCAACCTGTGGTACTGGAACCTGGCTGACGGCACCAAGGACACCAAGTACGACCTGGTGTATCTGCTGGCCCACCCGTCGAAGGACGCCCGCACGAAGGCGTTCGACGACTTCCGCAAAGACCCCGACTGGACGGCAGCGATGAAGGCGTCGGAGGAGAAGGCCGGCGGGTCGCTGACCGCGAAGGACGGGGTGACGTCCACGCTGCTGTTGCCGACCGAGTTCTCGCCGCTGAAGTGATCAGACCGAGTACGCGGCGCGAGCCGTGTCGGACCCCCTCCGACGCGGCTCGCGCCGCGTGCTCGGTCCATCTACTTGCAGTCCACCGTCCACACCCGCACCATGCCGTCCCGGCCGCCGGTGGCCAGAGTGCCGCCCTTCTGGCCGAACCGCACCGCGTGGACGGCCCCGCGGTGTTGCGAGTAGCCGGCCAGCTCCTTGCCAGTGTCGGTGTCCCAGACGGACACCCGGCCGTCCTGCCCGGCGGTGGCCAGCCGCTGGCCGCACGGGGTGAACTCCACCTGCCAGACGCCGTCCGTGTGCGGCTCCAAAGTCCGCAGCTTCTTGGTCGTCTTCAAGTCCCAGATGACGGCCGTGCCGTCCCACCCGGCCGACGCCAGCCGGTCCCCGTCGGCCGAGGAAAAGGCCAGCCCGTACACCGGCCCGGCGTGGCCGGTCAAGGCCGTCCGTAGCCGGGAGGTGGCCACGTCTAGCAGGGCCACCCGGCCGTCGGACCCGCCGGCGGCGAGCGTCTTACCGTCTGCCGCGAAGGCGATGGCCGTGACCGTCGTCTCGGTCTTGAACTGCATCCCCGGGGCGTCGGTCTCCAGGTCGAACACCCGCACCCAGCCCTCGCGGTCGCCGACCGCCACCCGGGTGCCGTCCGGCGACACCGCCGCCGACCGCAGCGACGGGCTGGCCCGCAGGGACTTGACCAGCTTGCCCTCGGTCACGTCCCACACCTTCACGTCGCCGTCGTCCCCGGCCGTCACCAGCCGCTTGCCGTCCGGGCTGAACTCGGCCGTCCAGACGACCCCGCGGTGGCCCATGAGCATCCCGGCGGCATCCGGGTGGAGGTCGTACCGCAGCCGCTCGCCGGCCACGTCCCAGACGCCCACCCGGCCGTTCTCGGCCCCCATGGCGATGGTGCCGCCGTCCTGGGACACGGCCACCGCCCACACCGCCCCGGACTCGCCGGGCAGGATCGCCCGGGGCGGCGGGCCGGGATCAGCGGCCGGCGTGGCGGTCGCGGCCACCGCCTGCGGCGGGGTCGGCGGCCGGCCCGGCTCGACCGCCGGCAGGCCGTTCGGCCCGAGCAGCCACACCCCGGCCCCGCCCAGCAGCATCCCGACCAGTAGCGTGACGGCCAGCGACGACAGGGTGCGGTAGCACACCTTCCGCCGCATGCGCGGGCTGAGGTGCGACCCCGGCCCGCACGCGGCCACCTCGCCCGACAACTTCGCCACCAGGCACGCATGGTGTTCGAGCAGGGTGGCCACCTCGGCGGCCGTCTGGAACCGCTCGGCCGGGTCTTTGTCCAGCAGCCGGTCGATGACGTCTTCCAGCCACTCCGGCACGTCCTTGTTGACCCGCCGCAGCCGGGGGTGGGCCTCGTCCGACACCCGCCGCAGCACGACCAGCGGGGTCTTGCCGTCGAACGCCGGCTTGCCGGCCAGCGCCTCGTACAGCACGCTGCCCAGCGAGAACAGGTCGGCCCGATGGTCGATGTCGTCGCCGCGGGCCTGCTCCGGGGCCATGTACAGCGGGGTGCCGGCCACAAACCCGGTGCGGGTCAGCTTCAGGTCTTCGGTGGCCCGGGCCAGGCCGAAGTCGGTCAGCCGCACCTTGTCGGTGCCCCGCTCGATGAGGATGTTGCCCGGCTTGATGTCCCGGTGGATGAGGCCGTGGGCGTGGGCGGCGGCCAGCCCGGCGGCGGCCTGCGCCCCGAGGTTGACAGTCTCCGTCGTGGTCAGCCGGCCGACCCGCTTGAGCCGCTGCTCCAGGGACTCGCCGTCCACCAGTTGCATGACCAGGTAGGGCAACCCGCTCGGGCCGTCCTCGTCCACCTGGTAGACGGCCACCAGGTTGTCGTTGTGGACGGCGGCGGCGGCCCGGGCCTCCCGGCAGAACCGCTGCTTGGCCAGGGCGTTGCCGGCCAGTTGCGGGTCGAGAATCTTGATGGCCACGTCCCGGCCGAGCTGCGGGTCGGTGGCCCGCACCACCACCCCCATGCCGCCCCGGCCGATCACCCGCACCACGTCGAACCGGCCGAGCCGGCCGATCAGCCCGGGGGTGCTGGTGGTCTTGAGGAAGTCGAGGTTGACCTCGCCTGGCAGGCGGTCGCCGGGGTAGGCGTCGGTGAGCGCCCCCTCGGCGTCCGACATGGCCCGCCAGAAGGCCGAGTCTCGCGGCGGGTCGGCCCGGTCGATGTGTCGCACCACCGACGGCAGCGTGGGGCCGCCGGACGCCAGGGCGTCGAGCTTCTGCTGACAGCCTGGGCAACCGCCGACGTGGTCGGCCAGCGCCGCCTGCTTGTCGCCGGGGAGGTCGTTGTGAATCAGCCCGGCGAGCTGATCTGGCGGCGGGCAGCGCTTGTCGGCGGAGAGGGTGGCCATCGTTCGCAATCGGTCAATGGTAGGTCCGGCCGTGCCGGATGTGAGCGATGGCCCGAGTCCGGCGCGGCCGGACCTACCAGGCTTCCGCCTCGGCTTGCAGGCGATGGACCTCGTCCCGGATACGGGCCAGCACCCGGCTCTTGGCGACGTACACGGCCCCCGGCGACATTTTCAACTCGCCGCCGACTTCCTGGGCCGGCCGCCCTTCGACGGCCGTACCCCAAAAAGCGGTCCAGGTGTTCGGCTGGAATTCGCCCTTCACCCGGTCCATCGCTTTGGCCGACAGCCGCCTCTGGTACTCTAACTCCCAGTCGTCCGGCCGGTCAGTCTCCCGCTGTGGCAGGCTGTCGAGTCGCTCCCGACTGCCGTCCTCCCCGGTCGCCCGCGGGCGGTTCTTCTGGGCCGACAGGAAGTTGTAAATCTTGTTCCGCGTCACGGTGTACAGCCAGCCGCGGAAGGTGCCGCGGGCCGGGTCGTACTCCATCTTGGCGGCGTTCCGCGCGACGCTCCGCAACACTTCCTGCATGAGGTCGGCGGCGTCGGCGTCCTGGAGGCCCCGCTTGCGGGCGAACCCGTACACCACAGGCCCGTACAGCCGGACGAACTCCACCCAGGCGTCCGTGTCCCGCCCGTCCTTGAGCCGGGTCAGGAGCGACACGCGGGTGAGCGGCGGCTCGGCCATGCGGAACGCTCAACGAGTGAAGATACCGGCCGGCGGTCGGCGGTTTACACGCAGTTAGGGTAGTGTATGGGGTGCGTATCGGTTTCGCCGCGCGACCTCGTGCGGCGAAACCACGGACCGTCAGATGTGCCCGACCACCTCGTTCAGCTCGTACCGCACCTTCTTCATGTCGGCGTTCTTGTCGTCGGCCGCCCGGTGGCCGGCCGTAGCGATCACGACCGCGTTGTACCCCTGCCCCGGCAGCCCCAGAATGTCGTCGTACTTGTCGGCCACGAACCCCTCCATCGGGCAGGCGTCCACCCCCAGCACCGCGGCCGTGGCCAGGAAGAACCCGTGGGCGATGTACACCTGGTTCCGTGCCCACGCCGCCAGCTCGGCCGGCGGCGTCTTGGTGACCGTGTTGAGCATCATCCCCTTGTAGCCGTCCAGTACACCCGCCGGGATGCCGCGGACCTCGGCCGTGCGATCAATCAGCTTCTGCACGTCGGTCGAGCCGATGTCCTTCTTGACGGCGAACACGACCAGTTTGGCGGCGTCCGCGACCTGTCGCTGGCCCCACGAGTGTTCGACCAGCTTCTCACGGGTCGGCTTGTCGTCTACCACGAAGAACTTCCACAGTTGCAGGCCGTAGCTGGACGGCGCCAGCCGCAGGCCCTCTTCGAGGGCGTGCCACAGGTCGGCTGGGACGGCGCGGGTAGCGTCGTACTTCTTGACCGCGTACCGCCAGTTCAGGGCAGCCAGGGTCTGCTCGGGCGAAACTGGGGTCATACCTGTCCTTCGAGTTTTGGTTCGTAGCCCGACGCGCGAGCGAGGGAGAACGCCGACCCTCGCTCGCGCGTCGGGCTACGAACCGGGAGGCGTCACTGAAAGGCGTACAGCTTGGTCGCGGTGCGGACGTGTAGGGTTTTGTCGGCCACGGCCGGGGCTATCGCTGGCCGGCGTCGAGGCGGCCGGGCTGCCTTCGGTCTTGTGGTACGCCTCGATCTTCTGGGCTGGCGCGTCGGCCCGCCACTTTTCGGCCCCGGTGCCGCGGTCGTAGGCGACGGTGAACAGCTTGCCGCCCTCGAAGGCCGTCAGCACCAGCAAATCGCCGACGACAATGGGCGACAAGAAGCCCGGCGGGCAGGCCACCTTCCACTCGACCGACTGGTCCGGGCCGATCGTCACCGGCGGCGTCTGCGGGTCGGCGACGCCGGACGCCGCCAGGTCGCGGAACTGCGGCCAGTCGGCGGCCACCGGGCCCAAACACGCCACCACCGCGAGAGTCCGCACCGTCATGGGGTGTTCCGAGGGACAGGACTTGAAACGAGACACGAGCGACGCGGTATACCAATCACTTCTCACCCATCTTTCAGCGGAGTCACGTCGTGCCAAACTCGTCTTGGCCCCGCAGGCTCCGCGTGCCGCTGCTAGCCGTCGCCGTACCCACATCGCTGTGGGTGCTGCTGCGGGCGATGAACCGCTTCCAGTTCGCCCTCGAACATGTCATGACCGTGCAAACTCTGTTCATCTTCTCCGTCATGCTCAGCGTGTTGACGCAGGCCGGCTGGTTCTTGCTGAGCCGCTGGATACCGGGGCGGGTGAAGCTGGCAGCCGTCGGGCTGGCCGTGCTGTGTGGGGCGGCGGTCTTCTGGACCGTCCGCACCGTCGAGTTCGACGGCGAGATGGCGCCGCACGTCCGCCTCCGCTGGGAGCCGACGGCCGAGGATAAGCTGGCCGAGTTCCGTAAGGACGCCACCCCGGCCGCCGACGCCGCCGACCTGACCGTCGGCCCGGACGACAGCCCGGCCTTCCGCGGGCCGGCCGGCGACGGGGTGTCGTCCGCTAAGCTGGCCGACGACTGGGCCACCCCGCCGCGGGTCGTCTGGCGGCACCCGGTTGGCAGCGGCCACGCCGGCGTCGCGGTGGCCGGCAACTCGCTCCTCACCCTGGAGCAACGCGGGCTGGAAGAGGCGGTCGTCTGCTACGACCGCGACACCGGCCGGGAGCGGTGGGCGTTCGCCCAGCCGGCCAAGTTCGCCACCTCCGAGCCGATGGGCGGGGACGGCCCCCGCACCACGCCGAGCGTCGTGGACGGGCTGGTGTATGCCCTCGGCGGGGCCGGCGACCTGGTGTGCCTGGACGGCAAAACCGGGGCGAAGAAGTGGGGCGTCAACATCCTGGCCGACGCCGGGGCGGTGAACCTCGAGTGGGGCATGTCCGGCTCGCCGCTCGTCGCCGACGGCAAGGTGGTCGTTAACCCCGGGGTGGACCCGAAGAGCAACCAGAACCGGGCAGTGGCCGCCTACGACCGCTATACCGGGGCCAAGCTCTGGGCCGCCGGCGGGCACCCGGCCGGCTACGCCTCGCCGCTCCGGGCGGACTTCAACGGCGTCACTCAGGCCGTGGTGTTCGACGCTGCCGGGGTCGGCGGGTACGCCCTGGCCGACGGCAAAGAGCTGTGGCGGCAGCCGTGGAAGACCGACATGGGCATGAATTCGGCCCAGCCGGTGCGGGTCGGCCCGAGTCGGCTGTTCGTCGGCAGCGAGCTGTCCCTGGGGGGGGCAGTCATCGACGTGGCCGGGTCGCCAACGGAGGTGTGGAAGAACCGCACGTTGGCCGCCCGCTTCACGTCGCCGGTGTTCCACGACGGCCACCTGTACGGGCTGAAAGCCGGTCGGCTGGTGTGCGTGGACGCGGCCACCGGCAAGAAGCAGTGGGACGACGGCAACTACGGCAGCGGCCAACTGCTACTCGCCGACGGCAAGTTAGTCATTACCGCCGAGAAGGGGTTCATCGCGTTGGTGAAAGCCGACCCGGCGGAATACGCCGAGCTGGGGAGGTTTGCCGTCTTTGCGGATCGCACCTGGAACGTGCCGGCCCTGGCCGGCCGGCGGCTGTACATGCGGAACCACCGCGAGCTGACTTGCGTGGAATTGCCCGGACGGAACTAACCGGCGGGGTCGGCGGCGGGCATAATCCGGTGGTAAGGTGTTATCGTTACGCAACGCACCGCCGGATGTCTGATATGAAGCAGGTCTACGCCGTCGGCTCGCTGGCCGCCCGCCCGATGCTGGCCGCCGCCACCAGCGGGGTGCGGCCGAACGAGATCGATGCCGTGCTGGCCGCCTCCGGGTACGACCGCCCGACTGGCGACAAGTCGCCGGTGCGGCTGGCCCTGCTCAACACCCCCGGCGGCCGGCTACTGGCCCACGTCTCGCAGGCCGGCGACCAACTGGTGACGCACGCCCTGGTCGATGTGCCGGCGTCGGCCGATGCTCAGTCGGCCATCCAGACCTGGGGCAGCCCGCAGTGGCAGCGGCACAAGCCGGACGGGCTGGGCGAACTGCCGGAGTTGCCGTACCTGCCCGTCGCCGACGTGCTGGACGACGACGCCCTCCGCTCCTGGCTGTTCAGCCCGGACCGACGCGACCTGCTGGAGTTCGTGTTCACCGCCCTGCTGGCCACCCCGGCCGAGGTGCGGGTGGTCGTGGCCGCCCCGGCCGACGACCTGGCGATGGCCGTGTACGCCGTCACCCGCAGCCTGCCGACGGCCATGTTGGACGACTTCACTTTCAGCACCTACGAACCCGACCCGGCGGCCTGCCGCGCCCGACTGATCGGCACCGACGCCACCCGCTCGCTGGACGCCGCCCGGGGCATCCTGGGCACCGGGGCGGTGGTGTACCAGCCGGTCGCCGGGGTGCGGAGTGAGCTGCCCGCCGTGCCGTTCGCCGCCTTCGCCGTGGACGCCATCGCCGCCGGCCAGTTCGGCAAGCTGGACGACCTGAAGGCCCTGTGGCAGCGGCTCGGCCTGACCGACCCCCGGCAGTTCGACCTGCTCGACCGACTCGGCCGCGGGGCCGGGGTGCTGACCAAGGGCGAGGCCGCCGAGGCGGTGAAGCAGCCGGCGATGGCCGCCTGGCTGTCGTCCCGCGGCGACGCCGTCAACCAGTTTCTCGACTGGGCGCTGGACGACCGCACGTTCGCCTCCGGGCCGTTCAGCCGCATCGTCCAGAGCCTGCGGCAGAAGCCCGAGGTGCTGGCCAAGCTCGGCCAGGCGGTGCGCGACGAGGGGGTGAAGGCGCTCAAGGCCGGTGACCCGACCCGCACGGCCAACGCCCTGGAAGTGGTGCTGCCGATGGTCGCCCCGACGAAGGCCGGGGCGGTGTGGGGCGACCTGGTCGGCCAGCTCGCGGACCCGGACGCCCTGCCGTGGGCGATGCGCGGCTACCTGCTGCCGAAGTTCGCCCGCTTCCGCCAGCAGCAGGGCCAGGCCGGCGTCGATCCGGCGTTGGCCAAGTGGCTGAGCGTGACGCCGGAGCGGCTACCGGAACTGCTAAAGCTCGATCTGCCCCGGCCGTACCATCTGGCCGCCGGGCGGGCGTGTCTGCAGCGGGACGGCGAACCCACCGAGGAGCTGGCCCGCACGCTCGGCGACCACCCGCAACTGACACTGACGCTGCTCCGGCCGGAAACCGGCGACGACGCCCACGGCGTCGCCCTGTTCGCCAAGCTGCTGGCCGTCGCACCCCAAACACCGTGGCTGGACGACGTGGTCGGGGCCGGCGACGAGTTCCCCCCGGCCACCCGCAACACGTTCCTGGAAACAGCCCTCGCCAGCGGCAACCTCGACGCCGAGCGGCTGATCCGCACCCGCGGCCCGCGGGTGCTGGAACTGTTCGCCGGACAACCGGGTCTAGACCGCCTCACCACGGCGTTGCTGGCCGCACCGCCGGACGACCTCCTGCGATCGGCCCCGCTCCACGACTTCCTCGAAGCCGTCGCCCCGACGGCTTCGGACCCGGTGAAAGCTCGCATCGCGGCGGTGCGGACGGCCCGGGAGTTCGTGCAGTCGCCGACCTTCGAGGCGGACAAGTTGTCGGCCGCCGCAGCAGCTTGGGCCGTGTCGCCGGCGGTGCTGCCGGCGTCGGCGAAAGGGGCGGGGTTCGACGCCGTGGCCGGGGCGCTGGCCCGCCGGGCGGAGGCGGACGGCTTCCAGGGCGACCTCGAAGCGACGCTGGTTCACCTTGGCGGGACGCTGGCCAACGATCCGGCCGACCTGTGCGAGAACCTGCTCCGCGACCTCCGCGGGCGGTCCGAGCTGAGCCGCCAGCCGGCGCCGACGACGGCGTTCCTGGCCGTGCTGCTCGGGGCGGCGAAGGCGGCGGAACTGGACGGCAAGCTGGACGGGCTGGACGGGTCGGCGTTCGCCCTGGCATCCGACGCGGCCAAGAAGGGCGGCTCGCGTCTGCTGGACGAGATCGATCGCCGGACCGCCGACTGGCCGAAGCCGGCCCGGTCGCGGTGGGGGTTCCTGCGGACGGCCGTGCAGCCGGCCGGTGCCGGCCGGTTCCTGCGGGACGCCGGCTTCCTGCTGGCCGGGGCGGCGGTCGGGGCCGTGATCACTCGGTTGCTATAACGCGCGGCCGCTAAGAATCTTCCGTGAATCCGATGCTCGCCCGGTGACACGCCGGCGGCCGGCTGGTCTACTGACCATCCTGCCCACGGAGCACCTCCCGATGCCGCTGGACCGCCGTCACTTCCTGGCCGCCGCCGCCCTACCGCTGTTGGCCGCCCGGCCGCGTCGGAACTTTGCCCCGGACACCCTGTTCTTGACCTACGCCGGCGACCCGACCACCAGCGTCCGGGTGCAGTGGCTCGGCCAGCCGGGCGACGGCGAGACCGTTCACGTCACCGAACTGGACGGCATCGACTGGACGCCAGTCCGGCCGACCAGCAAGCCGTTCCCGCTCACCGACCTTCGTGTGTTCCGGGCCGACCTGACCGGCCTGCGGCCGGGCACCGAGTACCAGTTCCGCCTCGGCGACGCCGAGGTGCCGCACCGCTTCCACACCTGCCCGGCGACGGCCACCGACGCCTTCAGCTTCGTCAGCGGCGGGGACTGCGGCACCAACTCGCACACCCTGGCCAGCAACCGCATCGCCGCCCGGCAAGACCCGTACTTCGCGGTGGTGGCCGGCGACCTCGGGTACGACAACGGCCTGCTGGCCCCCGTCGCCGTCCAGTTCGTCCGCAACTGGTCGGCGACCATGATCGATACCCAGGGCCGGCTGGTGCCGCTGGTGGCCGGCCTCGGCAACCACGAGGTGCTCGGCGGGTACGCCAAATCGCGGGAGATGGCGACGTTCTTCTTTCCGCTGTTCGAGGGCCTGTATCCGGAGCGGAGTTACGCCACCCTGGACGTGGGTGACTATTTGTCGCTGGTCGTCCTGGACACCGGCCACGTCAGCCCGATCGGCGGCGAGCAGGCCGACTGGCTGGCCCGGACGCTCAAGGCCCGGCAGGACCGGCCGCACCTGATCGTGGCCAACCACGTGCCGGCGTACCCGTCGTTCCGGCCGCCGACGGCCGACAACGGCACGGCCGGCACCGGCGACGGGAACCGCACCCACTGGGTGCCGCTGTTCGAGACGTACCGGGTGGACGCCGTGCTGGAACACCACGACCACACCTTCAAGAAGACGCACCGCCTGACCGGCGGGCGGAAGGACGCCAACGGGGTGCTGTACCTGGGGGACGGCTCCTGGGGCCGGCTGCGGCCGCCCAAGCCGCCGGAGAAGCGGGACTACCTGCGGACGGTGAGCGAGAGCTACCACCTGAGCCTGCACCGGCTGGAGGGCGAGCGGCGGTTCCACCTGGCCCTCGGCGACACCGGAAAGGTGCTGGACGTGGAAGTCAGCTACCAGAAGCGGGAGCGGCGGCGGGGGTGAGGCCCCGGTTCGCAGCCCGAAGCGCCAGCGAGGGACATCCCTCCTCGCTCGCACTTCGGGCTACGAACCGGGGGCACGCACCGCCAGGATGGCCGCGTCCAGGTGGCGCGGGTCGAACGGCTCGTCGTCGTCGCCCCGTAGGGCTAGCAGTCGCGGCAGGGCGGCAGCCGCCGCCGGGCCGATGGCCGTGGCCAGCTCGAACTGTGCCCGCGACGAACTGTCTGCGTCTTCGCGCAGCCGTACCAGCCGCGGCACCACCGGGGCCGCCGCCGGCCCGAAGGCCGTCAGGGCACGACAAACGCGGGCCTGCTCGCCGTGATAAAACTCGTCACAATCGAACTCCTCGAAGCTATCGAACGCCGCACCTCCGGGTCCGGGCTGTCGAGCCGGGCGAGGACGGCCGCCACCGTCGCCGGGTCGCCGCGGCCGACGCGGCCGAGGGCGGCGGGGACTTCGTGCCGGTGGTTGACACGGACCGTGTCGATCCAGTCGAGCAGCGTCGGGGCGAACCGCACCGCCGGCGGGCCGATGCGGGCCAGCGCCTGAAGGGCGTCCCGCTGCTCCGGCTCGTCGTCGAGCACAGCGGGCAAGGAGCCGGGCGACGTGAGGAGTGCCGTGTCGAGTGCCGCGAACACCCCACTGCTTGCCATGCCTGCGGCCGACAGGCTCTCGGCGGTCTGATCCCACCGGGCAGCGTCTCGATCGCACCGCACCAGCCAGTCGGCGGCCAGCCGGATGCGAGGGCAACCAGCCGTAGCCAGTCGGCGGCCAGCCGGATGCGAGGGCAACCAGCCGTTCAACGAACCCGGCGGTCGGGAAGTCGGGTGCGGCAACGGCCGCCCGCACCGCCGCGGCGTACCGCTCGCCGGCCCCGTGCATCCGGGCGAAGCCGGCCGGCGTGTAGTCGGCACAATCGACGTGGACGCCGGGCACCCCGCTCTACATCGCCCACAAGGCTTCGCCAGCGGCGAGCCGCGTCGGGTGGTCGTCGGCCACCAGGTCGTGCCGCCAGTCGGCCAGCGGCCGGCCGAATCCCGCGAACTCGTCCACGCTTCACCCCGCGAGTTTGCCCACCACCGCCGACGTGAACTCGGCCGTGCTAGCAGAACCTCCCAGGTCGGCCGTCCGGGTGGTGCCTTCGGATAGCACGGCTTCGACCGCCGCCATGATCCGCGTCGCCGCCTCGGCTTGGCCGGAGTCGCGGAGCAGTTCGACCGCCGGCAGCAGCAGCGGCAGCGGGTTGGCCGTGCCCGGCGGCACGTTCTCGTACCCGGCCCCGTACACCGCGTCATAGACCCGCACCCCGTCTCCGTGGTTCACCGCCGCCGTCGCCGAAATGCCGCCCACCAGCCCAGCCCCCAGATCGCTCAGCAGGTCGCCGTACAGGTTGCCGGCCGCCACCACGTCGAACTGACTCGGCCGGCTGACCAGTTGCATACAGGCGTTGTCCACGATCATCTCTTTGGCCGCGATCTCCGGGTAGCCGGCCGCCGCCTCGCGGAAGCATTGCAGGGTCAGCCCGTCGGCCAGCTTCAGAATGTTCGCCTTGTGGATGCAGTGGACCGTCTTGCGGCCCCGCGCCCGGGCCAGGTCGAAGGTGAACCGGAAGAACCGCCGGCAGGCGGCCTCGGTCACGATCTTGAAGCTCTGCACCACCCCCGGCACCACCTCGTGTTCCGTCGTGGCGTACAGGTCTTCGCTGATCTCACGGACCAGCAGCAGGTCGAGGTTCGGGAACCGCCCGGCCAGCCCGCGGAGGGAATGCACCGGCCGCACGCTGGCGAACAGCCCGAGCCGGCGGCGGAACTCGACGGTGAAGTTGACCGCCCCGCCCGTCGCGCTGTGTGGCCCCGTCGGCGGCAGCAACTTCGTCTTGAGGGCGACGCGACACTCCCTGATGGCGGCGAACAGCTCGGCCGGCAGCGGGTCGAGGCCCTGGTCGAGGGCGTGCCGGCCGGCCGGGAACACCCGCAGGTCGAGCCGCACCCCGGCGGCGGCCAGCACCCGGCGGACGGCCGTCTCCTGGTCGAGGCCCACTCCGCCACCCTGCACGAACACAACGGGCTGCATCTGTCCGCCTCCCGGGCCGAGCGTCGCTTCTGTCAGTAGCTTACGGCCACCCCCGCCCGGAGTCCGCCCGTGCCCGACCCGTTCAGTTACGACGTGGTGGCGTACCCCGGCCACGCCGTCGCGGCCATGCAGCCGGACCGGCTGTACGTCCAGGGGCGGCTGTTCGGCCTGGCCCCGGCCCGGCCGGAGACGTGCCGGTATCTGGAGGTGGGGTGCGGGTCGGGCACCAACCTCATCTCGGCGGCGCTGCAACTGCCGGGGTCGGAGTTCGTCGGTCTCGACCTGGCCGCCGGGGCGGTCCGCGAGGGGCAGGCGACGGCCGCCGCCCTGGGCGTCATCAACGTCACCCTGCACCACGCCGACCTGACCACCTGGGAGCCGGACGGGCCGTTCGACTACGTGGCCGCCCACGGCGTCTACTCGTGGGTGCCAGAGCCGGTGCGGGACCGGCTGATGGCCCTTGTCGGGCGGGCACTGACCCCGGCCGGGGTGGGGTACGTGAGCTTCAACACGCTGCCCGGCTGCCACCTCCGGCGGGTCGTCTGGGACATGCTCAAGTTCCACACCGCGTCCATTGACGACCCGGCCGCTAAGCTGGCCCAGGCCGGGCAGTTCCTGCACTTCCTGATCGCCGGCCAGGAGGGCCAGTCGGCCCCGCCCCACCGCTGGCTGGAGGCCGAGGCCGGGAGCGTGCTGGAGCGGGTGGACTCGTACCTGACGTTCCACGACGACCTGGCCGCGGTGAACGACCCGGTGTACCTGATCGACTTCGCCGGGCACGCCGGCCGGCACGGGCTGCGGTTCCTGGCCGACGCCGAGCTGCCGACCATGTCGGACGAGGTGTACCCGCCGGCGGTGGCGGCCGTGCTCGGCGATCTCCGCCGGCAGAACCCGCTGGTCCGCGAACAGTACCGGGACTTCCTGTCCGTCCGCCGGTTCCGCACCACTCTGGTGTGCCGGGCCGCCCAGCCGGTGCGGCCGGACCCGGACCCGGCGGCGGTGGACGAGCTGCTGGTGGTGGCCACGGTGCGGCCGGTGGGCGAACCGGCCGACGGCGAGCCGGCCGAGTTCCTGACTGAGACCGGGGCCAGCACCACGGCCGGCGACCCGGCGGTTGCTGCCCTGCTCACCCGGCTGGCGGCCGTCGCCCCGGCCCGGGTGGCGGTGGCCGACCTGGGGGCGGACCGGCGGCTGGTGCTGGCCACTGCCCGGGCCGGGCTGACCCGGCTGCACGCCGTGCCGACCCCGGCCGTGGGGGCCGCCGGGGAGCGACCGGCGGTCAGCCGGCTGGCCCGCTACCAAGCCGCCCACGGCCAGCGGATCAGCACCCTCCTGCACACCACCCTCGACCTCGGCGACCCGGCCAGCGAGGCGCTCCTGCCGCTGCTAGACGGCACCCGCTCCCGGGCCGAGCTGGCCGAGGCGCTGCGGGCCGCCGTGCCGACGCTGGGCACGGCCGAGGAGGTGGCCGACGGCCTGGACATCGCGCTGGACAAACTGGCGAAGGCCGGGATGCTGACGGCTTAGGGCACGGTTCACCGTGCCGTCATGCCGGCAACTTGCCCCGTGAGGACGGCCTGGTGAACCGTGCCCTACGCCAGGTTCCGCACGATCTGCTCGGTGATCGTCTCGGTGGTGCCGTCGCCACCCAGGTCGCGGGTCAGCCCCACCTTCGCCTCCAACGTCCGGGCCACGGCCGCCTCGATCCGCCCCGCCGCCGCCCGTTCGCCGACGTGGTCCAAGAGTAGCGCGGCACTCCGCACCACGGCCGTCGGGTTGGCCAGCCCCCGGCCGGCGATGTCCGGGGCACTCCCGTGGACCGCCTCGAACACCGCATACCGCACCCCCAGGTTGGCCCCCGGCACCACCCCGAGGCCGCCCACCAGCCCGGCACACAAGTCGCTCACCACGTCGCCGAACAGGTTCTCCATAACCAGCACGTCGAACTGCTCCGGGTGCAGGGCCAGCTCCAGACACACGTTGTCGATCGGCTTCTCCTCGAAGCGGATGAACGGGTAGTCGTCCGCCACCTCCCGGGCACAGGCCAGGAACAGCCCGTCGGACAGCCGCATCACGTCCGCCTTGTGGCAGAAGGTGACGAGGTGCCGGCCCTGGTGGCGGGCCAGCTCGAAGGCGAACCGGGTGATCCGCTCGCAGGCCGGCCGGGTGATGACCCGCAGGCTCTCCACCACCCCCGGTACGACGACGTGTTCCAGCCCGGCGTACAGCCCCTCGGTGTTCTCCCGCACCACCACCAGGTCCACGTCGTCGAAGGGCGTTTTCACCCCGGCCAGGGTCTTCACCGGGCGGACGCTGGCGTACAGGTCCAGCCCCTGCCGGAGGCGGACGTTGATGCTGCGGAACCCCTTGCCCACTGGCGTGGTACACGGCCCCTTGAGGGCGACGCGGTGGGTGCGGATGAGGTCGAGCGTTTCCTCGGGGAGTGGCTCGCCGTACGTCTCGGCAGCCCCGACCCCGGCGACGGCCGGCACCCAGTCGATACGGACGCCGGCGGCCGCGACCACCCGGCAGGCGGCCCGGGTGACTTCCGGCCCGATCCCGTCGCCCTCGATCAGCACGGCCTTCATGACGGACCCCGGTGAGTACTGTCAGCATCCGGGCCGGGCGGTAAAATGGCAACCCGGAGGACCGCATGACGACCGCCCGCTGCCCGAACTGCCAGGCCCCGCTGACCGTCCCGACCGGGTGGGCCGGCGAACTGCTCAAGTGTGCCGGGTGCGGGGCGACGATCCGTGGCAAGTCGAAGGCCACTCCGACGGCCGAGCGACCGGCCGGCGACCCGTTCGCCTTCACTGACGATTCGCAGCCGATCAGCCGGCCGCCGCGGATGGCCAAGCGGTCGGCCGGGCCGGCGGTGGTTCTGGGGCTGCTGCTGGCCGGCGGGCTGGTCGGCGGGGCGTTCGCCCTCGGGCTGATCCCGAACCCGACGCAGACACCGGCCACCGAGTCCCCGCCGGTGGTCGAGGCAAGGCCACAGCCCGGCAAGCCGGTGCCGCTGCCCCGCCGGCTGCTGGTGGTAAGTATCAGCAAGTATCTGTACTGCAACCGACTGGCCGCCGGCACCGGCCGCAACGGCGTCGATCTGCCGACCGAGATCGGCAAGCGGCTGGCCTTCGACTGGCGGGTGCCTCAGGAGCAACTGACCGTCCTCAGCGACACCGGCCCCGACCCGCGGCCGTTGCTGAAGCCGATCCTGAGCAAAACGGTCGCCGACTTCTGCCGCACCAGCCGGCCGCAGGACCGGGTGCTGGTCTACTTCGGCGGGCACGCCGTCGCGGCGGACGGCAAGGCGTATCTGGTGCCGGCCGAGGGTGACATCGCCGAGCCGGACGGCCTGTTGCCGCTGGCCGCCGTGTACGAACAGTTGAGGAGTTGCCCGGCCGCCCAGAAGGTGATCGTCTTCGACGTGTGCCGCATGAACGAGGACGACGACCGGGTGCGGCCGGGTGGCGACGCCATGACCCCGGAGCTGGAAAAGCTGCTGCTGGCCGCCCCGCCGGGGGTGCAGGTGGTGTTGACGTGTGCCGCTGGCCAGCAAGCCCGGGAGTACCGCCGCACGCCGGCCGACCCGACGGCCGCCGACGTGACCGGCAGCCTGTTCCTGAGCGGCGTCCGGTACGTCACAGCCCGGGCCAAGCCGACCACCCCGGCCCCGGACGACCCGCTGCCACTCGACGAGTTGGTGACGGCCGCCGGCAAGCGGATGGCCGCGGTCTGCGAGGCCACGGGCCAGAAAAACGCCACGCCCAAGACCGGCGGCACCCTGCCAACGCTGGCCCCCGCCGACCCGGCCGCCCCGCCGGCCGAGGTGGTGACGCTGCCGGCACCGCCGCCAGGGCTGCCGCCGGCCGAGGTGGCCAAGTACACGGCCGCCTTCGCCCTACCGCCGATCCGCGAGCGGCCGTCCGCCGGCGACGACGACGTGAGCGTGCCGTTCACCGCCGAGCGGATGACCGCCTACGCCCCGGCCCCGGCCGACTCGTCGCTCCGCGCCGCCACAGTGGAGGCATTGGCCGAAGTCCGCAAGCTGTGGGCGAAGACCAGCGCCGCCGACCAGTCCGGCGGGCTGACCACCGAGTTCGTCGGGGCCGTCACCGACGACGCCTTCAAGAAGTCGGTGGCCCGCAGCCAGGAGACGCCCGCTGCACTCATCCTGGCCCTGGGCGACCGCGAGCAGCAGCTCGACGCCCTCGCCGAGTCACTGAAGGACGAGAAGTCTGCCTACTGGCGGGCGACGTTCGCCTACGCCCAGGCCCAGGTGAAGGCCCGGCTGGTACTGCTGGACGAGTACAATCTGCTGCTGGGTGACGTTCGGACCGACCGACTGCCGGCCCGCGACGCGGCAAAAGGCGAGACCGGCGTTCAGATGGTATCCACGGCCAAGCTGCGGAGCGGCAAGGCGGCCACGGAACGGGCGAAGGCGGCCGGCGACCTGTTCGACGTGGTGGCCAAGGACCACGCCGGCACCCCGTGGGCGGTAGCCGCCAAGCGGGCGCGGGCCGAGGCTCTCGGGCTGGAGTGGCGGCCGTTCGCCCCCGGCGGCAAACCCAAAGCGGAGTGACGACATGGCCGGCCAGTGGGTGCGGGACGTGGGCGAGGCCGACTTCCAGGCGGAGGTGCTGGACCGCAGCCGGGCCGTGCCGGTGGTGGTGGACTTCTGGGCGCCGTGGTGCGGCCCGTGCCGGGTACTCGGCCCGCTGTTGGAAAAGCTGGCCGACGAGTCGGCCGGCGGGTTCGTGCTGGCCAAGGTGAACACCGACGACGCCCCCAACCTGGCCGGCGAGTTCGGGGTGAGCGGCATCCCGGCCGTGTTCGCGGTGCGGGACGGCGAGGTGGTGGACCAGTTCACCGGCCTGCTGCCGGAAGCCGACTTGCGGGCGTTCGTCGCCCGGCTGGTGCCGTCGGCCGGCGACCAACGGGTGAAGGAATTGGCCGCGACGGAGGTCTGCGACCCCAGCGCGGCCGAGGCCGGCTACCGCGTCGCCCTGGCCAGCGACCCGACCCACGAAGTTGCCCGGTTGGGGTTGGCCCGGGTGCTGTTGGCAACGCCGGGTCAGGAGGTCGAGGCCGCCCGGCTTGTGCGGACGGTCGAGGTCGGCCCGAACGCCGACGAGGCCGACCGGCTGCGGGCCATCATTTCGCTCCGCGACGACGCCCCGGACGTGGAGGCGGCGCGGGGGGTGGTCGCCAACGAACCCGAGTCTGCCGCGGCCCGGGTGGCGCTCGGCCGGGCGCTGGCCGCTCGTGGCGAGTATGTCGCCGCCCTGGACGAGTTGCTGGCCGCAGCCGAGCTGGACAAGCCGACCGCCCGCGGCCCGGCCCGCGAGGCGATGCTTCGCATCTTCCAGGTGGTCGGCGTCCGCAGCGAGACGGCCGACAGCTACCGGGCGAAATTGCAGTCCGTTCTGTACTGATGCCTTTTGTTCGTAGCCCGACGCGCGAGCGAGGACAACGTTGTCCTCGC
>JAYVUZ010000258.1:0-6368 GCA_043787415.1 Fimbriiglobus sp. | reverse complement strand
TCCGGTAGCCAACAGGGGGCTTCCGCCCCCCGCTCGCCTGGTCGCCCTACTTCTTCGGCAGCACGGCCACGGCGCCGGCGTCGGACAGGTACACCGTGTGCCCGGCGTTGTTGTCCGTCAGCACCTCGACGCCCAGCTTCACGGCCTTGTCCGGCCCGGTCTCGCCGGCCGGGCGGACGTTCAGTTGCAGCCCCCGCTCCTCCCGGAACCCCTGGCCGGTCTTCAGCTCCGCCGGGGCCGGCACCACCGCGATGCCGCCGGTTTCCGTCACATACAGCAGGTGCCCGGTGGCCGCGTCCTGGTACACCTCCACGCCGATCTTGGCCGTGGCGTCGGTGAATTCCTTCTCGGCCCCCTTGCGGGCACGCAGCGCCCGGCCGTACAGGCTGGCCGTCTTGCGGCCCGGGTCGCCGGCCTTCAGCTCGGCCGGGGCCGGGGCCACGGCCAGGAAGCCGGCGTCCGTCACGTACACCAGCCGGCCGGTGTTGCCGTCCAAGTACACCTCGACGCCGACGACCTTCGACTGGGCGGTGAACCGCTCCTCGGTCGGCGACCGCACCGGCAGCACCAGGCTGTGGTGATATTTGGCGTCCCGGTCGGCCAGGACGGCGGCCGGGTAGTCGGTCAGGGCCAGGCCGCCGGCCTGGGACACGAACAGCAGCTTGCCGGTGAGCTGGTCCTTGAACGCCTCGACACCGTAGGCCTTGGTCTTGGGCGTGAACTGCTCCTCGGCCGGGGTGCGGGCCTTCAGGTCGTGGGCGAACAGCCAGCCGACCTTCTTCTCGCTGCCCAGCACGCCGGCCGGGGCGGCCGAGAGCTGGCCCTTGTCGGACACGGCCAGCACGGCCCCGCTCGCCGGGTCGCGGAAGAACTCGACGCCCACCGACCCGGCCCCGGCGAACCCGGCCTGGCCGGCCGGCCGCACCTTGATCTCGTACCCGCCGATCATCTCCGGCAGGGCGGCCCCCTGGCCGCATGCCGCCGCCACCAGACCCAACACCAGACCCGTCATGGCGGACCCCTCCCCGGTTGCAGCGGCGGACGTTTCACTTCCTTTACGTCAGTTTCCAGCCGGACGCAATTCCGCCGGCGCCGGTTCGCCCAGATATTCCGCCGGGAAGTGTTCTAAGGTGGAGCGTGACAGACCCCGTCGCCACCCTCACCCCCCCCCCGCAGACCGTGCCGCGGGCCGTGCCGCCCGCCGCCCCGACCCGCCGCCGGGCGGTCGTCGCCGGGGGCGTGCTGGCCGTGCTGCTGGCGGTCAACCTGCCGGCGTTCCTGCGGACGCCCCTGGACTGCGACCCGATCCTGTTCGACCTGTTCCTGCGGGACATGGGCCGCGGCCGGGTGCTGTACCGGGACATGTTGGAGAACAACACCCCGGCCATGATCGCCCTGCACGCCGTCGTGCGGGGGGCGTTCGGCTGGTCGTCGGAGGCACTGCGGGCCGTCGATCTGCTGGTAGTCGGGGCCGGGGTGTGGCTGTTGGCGGGGTGGTTCAACCGGGACCGGTTCGACCGCCGTCTGTTCGCGGCGTGCGTGCTGGGCACCTTGTACCTGTCGACGACCGAGTGGTGCCACTGTCAGCGGGACGTGTGGGTGCTGCTGCCGGTGATGGGAGCGATGTCGTTGCGGCGGGCGGTTGTGAGTAGCCCGCACGCTCCGCGGGCGGATTCCGCCCGCGGAGCGTGCGGGCTACTCACCCGGTCCGTCCTTGAAGGCGTCGTCTGGGGCGTGGCGGTGTGGCTGAAGCCGCACATGGTCCTGGTCGCCGTCGCCGTCTGGCTGACCGGGGTGGCCCTGGCCCGGGGTCGCGGCACGAGCTGGCGAACCGTCGGGGCCGACCTCGCGGGCCTGGTCGTCGGCGGGCTGCTCACCGGCGGGGCCGGCATCGCCGCGATGATGGCCGCCGGGGTGTGGTCGCCGTATGTGACGCACCTGACGACGTGGGCCGGCGAGTACCCCGGGGCGGACATGTACGGGCCGTTCGGCCGGGGGCTGTTCCTACTGGCGCGGGGGTGGCAGAACCTGCCGTGGACCGTCCTGTACGTCGTCGCGTTGCCGGCGGCCGTCGCGGCGGCGGCCGGGCCGTTCCTCGGCCGGCGGTTCGCCGCGACGCCGGAGCGGGCGCTGCTCGGGGCGGCCCTGACGGCGTGGGCGGCCCAGGCGTTCCTCCTGCAACACGTCTTCGACTACGCCCACCTGCCGGCGATCCTGCTGGCCGTCGCACTGCTGCTCGACGTGGCCGCCGGCCGGGTCTGGCCGACGTTCGCCCTCGGGCTGATCGCGGCGGCGGCGCACGCCCCGGTGTTCGCCGACCGGCTGACCGTGTGGCAACGCTGCTTCGACGCCCCGACGCCGGCCCTGCGCGACCGGCTGGCCCGGTTCGAGCGGATCTACTGGGCCGAACTCCAGCCGGCGGTCGACTTCCTGACCGCCCGGGGCGTGACCGACGGCCAGGTGAACGTCCTGAGTGACACCGGGCTGCCACTGTACACCCTGACCGGCCTGACCCCGCCCACCCGGTACTACATCCCGCGGAACAACATGCTGGCCTACCGCAGCCGGCACCCGGAGATTCTGGCCGCCCTGGCGGTCGCCCCGGACCAGCGGTACGCGGTGGTCAACCTGGCCGGGCTGCGGTGGCGACCGCCCGACGGGCAGACGTGGAAGAACCCCGACGCCTGGCCGCTGCCGGCCGACTGGTTCGGGCCGCGGCGGTGGGCCGACCGGGTGGCGTTCCGCAGCGGCCGGTATCTAGTGCTGGCGATGCCGGCGGCCGACGTGCCGGCGTTCCTGGCCGACGTGTCCGAGTTCTGAGCGAGCCATCATGACCGCCACCGCCACCGCTGCCGCCCCGGCCGCCGCCGACCTGACCGCCACGCCGCCGCCGGCCAAGCCGCTGGCGCTCGGCTTCTTCGACCCGCCCGGCCCGGCCCGGCTGGTCGTCGGCACGTTCGCGGCGGTCACGCTGCCGCTGGCCGCCGTCACCCTGCTGGCCCCGAGCGGCGAGCTGCTGTGGGTGTACCTGTGGCTGTTCGGCATGACCCATTTCGTGCTGACGCTGACGGTCTACCTACAGTGGCAGAACCTCCGCCACTTCGCCGGCACCTGGCCGCGGCGGCTGCTGTTCTTCGGCCTGCCGGTGGGCATCTTCGTACTGTTCGACGCCCTGCACGCCGGCCGCATCGGGATGACCTTCCCCGTCTTCGCGCTGGTGTTCTGGGGGGGGGTGCGGCTGCTCGACTTCAACCACTTCAACCGCCAGTCGTTCGGCGTGCTGCAACTGTTCAAGGGCCGCACCCGGGCGAAGTACACGCCCCGCCTGAAGAAGGCCGAAGACCTGTTCTTCGCCTCCCTCACGCTGCTCCTGTTCGTCACCTTCCTGAGCGGCGGCGTCTGCCCGCTGCTGCACGGCAGTGTCGAGCCGATCATCCCCGTGGTGCTGCCGACGGGCGCAGCGCAGGCGCTGTTCGTCGGCCTCGGTGTCAGCGCGGTGTCACTGGGCGGCGGGTGCGGCGTCGAGCTACGAAGGCAGTGGACGACGGCCGGCCGGCCGGCCGGGTTCGGGCTGGCCGTCGGCTACCTGCTGGTGCAGGCGCTGGCCGCCGTTCTGGCGGCCCTCTACCTGCCGCTGTACGCGGCCGCACTGGCCGTCCACTACGTCGAGTATCACGTCCTCATGTACCCGCGGTGCTTCCACAGCCGGCTGGACTCGTCCGCCCGGGTGGACCGCCTGTTCGGCAAGCTGCGGGAAAGCCGGCTGGTCTTCTACGCGGCCATCGTGACGGCCGCCGGGGTGGTGACGCTGTCCGCCGCCGCCGGCATGGGCAGCATGGGCCGGCACCCCGGCGTGTTCACCGAACCCCGCGGCTATCTGGTGCTGATCGCCGCCTTCGACGGGCTGTTCGTCTTCCACTACGTGGTCGAGATGTTCATCTGGCGGTTCGCCGACCCGCACTTCCGGCAGCAACTGAGCGGGCTGTACTTCGCGCCCAAACCGGCGGGCTGAACGCCCACGGACGATCGTCCGTGGGCGTGGGGTGAACCTACTTGGCCTCCGCCGGTACCAGCTCGAACGTCTGGTTGGCGGCGTCGTCGCCCTCCTTGGCCGGATACTGGATGAGCTTTGCCCCGTCGTCCCCGGACACCCCCTCGATGTCCCACACCTTGCCGGTGGCCTTGCTCTTGAGGGTGAACCCCTTGTCCCCCTTCGTCAGCGTCCAGAGCTGACGGTCGCCGGCGTCCTTCGCCGCCGACAGGGCCAGCGGGGTGGCGTCCTCGGCGTTCTCCGGCACCTCGACGGCCTTGCCGGACTTCCCGTGCACGACCCGGTAGAACTCGCCGGTCTTGACGAACTTCCACTGCTGGGCGACGTCGCCCGCCTTCAGCTCGGCCTGCACCACGCCGACGCCGTCGACCTCCGGGGCGAGGGCCTTGCCGCTGTGGACGGCCTTGAGGGTGTACAGCTTGCCGTCCTGCGGCAGGTCGGCCGGGGCGGCCGGGGCGGCCAGCAGCAGGGCGGCGGTGACGGACACGAACATGACGCGACTCCTTCACGGGACCGGGCGAGACGTGACGGCGGGCGATGCCCGCCGAGAGGCTAGTGTCGCGCGCCGGCGGGTGGGGGACAAGGGTTGTCACCCACCCGGTCCAGCCCGAGGCCCTCCCGCCGGCTCAGCGACCGACCGGCTCTCTAGTAGGGACAGAAATCGGGACAGTACCGTGTAAACGTTCTCGGGCCGAAGCCGCTTCCGACTCGACACGCTGCGGCCATGCACGAGGCTGTTTCTGTGAAGACGTAAGGCCTTCACTTCGTCGACCAGTCTGGGATCGCTCGGGCTGTAGAAGTCGAGGAGTCGCGCCAGCGCCGCACGCTCGACCCGTCTCCCGAGTTGAGCCGGTACACGGCTGAGCAACGACTGGGGCGGCAAGGCGGCAAGTTCGGCCTTCACATCCCCCGCCGCCCGCGCCCGCAGACGGCCCTCGAACGCGGCGAACAGCATTAATACGGCTGTGTCCTCCAGCACGTCGGTGGCAGTCGCTTCAGCCGCCGTCCCCAGCTTCGCCCCAGTCGTGTACCGCTTGAAAAGCTCATCGCGGCTGATCGGGTGATCGTCCGGCAAGTTGTCCCAATGCTTCTCGCCCAGACGCGACAACAACTTGGCCGCGTGCCGCACAGCCACATACCAGTCACGGACCGCCTCGAGCGTCGGTGGCGTCTGCTCGGTCACGACAGGACATCGCGGAAAACGGTTTCGGCCATCGCCTTGGTGAGCCGCCCCGCCTGGTCTTCGGACGCCGTCGCCCCGCTCTTGAACGCCCACCAATCTTCTGCCGCTTCGGGGCCGAGCAGCCGAAACAGGCTCCAGCGGTCGAAGCGGCTGCTGACCTCCACCTGACCGGCCGGCGTCCACGCGCGCTCGAAGTCGTCCACGCGTCCGGTCGCATGAGCGACCGCGACGGCCAGCGAGGCCGGCAGGTGGCGGGTGTTGCGACCGACCGCCGCGACCTGGGAGCGGACCCTCCCCACCCCCACACTGAGGCCGGGCGCGGTGTACCGGCCGAGTCCGGCCTCCGCCCGTTCGACCTCGGTGCGGTCGATCTCCAGCACCTTGCCCGCGTCCGCCTCACGCAGCCAGGCGGTCAACTGTTCGAGCAGCCGCTCGACAGCGGCCACCCACTCCCGCCGCCGGGCGAGCACCTCTTGCCCTCCCTGCTCGCGGGCCAGTTCCTGCAAGAATTGCTGAAACGTCTGCTCGGTTGCGGTCGCCATGCTCACGGCTCCTCCAGGTAGGTGTACCCGCTCAGCCCGTCCTCGTAGAAGCCGAGGAACTCGCGGCTCTCGGCCACACTCAGCCGGCCGGCCCGCACCGCCCGCTCCACGTCCTTCCGCACCCGGTTGGTCAGCATCTCGGCGTTGTACTGCACGTAGTGCAGCACCTCCGCCACCGTGTCCCCTTTAATCACCGTGTCCACGTTCGGCGTGCCGTCCGGTTCCATATGCACATGTACGGCGTTGGTGTCGCCGAACAGGTTGTGCAGGTCGCCGAGAATCTCCTGGTACGCGCCCGTGAGGAAAATGCCGAGAATGTACGGCTCGTTCTCGCTCCACGGATGGAGTTCCAGCGACGCCTTTCCCTTGCGGCCGCCGGCGAAGCGATCGATTACGCCGTCGGAGTCGCAGGTCACGTCCTGTATGGTGCCTCGACGCGACGGCGACTCGGTCAGCCGATGGATGGGCATGATCGGGAAGAGCTGGTCGATCGCCCAGTTGTCGGGGAGCGACTGGAAGAGCGAGAAATTGCAGAAGTAGCGATCGACCAGCGCACTGTCGAGGTGGTTGGTGATTTCCGGATACGCCAGAC
>JAYVUZ010000257.1:0-20902 GCA_043787415.1 Fimbriiglobus sp. | reverse complement strand
CATGGCGTGCCGTCTGCCACCGACGGCACGCCATGCGTGCCCTACAGTCCGGCCGCCCGCAACCGAGCCACCGCCGGCGCGATATCGGTACGGGCGTAGCTGAGAGCGGACTCGAAGTCGCTAACGACCCCGGCCATGCGTCGCCACAGTGACGGGTGGTCGAGCCAGAATTGGTGACCGGCCATCAGGGCGAACGCCAGCAGATTGCCACCCCACTCGCCGGCGAACGGGTCGTCTTCCAACAGGTCGAGGGCCAGCGGCAGCAGAACGGGCAGTGCGTCCCGCTGGCCGAGCATGAGTCGCAGATCGTCCACGGTCCAGTCACGGAGTGGCGTCTTACGAAGGGCGTGGAAGCGGATCACCAGCCCCGAGTCGTGGCCAGGCTCGCCCGAGTCGACACCCTCCAGCGTGTCGAGGGTAGTCCGAGGCCAGTCGAACCGTTCGCCGGGCCGGTCGTCCCCCCGCCACATGGCTCACTCCCGGTAGGTGGCGAACGAGTTGTCCGTCTCCCACAGCGTCACCTCGACCACCGGCAGCCCGTTCCGCTTGGCCTCCCGGTAGATCAGCCGGGCGATGTTCTCGGCCGTCGGGTTCACGTCGAGCGTTACGAACGGCTCCCCCTGGCGGGTCAGCTCGGGCAGGATCGGGTCGTCCTTGTGCAGCAGCATCCGGTGGTCCAGGTGGTCGTCGATCCACCGGCCGAGCACCCGCTTCACCTCGCCGAAGTCCACCACCATGCCGAGCGGGTCCAGGGCCGGGGCTTCGAGCATCACCACCGCCTTGCCGTTGTGCCCGTGCAGGTGCCGGCACTTGCCGGCGTAGTCCAGCAGTCGGTGCCCGTAGCAGAAGTGGATCTCCTTCGTCACCCGGTAGACGGCACCGGGGGCGGCGGGCAGGGTGTAGGCATCCGGCATGGTCGTCAGCTCGCGTAAGCGGTCGGGTCGGGGACGCCGGCGGCGGCGAAGCCGGCCTGTCGCTCGCCACACTTGCTACACCGGCCGCAGTGCGATTCGTTCACCGGCGACGCGCACGACAGGGTGTGTTCGAGCGGCAACGTCGCCCCGCGGCGGACGACATCGGCCTTGTGCAGCCCAAGCGCGGCGTAGGGCCGCAGCACCCGCACCGTGCCACTCACGCTGTCACCCACCAGCCGCGCGAAGCCGTCGTAAAACGCATCCGTCGCGTCCGGGAACGGGTTGGACGCCAGCGGGGCGGTGGCCAGTTCCGGCACCCCGTGGAGCAGGCACCAGAGCAGCGGCTTGGCCAGCAGCAGCACGTTGCGGCCGGGCAGGAAGCTGTCCGCGTCGGCCGCGCCGAGCGGCGGCACGCCGGCGCCGGTCAGGCTCCAGTGCCGGCCGTACAGGTCATCGACCGGCTGGCTCAGTTCCACCAGCGGGCGGAGGGATGACGTCCGAATCGCGTCGAGGTAGCGGACGAGGTGGGCGAACTCGGCGGCCTCCCACACCGACCCGACGCGGACGAACACCGGCACCACGGCCGGGTACGCCCGCACCGCCTCGCCGAGCAGCACGGCGCTGTCCAGGCCGCCGCTGGTCAGCACGGCCAGGGGGGTCGTCGGGCGGGGCGGGGGCCAGGCGGTCACGGGGACATGTTACGCGGCCAGCAGCATCCGGGCGGCCAGCAGGCCACCGGCGACGGCCCACGTCAGCCCGCCGAACAGCAGGCCGACGGCCAGCGCCCGGCCGGCCCGGGCCGGCAGGAACAGGCCACACACCGTCACCCCGGCCAGCACCGCGGCCCCGGCCGCCAGTCCGGCAGCGGCCAGCAGCCCGGGGCCGACGGTCGTCCAGTCCACCTTACCGAAGGCCGTGGCCGGGGCGACCACCGCCCCGCCGGCCGCCGCCTGGGCGAGCAGCACCAGCGCGGCCGCCGCCAGCGCCTTCGGGTAGCCGACCCGCGGGCTGCGGCCGGCCACCGCGTCCACCAGCCGGCAGACGAGCCAGAACAGCCCGCCGGCCGCCAGGGCAACGACGACGGCGGCCACCAGCCCGGCGGCGAAGGTGGTCAGGGTGGTGGAGACGTCGGTCATGAGGAAACTCCTGGCGAGCGGCCGGCGTGAGCCGGTCCGGCTTGCAACCCCGTCGGCCGGACCGGCTCACGCCGGCCGCTCGCCAGGAACAGAACCTACACCACCGCCGCCCACTTCTCGGCCACCCGCCGCAGGTCCGGGCGGTCGCCCGAGCCGTCGGCGAAGTAGCCCCGCTCCACCACTTCGAGGTCGCGGTCGAGTTCGGCCCGGCGTGCGGCCGGTACCGTCGGCCGCACGTCGGTCAGTAGCCGGGCCACGCTGAACGGGGTGAGCGTGTCCGGCAGCCGTACGCCGCCGGCGACCGCCGCCGGCCGTAGGACGCGGGCCACCACCAGGCCGACCGCCGCCAGCACCAGCCCGGCGACGGCCGCCGCCCCGGCGAACGCCGTCGAGCTGACGGCCAGCCGCTTCGTCCCGTACAGCGCCTCCAGCGTCACCGTCTGGGCCACGGCCGCCAGGTCGGCGTCCACGTACCGCTGGAAGACGGTGCCCTCCGTCGCCTTCGTCGGCAGCTTGACCGCCGGGAAGGTGAAGCTGGTCGGCAGCTCGGCCTGGCCGTCCTCCCCCTTCAGCGTGAGCAGCCAGGTGCGTTCGCTCAGGATGGCGTTGCCGGTGCCGTCCTCGGCGAACTTCTTCACCAGCAGGCCCTGGTCGTCGGTCTTGGTGACGGCGAACCCGGCCGGCACCGCCCCGGTCAGGTCGTCCAGGTCCGGCAGCAGGCCGGTGGCTTGCGCCTTCACTTCGAGGAACAGTTGGCCCTTGTTCGCCTGCCGCTCGTCGAGCGTCTGGATCACCTGTACGTCTTTCACCGGCCGCGGCTCGGGCTTCACCTGCGAGGCGTCGATGCTCAGCTTCGGCGACTCGACCGGCAGCACCACGTAGCCGGACGTGTCGAGGAAGTCCAAGTCGATGCGGAGTTGCGGCACGGCGTCCACCTGCGGGCCGCGGGGCTTGAGCAGGATGTAGGCGTACGGGGTGTACCGCCAGCCGAACTCGGGCATGGCCCGGCTGGTCACGGCCTCGCTCTGGAAGGTGACGGACAGCACCTCGAACTGCTCCTTCAGCGCCTCTTTGGCGGCCTGCTCGAAGCGGTCCTTGTAGTCGGCCGTCGGCCGGCCGTAGTTGTAACTGAACGACCCGCTGTTCTGGTTCTGGAGGTACTTGCCGAACCCGCCGCCCTCCCGCTCGATGTCGCGGGTGTGCTGGAGGTTGACGAACAGCCCGAACGGCCGGCCGTGGCCGACCTTCGCCGACCCGTCCACCTCCGTCACCAGCGTGATCTCCTTGACCAGGTCCTTGTAGTAGTCGAACACCTTCTTGGCCTCGGACGCCCGGGGGTGGTCGCCGGCGATCTCGAACCCGGCCTTCAGGTAGCGGAACTTGACGTGCGGCTTGGCCCCGCTCATGCGGGTGAACAGCAGGTTGGCGAACTTGGCCCGGTGCTTCTCGGCCACCCCCTCGCCCGGCAGGGCGTCCAGCAGCGCCTTAACCTTGGCCGGCTCCTTGGCCGCAAACGTCTTGTCCTCGCTGATGCTGCCCAGGTCTACGGCCCCGAGGGCGGCATACAGCCACAGCTCGAACGGCTGGGTGGTGTACTCCGCCTCTTGCAGCTTGGGCACCTCGGCCGCGTAGCTGCGGCCGGCCTCGGCGAAGCGGTCGAGGGCCGTCTGCCGCTTGGCCGAGAAGTCGCCCGACTTGTTCAGCTCGCCGCGGTAGTTCACCTCATCGTGCTGGAGGGCGGCGTCGGCCAGCACCAGCGACCAGTGGCCGGGGTGCCGGGCCAGGCCGTCGGCCACCGTCTTGCGGGCCACCTCGTACCCCCGCAGCACCTCGGCCTCGATGTCCTTCTTCTTGCGGTTGGTCTTCTTCTGCTGCTGCTCTTCGTCGGTCCGCCACAGGCCCGCGAGGTTCGACCGCATCTGCTGGGCCAGGCCGGCCAGCGTCTTCGGCTTCATCGTGCCGAGCGAGCCGAACACGCTCTCGACGGCCGCCGTCTTGTACACCTCGGCCGTCGAGTGGCAGGCGGTGAAGGCCGTCACCAGTTGGTCCTCGTCCACCTCGCCGACGGGCAGCTTGCGGATGCGGGCGGCCCACTTGGCCAGGTCTTCCAGGTTCCGCTCCTGCTTGCTGCGGGTGAGGGGGATGCCCTCAGCCCGCTGCTCGACCCCGTAGAAGAACCACTGGTAGCGGTAGCGGTTCCGCTGGGTGTTGGGGTTGTGGTTCCGCGCCCACACTCGCACGAACTCGGCCACCAACTCCTTGGCCTGGTCCGGTTGGGCCGGGGCCAGCGCCTCGATGAGCGGGAAGGCCAGCTCCTCCTCGCCGGCCTTCAGGTGCAGTTGGGCGAGCAGGCCGGCCAGTTTGGGGCGGAACCCGGGGTCCACGGCCGCCACCCAGCCGTCCGACGGGCGGGCCTTCATCACTTCGGCCACGGGGATCGGCCGGGGCATGTTCGGGTTCTGGTTGAACCGCCGCATCCACGGGTTGTTGTCCTCGTCGTCGTCCCCGCCCGACCCGTAGAAGATGTTGCCGTACTGGTCCTGCTGCATCCGCGGCTCGCCGCTGCCGCGGGCGTACTGGCGGCTGAAGTCGGCCTCCTTGAGCCAGCCGGCGGCCAGCAGGGTGAGCGCCTGCTGCCACCCCTTGGCCTTGTCCGGTGCGGCTTTCAGTAGGGCGTCCACCGCCGTCCGCATGAGTTTGAGGGCGCTCAGCCGGTCGTCCGGCTGAAACGGCTTGCCGGGCAGCCCGGTCGAGGCCAGGGTGCCGACCTTGGCCAGAATCTCCATGCCGCGGTCGGGGTTCGTGGTGAAGCTGTCGTCCAGCCACGCCTGGCCGAGGGCGGCCGTCACCTTCGGGGCCAGCTCGACGGCCCGCAGCAGCGACTCGTCCTGCTCCTCGCGGCTGGCGCCGGGGAACGTCAGCACCGCCTGGACGGCGTGCCACGCCTTCTCCAGCTCCTTCGTGTCGGTGGCCTTGCCGCGGACGTGGCGGGCCAGGAAGTGCCGCGCCAGCAGGTTGAGGGCCTCGCCGTCCTTCGCCGCCACCGCCTCCTCGGAGGTCGGCAGGAAGTCGCCGGCGTACTGCTGGAGGTTGGCGGCGGTCAGCAGCTTGGCGACCTCCCGCTTGGTGAACGGCGACCCCGGCTTGGCCAGCTCGTCCTTGAACCGGGCGACGGCCACCTCCGGCAAGGTGCCGCCCTGCACCGTCTGCGCCAGGATGGCCCCGAGGCCGGCGAGGTGGCCCTTGTCCAGCCCGGCCGGCGCCTTGGCCACGGTGGCGGCACCGCCCAGCACGGCCGCCCGCGGCGGCAGCACGGCCGGGTTCGCCCCCTTCGGGGCGGCGGCGGCCAGGCCGAACACGTCCGGCAGTGAGAAGCTGTTCCGCTCGGCGTACTGCTGCATGTTGCCGCCCTGCATCATCATCATCTGCACTTCCTGCGGCACCTCGCCCTGTGGCCCGCCCGGCGGCTGGTTCGGCGGGTTCTGGAGGGCGGTCAAAGTCTGGCGGTAGGCCAGCGTCGCCTCCTCGTCCGGCAGGCCGGCCAGGTACGCCTTCACCCGCGGCCAGTCGGCCAGCACGACGGCCGTCTTGTAGGCGGCGATCTCGGCGTCGAGCGGCTCGACCTTGGCGGCCGGCTTGGCCGGGTCGGGCTTCGGCTCCGGCGCCCACGCCTTGAGCACGGCCGACGGCCGGCGGTCGAACTGGATGGCCTTCAGCTTCTCGGCCCGCGGGGTCAGCTTGGGCGGCTCGACCTTGGCCTCGCCGGGTTTCGCGTCTTTGTCCTTCGGCTTAGTCCCATCCTTGGCGGCCGGCGTCGAGACGCCGTCCGCGCCGATGACCAACTTCTCGGCCGCCGGCTGTCCGTTCACCATTTTCATGATGGTAACGGTCGCACCGGCCGGCGCGGGGACGGCAGCCGGCGGCGGTACCTGGGCGGCGGCGACGGCCGTCAGGGCGAGGGCGAGAAGTAGCGTCCGCATGGGGGCCGTCCTGGTGGGAGGCTGATCGATGGTCTTGCAGCCCCGACGGGGCGACCGCAGGTAGCCAGGGGTGGAGGCCCGGCGGAACCCCTGGCGCGAGGGCGTTAGCGCTGCCGCTTCGCCGCCAGGGGTTCTCACCCCCGGCTACCCGCGGTCGCCGCGTCGGGGCTGCAAAAGCGAATCGCTGTCAGTGCCCGCTCGGGTCGCGGGGCGGCCCGACGTTGCCGCGGCGGATGTCCTGCGGCTCCTGCTTGCCCGGCTGCTTGCCCGGCTTGTTGGAAGGCCGACCGGCCTTCTTGCCCGTGGCGCAACCCTCTCAGACACTCGGCAGCGGCAGCCCGGTCAGCTCCCCGAGGTCCATGCGGGCCAGCCGGACGGCCGCCTCCAGGCTGTCCGTGTGCCGCTTGGCCGCGGCCGCGTCGCCGGCCGCCTCGGACTGTTCCGCCAGCAGCTTGTACACCTGCCGGCTGGCCTCCGCCTCCGACTCCCACACCTCGTGCGGGTGGCCCTCCAGCCGCATCAGCCAGGTGAGGTAGTACTGGCTGTTGGCGAACGCCTCCCGGGCGGCGGCGAGCTGCTTCGGGTCGCCGCCCGGGTCGCCGGCGATCTCGTCCACCAGCCCCTTCAGGTCGGCGTTGGCCTCGGGTAGCTGCTTGGCCTGCATCTGCGACTTGGCCCGCTCAAGCCGCAAGCCGCGGGCGGTCGCCTTCTGCCCCTCGGGCAGGGCGGCCAGGGCGGCGGCATACGTCTCGACGGCGGCCGCGTGGTCGCCGGCCGCCGCCTGCCGCTCCGCCCGCCCCACCAGGGCGTCGGCGGCGTCGAGTTGTTGCCGGTCCTGGCCCGGCCCCATGTGCCAGGCGTACCAGCCGACCGGCACGAGCAGCCAGCCGGTGAGTAAAAGCACGCGAACCGCCATCTGCCACCTCCGTTCGGGAGACCGTCTGATTGTACCCAGCCGTTCCTGCCGGTCAAACATTCTCCGGTTCGTAGCCCGACGCGCGAGCGAGGGAGGATGTCTCTCGCTCGCGCGTCGGGCTACGACCAGAGACCGCCCGCGGGTGCCGGCCCGGCGTCCAGCCGGTGCCGGCCAGCCACAGCACCGCCGGCAGCAGGGCCAGCACCCCGCCGCCGAGTGCGATGGCCAGCCGCGCCCGCTCCCGCACCCCCCACTTGGTGCCGGCCGGCAGCGTCGCCTTCTCGTCCAGGCTGCTCACCAGGGTGCTACTCAGGTGCTTGTCGTTGCCGTCGTGGTACACCCCGTTCAGGCGGGCCGCCACCTGCCGCAGGGTGCTCACGTCCTGCCGGGACATGTGCCCGCCGACCGACTGGCCGACGTTCGGGTTGCCCACCCCCACCACCACCACGTTCGGCCCGATGCTCGGCGGCATCTTGGGCATCCCCTGGGCCGGCACCGTGTCCCCGTCCGTCACCACCACCAGCAGGGCCGACCCGGGCGGCCACGGCTGGGCGATCTCCGCCGCCGCCGTCAGCCCGCTGAAGATGTCCGTCTCGCCGGCCTTGAACGCCCAGGCCAGCGGCAGGTCGGTGAGGATGTTCCGCACCACCTCCCGGTCGGCCGTGTCCTTGACCACGGGCTTGGCCCCGTTGTACACCGCCACCACCGTCGTCTTGTACCGCTCGGCCTGCACCCGCTGGAAGAAGCTCTCGATCAGGTCGGCCGCCCGGTGGCTCCGCTTCTGGTCCCCCTTCGGGCCGGCGTCCTTCAGATACATACTGGGCGACACGTCCAGCGCCAGCACCAGGTGGCGGATGTCCTTGTCGTTCGCCTCCGCGGCCGTGAAAGTGGCCGGGGGCAGCAGGAACAGCACGGCCAGCCCCCAGCCGACGGCCCCGGCCGCGAGGGGGCGGAGGGTGGCGGCCAGCACGGCCGCCGTCCACGGCCAGCGGCGGGGGCCGAAGGCTAGCGGCGCGACGGCCCGCACCCGGCCCAGGTGCAGGGCCTCGGCGGCGGCCGCCAGGAGGGCGGCCGCCAGGAGGGCGGCCGCCAACCCGAGGGCGGCGGCCAGGGCGAGCGGGTCGGCGGGCGTCACCACGGCGTGTACCTCAGCCCGAACAGGCACCCCAGGTGGACCAGCAGCAGGGCCAGCCCGGCCAGGGCGAACGGCTCGTAATAATCGATCGCCTCGGGGGCGGTGGCCGTCAGTTTGGCCGGCTTGAGGGTGTCGATCTTCTGGAACACGGCCTTCAGGGCGTCCGGGTCGTCGGCCCGGAACGCCTCCCCGCCGCTGGTCCGGCAGATCGTGTACATCTCCGGCTGCGGGTCGCCCTCGGCCACGATCACGCAGAACACCGTGACGCCCGCCTTGACCAGCTCGTTCGCCAGTACGGTTTCCGCCCCGCCGGTGATGTCGTCGCTCTCCCCGTCGGTCACCAGCAGGATCATCTTGTCCCCGTCGTCCCGCTTCTGCAGCTCCTTGACGCACCCGCGGACGCAGTTGGCGATGAGGGTACCGCCGAGCTGGGGCGGGGCGTTCTCCGGCCGCATGAACGGCAGCGAACACTTGACCGCCGACGGGTCGCTGGTGAGCGGGCACCAGTGCAGGAAGTCGTGGCCGAAGAAGGTCAGCCCGAAGGCGTCGCCCTTGCGGAAGTCGACGAACTTCTCGATGGCCGTCATGCTCGCGTCGTACCGGGTGCCGTCCCCGAACTTGGCCGTCATGCTGCCGGACACGTCCACCAGCAGTTGGATGTTGGTCAGGCTCCGCTTCTGCTTGGGCGGGCCGTTCCGCAAGGGGCCGGCCAGCATGAGGATGACGACGGCCAGCAGCAGGGGCGGCAGCGAGTCGGCGGCGGCGACGAGCAGCCACAGCCACCAGCCGTCGCCGCCGGCGGCGCGGTCGAGCGGCAGCACCAGCCGGCGGTGCGGCAACAGCAGGCGGCCGGCCCACACCAGTACCAGCAGGGCCAGCGGGATGGCCAGGAAGGCGAACACCCACGGCAGGGCGAACCCCGGCACCACCAGCGGCACGTCGAACGGGTTCCGCGGCGTCATCGACGTTCCCCCGGCAGGTCCACGGCGTCGGCCGGCAGCTCGCGGTACGGGGCCAGCAGCGCCCCGATGTCGGCCGGCGGGGTCGGCGTCGGCTGGTGCAACCACGCTTCCAGTTGCGACAGCAACGGCCCGGCCTTCGGGTCGGCGTGCAGCGTCCGCAGGGCGGCGTACGGGTTCGCGGCGTTCAGCCCGAGACGGCCCCGCCAGTAGGCGAACAGCGTCCGTTCCAGCGCCGCCAGTTCTTCGCGCTTGAGCGTTCCGGCCGCCGCCCCGGCCACCAACGGCCGCAGCAGGTCGGCCAGTGTCACCGGCTTGTCACTGGAAACGGCAATCCGGCGGCGGGGGAAGAAGAAGCTGGCGAACAGGGCCAACAGCCCGACGCCCCACAGCACCCCGAGGGCGATCAGCAGCCGGCGGTAGCCGCCGATGCGTGGCCCCGGCTCGGCCAGCAGCTCGGCCGGCCGCACCTGCCCGGCCGGCAGGCCACTGGTGATCTCGACGAACTCCGGACTCAGGCCGGTGAGCGGCTGGCCGTCGGCCCGCCGGAGGGCGTCGGCCAGCGGGTGCTTGCCCGGGTCGAGGCCGTACAGGGTGACGGCGAACCCACCGGCGGTGGCGACGACCGACTGCACCACCAGCGGCCGGCGGCGGTCGTCCAGCGGCCGGGCTTCGACGGCCGCCGGGGCCGTCACCACTACCGTCAGCGACCGGCCGACGGACGCCGCGGGGTCGGCGGCCAGCACGAGTAGCAGGAGCGGGGTCATCGCACCCCCCGGCCGAGGACGCCCCGGCTCCGCAGGAAGTTCCGCAGGTCGGCCACGAACGGCTTGTCCGTCCGCACCAGCAGGTGATCGACGCCGGCCCGCACCAGCGGCCGGGACATGGCCAGCGGGTCCACCCACGGCCGGGACGCCGGGGTGACGAACAGCCGGCCGGTTTCCGCCTCGCCGGCCCGCAGTAAACCAGCCCCGGGCAACCCCGCTTCCGCCGGGTCGTGCAACTGGATGACCACCACCTCGTGCCGCTGGGCGAGGCGCGTCAGGGCCGGCACCGCCGTCGGGTCGTGCAGGTCGGTGAGAGCGATCACCAGGTTGCGGCTGGTGAGCGTCGGCCCGAGTTCCGTCACCCGCCGGCCGATGTGGGTGGGTTCGTCGTACCGGAACCGCCGCAGCAGGTGCAGCCACTGCAACACCTGCCCGCGGCCGAGGCTCGGCTCGATCCGCATGGCCCGGCCGCCGACCCCGACCACGCCGACCGGGCTGACCCGGTCCAGGCAGGCCAGGGCCAGCGCCCCGGCGATGTGGACGGCGACGGCGTACTTGCTCTTCGGGCGGCTGCTGACGGTCATGCTGGCCGACGTGTCCACCAGCAGTTGGCAGGGCATCCGCTTGGGGGCCTCGTACTCCTTGACGAAGTACTTGCCGGTGCGGGCCGTCACCCGCCAGTCGATGGCCCGCACCGAGTCGCCCGGCTGGTACGGCCGGCTCTGGGCGAACTCGCTGCCGCTGCCCAGGAAGGGCGAGCGGTCGGTGCCGTAGCCGAGGGCGTCGGCCAGCTTGCGGACCGCCAGTTGGTACTGGCGGGCGGTCAGGCGGTCGGCGGCGTCGAGGGTGCCGGTCATGGCCGTCACACCCCCGCCGCGACGGGCTTGCCGTTCGCCGGCACCGCCTTCTCGTGCAGGATGTCCCGCAGCACGTCGTCCCCCCGCACCCCGTCGGCGAGGGCCTCGTAGGTCAGCCGGACGCGGTGCAGGATCACGTCCGGGGCGAGCGCGTACAGGTCGTCCGGGCTGACGTAGTCGCGGCCCCGCACCAGCGCCCGCGCCCGGGACGCCTTCACCAGCGCGATGCCCGCCCGCGGGCTGGCCCCCAGCTCGACGGCCGGGTGGTGCCGGGTGCGGTTCACCACCTCCACCACGTGGTCCACGAACGTGTCCGACACGTGCACCCGGTTGACCGCCTCCATCGCCACCACCAGCTGCTCGATGCCGCCGGCCGGCGACTCGTCCAGCACGTCGAACTCGGTGCGGGCGACCGCCCCGCCGCCGTCCCGCTTCACCCCCAGGGCCAGGTTGCGGTGCAGGATGTCCCGCTCCTCGGCCGGCGTCGGGTACGTCAGCCGGTGGCGGAGCATGAAGCGGTCGAGCTGGGCCTCCGGCAGCTCGAACGTGCCGGCCTGCTCGACCGGGTTTTGCGTGGCGATGACCAGGAACGGGGCCGGCAGCTTGAACGACTGCTTGCCGATCGTCACCTTCCGCTCCTGCATGGCCTCCAGCAGCGCGCTCTGCACCTTCGGGGCGGCCCGGTTGATCTCGTCGGCCAGCAGCAGGTTGGTGAACACCGGCCCCTGGCTCACCTTGAACTCGTTCACCCGCGGGTCGAGGATTTCCGACCCCAGGATGTCGCTCGGCAGCAGGTCGATGGTGAACTGGATGCGGGCGAAGTGCAGGTCGATGGCCTTCGCCAGACACGACACCAGCAACGTCTTGGCCAGCCCGGGGACGCCTTCGAGCAGCAGGTGGCCGCTCGTCAGCAGGGCGACCAGCAGCCGCTCCACGACCACGTCCTGGCCGACGACGACGGTGCCGATTTTGGTCCGTACTGCGTCCAGAAACGCGATGGTGTCGGTCGGGGTCTGGCTTGCCATTGGCGGCGGCTCCGGCGTGCGGGTGCCACCAGACTGTACCGGCTGTGCCGGCCGAAGGGGAGGGAAAAAGCTCGGAGACGCGAAACGCCCCGGGACGGTCGTCCCGGGGCGTTCGGGGAGGGGGCGGCCGGATCAGCCCTTGGCCAGCACCAGCCGGACGGCGATGAACACCAGGGCCATGAGGACCACGGCCACGGCCACGATGCCGGCCGTGCCGGCCTTCTTGGGTTCCTCGCCGCCGCCGGCCTCGTTCAGCCAGCCGGCGCTCGCCCGCAGGGCGGCCGGGTCGGCGAACGGGGCGTCGTCGTACCCGGCCGGGCCGGCCGGCACCAGCGCCACCTCGGCCGGCTCCTGGGCGTGGGCCGGCAACTGGAACGACTGCCGGGTGGGGATGTTGGTGGTCCGGCCGGCCGGCGGGTGGGTCACCCGCACGGCCGGCGGCGGTGTGTTGGCCGTCGGCGAGGCCGTCACCAGGGCCGGCCTGGTGGCCGTCGCGGCCCCGCCCCCCGCCCGCCCCGCCCCGGCCCGGGCCGCCGCCTGCCGGCCGGCCGCCGGCTTGGCCTGGCGGGCGTACTCGCCCAGGAACGGCTCCAGCGCCTCCACCACCTCGTCGGTGTTGCCGTACCGGCCCTCGGGCGCCTTGGCCATCAGCTTCTTGACCACGTCCACCAGCCCGGCCGGGGCGTCCGGGGCGAACTCCGGCACCGGCTCCGGCTCCTTCGTCTGGTGGGCCATCATCTTCTCGACGGCGCTGCCCTCGGGGAACGGCACCCGCCCGGTCAGGCAGTAGTACAGCACGCACCCGAGCGAGTACTGGTCGCCGGCCGGGGTGCGGTTGGTCGGGTCCATGATGGACTCGGGGGCGGCACAGTCCAGCCCGCTGGTGAGCGTGTTGGCGGCGGACATGGTGTCCACCAGGCTCTCGCCCTCGTTCTCCACCAGCAGCGAGCCGATGCCGAAGTCCAGGATGCGGGACTGGCCGTCCGACCCGACCATCACGTTGGACGGCTTGACCAGCCCGTGGAAGATGTTGTTCTGGTGGCACACGGCCAGCCCCTGGGCGACGTGCAGGGACACATGCGCGGCCTGGGCCGGGGACAGCCTGCCCTGGCCCTGCACCAAGTTCTCCAGCGTCCGCCCCTCGACCAGCGGCCAAGTCAGGTAGTGCAGCCCGCCGGCCGTGCCCACGTCCACGAACGGCACAACAGCCGCATGACTGAACGAGCCGAACGACCGCACCTGGCGGCGGGCCAGCCGGACGTTCCACATGCTGCGGCGGGGCAGCACCTTGACGGCGTAGGTGCCGGCGTCGTTCTTACTGGTGGCCGAGAACACCTGGCCCATGCTACCCTGGCCGATGGCGTCCTGGAGCACGTACGGCCCGAGCACCAGGCCGGCCGTCTTGCCGTTCAGGATGCGGTCGGACTGGAAGGCCGTGATGGTGCCCTGCTGGGTGAGGAAGTCGGCCAGGGCCGGGGCCTCGGCCCGCGGGTTCCGCTTGAGGAACTCGCCCACGATCTGGTCGAGCTGGCCGCGGTCGATGAGGCCGCTCCGCCGCAAGTCCCAGACGAACCACTCGCAGGCACCCAGGTCGTTGGTCACCATCGGTCGGCTATCCTTTTCGGGGTGGTCAACCGGGGTCCGGTGGAAGGCGGAGGAAACGGCCGGTCGGCTGGCGCAACCGTAGTGCAACACCTACCACTGTCAAACTCCGACCCGGCATTTTCAGCCCGCCCCGCAACCGCTATCCTAGCGGGGTTGTCGAGCGGGTCGGTCCGGGAAAGTGACGCCGCCGGGCGGCCGTCACCCGTCCGGCCGGCACACCTTGCCCGACCCCTATCACCCGCACCACCCCTCCGGCCCTCCCGATGCCCCCGAACCCATACGACGGCTGCCCGTGCGGCAGCGGTAAGAAGTTTAAGTGGTGCTGTGACCCGTACTTCGAGCAGATCGACCGGGCACTCACCCTCCAGCAGAACAACCAGCACGACAGCGCCGTGCGGGTGATGGAGCAGGTGGCCGCCGCCCACGCCGACAAGCCGGCCGTGTGGGGCTACTTCGCCCACCTGCTGTTCGGCGAGGGCAACATCGAGCGGGCCGAGGAGGTGTTGCAGAAGGCGTTCGACATTCAGCCCGACTTCCCGATGGGGCTGTTCCTCATGGGCCTGTTCCGCCAGGCCGAGGGCGAGGTCATCGGGGCGCTGCTGCTGTTCCGCCGGGCCGGCGACGCCTACGACCCGGCGGCGGTGGACCAGCTGGCGCAGGTGAACGAATTGATCGCCCGGCAGGAATTGCTGCTCAACCGGCCGGTGGCCTGCCGGGCGGCGCTGGAGCGGGCCGTCCGCTTCGCCCCGCAGGACACGGAACTCAAAGGGCAGTTCGACGCCCTGTTCGGCCCGGACACCCGGTTGCCGGACTGCGCCCGCAAGGCCTACCGCCTCCGGCCCACCGTGAAGCCGGTGGCGGCGTCCGCCGCGACGGGCAAGCTGTCGGACGCCAAGCGGGCGTTCGAGGCGCTGACCCACGCCGTGCCCGCCGACCCCGCCGGGTGGTTCAACCTGGGGCTGGTGAAGGCGTGGCTGGGCGAACAGGCGGGGGCCGTCGAGGCGTTGCAGCAGTCGGTCGAACGGGAGTGGGACGACGACAACGCCGAGGAGGCGGCGGCGCTGGTCGAGGTGCTGCGGGTCGGGCACGGCCTGGAGGGCGACAGCGACTACGTGGAACACCGCGTGTTCATGCAGGTCCGCGACCCGCAGGTGGTGTTCGGGGTGATCCAGGAGTGGGCCAACAGCGGCCGGGTGCTGGCCCCGCAGATGGACCCGGAGGGGCGATCCTTCTCCTGCCTGATGGCCGAGGAAATCCCCAGCCTGCTGGACACCGGCACCATGCTCGCCCGGGTGACGGCCAACCTGACCATCACCGGCGGCGTCGTGCGGCTGTGGCACTCCGACCCGGAGAGCGTTGCCAAAGTGGCCCAGGAGCTGCGCGGGCGGGTGAACCTGGCCGTCGGCGAGCCGGCAACGGGCCAGGGGCCGGCGCAGTTCGGCGACATCGTGCAGGAAGCCGTCGCCTACCCGGTGCGGACGGCGTCCCTGGAAGAAGCCGAGGGCAAGCTCCGCGACCGGGCCACGCAGTACTTCGAGGGGGTCTGGGCGAACAAGCCGCTGAAGGCGCTGGCCGGGGCCACCCCGCTGGACGCGGCCGGCAGTTCGCTGCTGCGGAAGCGGCTGATCGGCGTCATCAAGTTCCTGGCCGACTGCCTGGCCGGGGTGGCCCCGCGGCGGCAGGAGGGCGACGGGTCGGTGGCCATCGACATCTACGACTTCGACCGGCTGCGGCACAAACTCGGGGCCGACAAGCAGCCGGCCGGCCCGGCCCCGCACATCGCGGTGCCGCTGGAGCCGGCGGCGGCCGTAACGCCGCCGGAGGCGAGCGCCCCCGCCGACTTCGCCGCCATGAGCGCCGCCGACCTGGCCGGCGTGGACCCCACGTCCCTGACCGCCGTCGCGGCCGAGGACGCCATGCGGGCGGCCCTCAAGCTGGACGCCCGCGAGCTGGCCGTGCGGTTCGCCAAAGCCGGGGCCGAGCAGCCGGCTGACCCGGCCCGGCCGGACCGCTACCCGCTGTTCGCCTGCCTGGTCGCCGGCGCCCTGGGGGACAGCGACCCGGTCGCTGCCCTGGCCCACGCCGACGCCGGACTGGCCGACGACACGGCCCACAACGACGGCAAGCGGGCCGCCGAGTTCGGGGTGCAGCGGGGCAAGCTGCTGGCCAAGCTCGGCCAGCCGGACGACGCGGCGGCGGCCTTCGACGCCGTGCTGGCCGCCCACCCGGACGAGGGCAAGTTCTATGTGGTCGCCACCGAGTCGCTGCTGAGCGCCAGGCAGGGGGCGAAGGCGGCCGGGTTTGCCGCGCGGGGGCTGGAGGCGGCCCGCCGCACCGGCAACCGCGACCTCGAAGGGGCGTGCAAGGAGCTGGCGGAGGCGGCCAAGCGGATGGGCGGATGAGAATCGAACGCATCCAACGAATCCGATAAACCGGCCGGGCCGGGCGCGGAAAGTGCTTCCTCACAGGCGTGACCCGTGTCACGTCTCCCCGGCGGGACTTCACCCGCCGGCGGCGTGACGTTCCACGCCCTGTGAGGACAGAAGATGGCAGTCGTTGAATCGTCGGTCCACGTCGAAGACCTAATGCCCGTCCGCAGCCGCGTCAGTTGGGGGGCTATCGCCGCCGGCTCGGTGCTGGCCCTGGCCCTGTACTTCCTGCTCACCCTGCTCGGCGGGGCCGTCGGCTTCTCCATCAGTGACAAGACGACCGCCCACGGTCTGGGCATTGCCGCTGCCGTGTGGGCCATCGCGGTGACCGCCGGCTGCCTGTTCGTCGGCGGGTTCGTGGCCAGCCACCTGACCGTTGGGGAGAACCCGCGTGAGGGCGCCCTGTACGGCCTGTTCGTCTGGGCTGTCGTCTTCGCCATGCTACTGTGGCTTATGGCCAGCGGGGTGCGGTCCGGGTTCAACGCCATGGTCGGGGTGGCAACCGCCGGCGGGGCGGCGGCCAACGCGGCCGGCAGCAACCTGAGCCAGGCCGACTTCGAGGAGTACGCCCGCCGGGCCGGGTACACCCAGCAGCAGATCGACGACCTGAAGGGGCGGGTGAAGGCCGCGCCGGCCGACGCCAAGGCCGTAGCCGAAGACCCGGCCACCAAGGCGAAGGCCGAGCAGTTCGCCCGGGACGCCGGGGAGGCCGCCACCACAGTGGCATGGTACACCTTCCTGGGCACGCTGGTGTCCATGCTGGCAGCCGCCGCCGGCGGGTACGTCGGGGCCGGCCCGACGTTCCGCCTGCTCGCCACCCCCACCCGGACAATGGTTCGCTAGCCGTCGGGTCGGGGAAGGGGTGCGACCGGCGCGAAGGCGTCCAGCCATGTGTCGGTTCGAGGCGAGCGGCCGGTGTGCGCCGGCCGACGAGCTGAGGGGTGAGTGATGTCACCTTCCAACCCGTGAGCTGTCGGCCGGCGCACACCGACCGCTCGCCTTGATCCGCCGCCGGCCGGCGGGTATTCCACCGGCCATGCTCACTCTGCTCCTGCTTGCGCTGGCCCAGCCGCCGGCCGCCGCACCGGCGGCCGACGACCTCTACCCGCCGACCGATCCGACCGTCAAGCTGCCGCAGCCGGAGAGCCTGCTGCGGGCCAACCTGCGGTCATTCGCCGTGCGGCCGGCCGGCGGCGGGTTCTCACTGTCCGCCGGCACCGTCCCGGTCCGCGACTTCGGCACCGACCGGGTGGCCGCCGACGACGCCCTGCGGGCCGTCCAGGGGCTGCTCAAGCTGACCGACTGGGGCACCGTCCCCGGCAAGGTGCCGCTCGACTACGCCCTGGCCGACGGCCGGGCCGCCCCCGCCCACCCGCAGTACCGGCACCTCGGGGCGCGGCTGCTCGACCTCAAAAGCGTCCGGGCCGAGGGGGTCCGCGGCACCTGGGTGCTGCGAGACGACTTCGGCATCCTCGTCAACTTCGGCCCCGACCCGGCCCCGGCCGAGCAGGCGGCGGCGGTGTGTCGGCGGTACGGGTTCAACCGCCTGCTGGCCGTCGGCGGCAGCGACCGGCCGGCCCTGCGGCTGCTGTTCGCCGCCCAACTCAGCGCGGACGGCAAGGAGCCGAAGGCCGACCCGTTCGCCGCCACCTTCCAGAACCAGACGCTCGACCGCACCGGCGTGCCGCTGCCCGGCGGCGGGTACGCCGGCGAGCGGCTGACGTTCGACCCCCGTAAGTTGGAGGCCCGCAAGGACCGCAGCGACTGGGTGCTGGCCCTCGGCCGGGAGGTGCTGGCCCGGTTCGGCGGCGACGACAACGCCGCCCGGGAGGCCGCCCGCATGGCCGTGGACAACCAACTGACGGAGTACTGCACGGTCGGCGGGCTGACCTTCTTCCTGAGCCACGGCAAGCCGCAGACGCGGGTGCCGTTCACCGCCCGCGGGGTGCCGTTCGCTGCGGACCAGTTGCAGGTGGTGCCGCAAGACGGCCGGTGGGCGGTGTCGGCCGGTGGGCGGGCGATCGCCCCGGCGGCGTCCGAGGCCGAGGCGAAACAGATGCTCGGGGTCATCAAGGCGTTCAAGTTCGACACGGCCTGCCAGCTCGGGGCGAAGGGCGGGCTGCGGTTCCTGGCCCGCACCGGCGGGCGGTGAGACGGCACGATTGTCAAGCTGCCACTGCGCGACCGGGCAGGCGTCACGGACGAGCCGTGTTGCTCGTACCAGTCGCCGCCCGGCGGGGGTCGTGACGCATCACTGCCAAATTCTGGAGTATCTGGAGGCCAACTCGCCCAGCCGCAACTCGCCGTTCACAGAACCCGATTGGGCGGTGTGGACGCACCCGACGGTCAAATCGTTCCTCGGCCCGGCAGACCCGAGCTTCGCGACGGATCGGGGCCAGTCGCCGAATGCGATGACCGGCGGGCTGCCGGTCGCCCTGTTCGACGGCAGCGTGCGGACCATCGGCACTGGCGTATCCGAGCAGGCGTTCTGGTCGGCCATCACCCCGGCCGGCGGCGAGGTGGCCGGCCTGGACTGACCGGACGGTGGGTAAGCGCCGCGGCGGCCGGCGGCTATAGATGGGGTACACCCCAACCCTGGAACCCCCGATGCCGACCAAAGCTTATGCCGCCCAGGCCGCCGACCGGCCGCTCGCCCCGTGGTCCCTCGAACGCCGCCAGCCTCGGCCGACCGATGTCGCCCTCGACATTCTGTTCTGCGGCGTCTGCCACTCGGACCTGCACCAGGCCCGCAACGAGTGGCAGGGTACCACCTTCCCCATCGTCCCCGGGCACGAGATTGTCGGCCGCGTCACCCGGGTCGGCGACAAAGTGACCAAATTCAAGGTCGGCGACCTGGCGGCCGTCGGCTGCATGGTCGGGTCGTGCGGCACCTGCGAGCCGTGCAAACGCGGGCTGGAACAGTACTGCGTCCCCGGCTGCACCCAGACGTACAACTCGCCGGACCCGCTCGCCCCGGGCCAGATGACCTACGGCGGGTACGCCACCGACATGGTGGCGGACGAGTCGTTCACCCTCAAAGTGCCGGCCAACCTGGACCCGGCCGCCGCCTCGCCGCTGCTGTGTGCCGGCATCACCACCTACTCGCCGCTGCGGCACTGGAAGGTCGGCCCGGGCAAGACGGTGGGCGTCGTCGGCCTCGGCGGGCTGGGCCACATGGGGGTGAAGTTGGCCCACGCCTTCGGGGCCACGACGGTGCTGTTCACCACCTCGCCGGGCAAGGTGGCCGACGGCAAGCGGCTCGGGGCCGACGAGGTGGTGGTGTCGAAGGACGCCGATGCGATGGCCAAGCAGAAGGGCCGGTTCGACTTCATCCTGGACTGCGTGTCGGCCGACCACGACCTGAACGCCTACCTGGGGCTACTCAAGCTGGACGGCACGCTGTGCCTGGTCGGCGCCCCGGAGAAGCCGCTGCCGGTGGCGGCGTTCAACGTCATCGGCGGCCGCAAGAGCTTCGCCGGGTCGGGCATCGGCGGCGTCGCCGAGACGCAGGAGATGCTCGACTTCTGCGGCACGCACGGCATCGTCTGCGACATCGAGCTGATCCGCATGGACCAGGTGAACGCCGCCTACGACCGGCTGCTCAAGGGGGACGTGAAGTACCGCTTCGTCATCGACATGGCGTCGATGGGGTCGTGAAGCCCGGAGGTGAGCATCTGCTACGGAATCGAGCGGAGAGGGCGGGATTCGATGCCCCACCGGAAACGCCTTGGAAACCGCACTTCCCGCGAGAGGCGGCGCAGAAAGCGGCGCACTCGTTCCGGCCGACCCGGAGCTAACCGCGCTCGTCAACCTCTGGCCGACCTTGCCAGAGCCGTTCAAGGCGGCGATTCGGGCGTTGCTCATGGTCACCCGTCCCCGCGGTTGATGCTTGCCCCTTGGGCCGGGGCGGTCCTACCGGCCGGCCGTGTGGAACCTCACGGCCCGCCCGCACTCCGCGCGTGCCGCGACCGCCGCCGCCGTCGGGTTACGCTGGCCGGCCCCGCACCCGCAGAGCCACGCCGATGCCGCTCACTGTCCATGACTGCATTGCCAAGTGGAAGGCCGCCAGCCTCTCCGAGCGCTCCGCCTACCAGCAACACTTCCCCGACTTATGTACGCTCCTGGACGTGACGCCGCCGGCCGAGGCCCATCCCACCGGGGCTGCGTTCACCTTCGAGAACGGCGTCGCCAAGTCCGACGGCGGCAAAGGCTTCGCCGACGCGTGGCGGCGGGGCTGCTTCGGGAGAGAGTACAAGAACCTCTCCGCCGCTTACACCCAAAGTCAGCAATACCGCGAAGCATTTGAGAACCCGCCGCTCTTGATCGTATGCGACCTCGAGAAGTGTAAGCGTTCATGCTCCGGCGGTGAGGAGGGACGGCGGGGGGGTCCCGGTCCTCGACGCGAATACGGCCTCGGTCAACACCGCCACCACGTCGCGGCCTTGCTGGCGGCAACTCGCCACCACGGTCAGCACCCGCTCGACGAACCGGTTGCCCGAACCCCCGGCGGTGCCCCCGCTCGTCTTCCGCCAGCACACGTCGTGACGAAGCGCCCGCTCCGCAGCGTTGTCAGTCGGCTCCACGCCCTCGACCGACGCGAATGTGTACAGACCCGCATCGATCCCCCATAGGGACGCACCCACGACGGCCGTCCTCGGGCCCGCCGACGCCGCCCCGGCCGCGAGCTGCGCCGCCACCTCGGCCCGCAGCCACGCCAGCGTGCCCGACGCGAACGCCGCCCGCGTTAGCGCGCCCTCGCGAACCTGCCGCCACTCGGCCAGCAGGATGTCGGCGTGCAGCAGCAAGTCCCGGCCGACGGCCGACCCGGCGTCCGCCCGGTCGACCATCGCTTGGAAGTCCCGCCGCAGGTGGGCCCAGCAGACCTGCCGCCGGCCGGGGTCGAGGTGGGCGTACGCGCCGTACCGGTCGGTGGTCAGCACCCCGACCCCGCCGGGGATCAGTTCGGCCAACACCTTGCGGCCGCGCGACGGGCGGATCAAGAACACCGTGAGCGTGGCGGTCACCGCGACCCACAGCCAGGAGCGTTTCCGGGCTTGCCGCAAGCTCGTCTCGTCAACGCTGGCCGGTTCCCCGGCGACAGGGGCGTGGGCCTCGGCGGCGACCGGCTCGAGCGCGGCGCTGGAGGTCGCACACGCCGGCCGGGCTGATCGGCACACCG
>JAYVUZ010000256.1:0-11914 GCA_043787415.1 Fimbriiglobus sp. | reverse complement strand
CACCCCCAGTCGTGGAGGAGGGCGTCCGCCTCGGCGTCGGTCAGCGCGCCGATGCGCCGGACCTGCTCCTCAGCGGGTAGGGTTCGGAACAACTCCGCGGAGGAGAGCGGCCTTGGCGTCTGCGAGTTCGACTGGTCCACCGTCCTTACCTGTGATTTCGGTCCGGTCCACGAACATGCCGATGTGCTTGCCGAGCAGCTCCAGCGACCGGGTGGCCCCGGCGGCGTTGAACACGAACGCCGGCACGAGTTCCCCGTCGGTGTTTTCGACGAGGACCTGGTCGCCCTTGCGGCCGAGGACCGGGGCCGTCTGTAGGCAGCGCTCGGCGACCGTTTTCAGGTTCCCGAGAACCCACTCCTGGGTGATCTCGACCTTCTCGGCGAGCTGTTGGCGTGCGGCCTTGACGGCGGCGGCGATGTCTGGTTTCGTCAGGTTCTCGTGGCCGATGGCTTTGGCCGTCTTCTCGCTGTACCCGGCACGGATCGCGGCCCGGGTGGCGTTCAGGTCGACCAGGTACTCCTGGACGAACCGGGCCTGCTTGGGCGTCAGCTCGCCGGACATGCGGATACGGGCCGTTTGGCCGACAACGGTTCGATCACCAACCTCTCGACGTGCTCCCTGACGGCCCGGTACTCGTCGAACCCGGCGTCGAGCGGGCGGTTGGCGTAGGCGATGGGGTCGCGGTCGATGCGGGAGCGGGGGGAGGGTGCGGGCATGATCTGGGGAAGGTGCGGGTTGCCTTGTGGGGCTGTAGCCGACCCGTGCGGCGTAGGGGGTGTGCCGCGGGGGCGGGAATGGATTATGGGATTAGTTTTGCATAGATCCGCCAGTTACACAAGTGAATTCGTTATTCATTTTATGCGAACGTAGTTTTTGCAAATGGCGTCTCCTCGTAACCCGCCGAGGTGAAGTCGATGGCCAAGCCCCAACAGAAGTTGTTGGACTTCCGCAGGTTGTCCTGCACCGTCAGTATCTGCAGGTTCCAGGGCACGTGAAGGCCACAGACCTCGGGGTGGTTGATCGGGACGATGTGGTCGATGTGGTAAGTCAGGCCGCTCATCCGCCCGAGTTTGCGTGCCGCGGAGTACACGGCGGCGATGTCCTGTGGATCGACCCAGCGTGGGCGGCAGTGTCGGGTTCTTCGGCGTGAAGACGCCGCCCGCTTCGCCGTCCGCTGGTCGGCATAGTCCTCCGTGAACCTCTCTCCGTACGGGTGCGGCTGGCCCGACAAGCCTCTCCGGCAGAAGTCACACGTCGAGTGATAGACGGCGGGGAGCGAGAAGTCGTCGAAGCGATCCGGGTTGACGGCCTGGATGAAGCATCGGCTCTGGTATGAGACATTGCACTCAGGGCACTCTTGAAACGCCTTGCGTTGGTTCGGAGGCGGGGGTAACTTCGCGTGAGCCATACGAGTTCCGTTCGTTGTGGTCAGAGACGGCACGGTCGCAGCAAACGCCGTGCCGTCTCGCCTTTTAGCACATCTGTCAGATTGAGTCAAACGGCTACTCGACGCCGTACTGTAAGTGTTTTGCCAGCGAGTCTAGACCGTCCCTCAGCCACGCCATGGAAAGCCGCTCGGCCGTCCGTCGGGACGAGAACCGCATTGACCGGCTGGCCGGGATGTCTTGGCAGCACACGGCATACACCACGTCGCGGCGGTTGTTGCCGGGCACGGCGGCCATCGCCAGGCGGAACTCGACGGCGGCGAACCCGGTCGGGACGAATGACAGTCGCTGGCCGCCGCCGCTCCCATCCTCGTATTTTGCCTGGGAGAACGGCGATTGGCTGCCCTTCGCCCACAGCTCGTGGAGTCGTAACCCGGCCCGGTACTGTGTGCCGGTGATCTGAGCCTTGGCGATGTAATATTCGAGGGGCCGATCGATGCTCCGCCGCTCCACCCCGCCCCGGTCGCCCTCGGCGGTGACCACGTCCCCCCGCCGCTTGCGGGCGGCGGTGAGCACGGCCGGCTTGCCGTTCAGGTCGGGCGGCAGCCAGAACCGCACGTCCCCCTCGTCGCCCTGCTGGTAGTTGGTGGTGTCCCGTTTCCTGGCCATGCGTGCCCCCCGTCGCGTTGACTCGGGGGCGAGTGTGGCACGGTTCGGCGTGGGTGTAAAGGGAGCGTAAAGACCGGGGGGGGTGGGGGAGCGCGCCCCGGCGAGAAGGACCAGCAAGCTATCACCGACCGGGCCGAGGCGCTGCCCCGGGACCGGCAGATTTGCGATCACCATGTCAACCGGGGCGAGGGGCGACTGTAGCCTATTCTACGGAACATGCAAGCGACATTCGCGTGCCGCGGGGTGCCACCGCCACGCCGGACGACCGCGACAGGTCACGACAGACCCGTGTGTCGCGGTTTTTCCGCCGAACAACAGTGCCTTGCCCGCGATTCGACACACGACCAGACGGAATCAGCCCATAGGGGCCAAGCGCGTACCTGTGCGCGAGGGGTATATACTCTATCTGCGCGCGTTGCTAGATATAGATATATTATCTGTCTATCTGTCGAGCATCAAGCAAGACACTGAACGGGCGACGAAAAACCTCGACACACGCCGTCCGTCGAGCATCCGTCGAGCCGCCCCCGTCCGTCGAGCCGGGCCGCCCCGCGGCATCAAGGGGGCATAAATATCCGCTTGACCTTTCCGCCGACCCGGCCTACCGTCCGCAGCGCGATCACCCCTTTTGACGGCAGCGTATGACCATCCAGGACGACTTCCTCTCCGCCTTCGGCCGCCACGGCCTCACCCCGCCCGACACGCTCGTGGCGGACGGCACCCTGCACCGCTTCCGGTCCGGCCCCGAGCACGCCGACAACGGCTTCTACCGCCTGGCCGTGGTGCCGGCCCACGGCGGCGGCGACATCGGGTTCGGGCTGATCGGCTGCTGGAAGCGGGACGTGAACGAGAAGTGGTGCAGCCGCGACCCCAAGGCCCTGGCCGAGCCGGACCGGGCGGCGTTGCGAGCGGCCCGGGACGAGTTCCGGCGGCGGGACGAGAAGCTGGCGGCGGACGCGGCGGCGAAGGCGGCCTCGATGTGGGCCGCCAGCCCGGCGGCGGACCCGGCCCATCCGTACCTCACCGCCAAGGGGATCGGCCCGAAGGGGCTGCGGGAGTACAAGGGCAAGCTGCTGGTGCCGGTCCGCCGGGACGGCGGCCTGGTCAGCCTCCAGTTCGTCGGGCCGGACGGGGGCAAGCGGTTCCTGACCGGCGGCAAGGTGGAGGGCGGGTACGCCTCGCTGGCGAGCAAGGACGGGCCGCGGGAGCCGATCCTGATCGCCGAGGGGTTCGCCACGGCCGCCAGCCTCCATGCGGCGACCGGGCTGCCGTGCGTGGTGGCGTTCAATGCCGGCAACTTGTCGCCGGTGGCGAGGGCGATGCGGGACAAGTACCCCGACGCGCGGCTGGTGGTGTGCGGGGACAACGACCTCCACACGATGGTGCAGGGGAGGCCGCTGAACGTGGGCAGGGTGCGGGCGGACGCGGCGGCTCGCGGCGTGGGCGGGGCGGTGGCGCTGCCGCCGTTTTCGGCCGACGACCCGGAGAAGCCGAGCGACTGGAACGACTGGCTGCTGCGTCACGGGGCGGCGGAAACGGCGGACCTGGTCGCCGACTTGGGCGGGTTCGGCCCGCCGGACGAGACGCCGCCGCCGGCCGATCAGCCCCCGCCGCACGCCGACATCCCGGACGACCGCCCTCCGTGGTCCCGGACGGTGGCGGCCACCCCGCCGGGCGACTGGCGGGCGCGGCTCATCCCGGGCAAGGAGGTGGCCGAGGGGCACCCGTTCCCTTTCGAGAAGAAGAGCAAGCAGAACGCCTACCTGTTCCTCAAGCACCACCCGCGGTTCGCCGGGGTGCTGTGCTACAACGCGTTCAGCGACGACGTGACGCTGGTCCGCCGCCCGCCCTGGGAGGGCGGTGAGTTCGCCCCCCGGTCGATCCGGGACGACGACTTCTTCATGTTCGCCGCCCACCTCGAGTACTGCGACGTGGGCGTGGGCAAGGACACCGCCGCCGACGCCGTCCTGCGGGTGGCCAAGGAGTGCGAGGTGAACCCGCCCCGCGAGCACCTGTCCCGGCTCAAGTGGGACGGCCGGCCCCGGCTGGACACCTGGCTCGCCTACTACCTGGGGGCCGACGCCCAGCCGCCGGACTACCTGGCCCTGGTCGGGGCCAAGTGGCTGGTCGGGGCGGTCAGCCGGGTGTTCGAGCCGGGCTGCAAGTTCGACAGCGTGCTCATCCTGGAGGGCAGCCAGGGGTTGGGGAAGTCGATGGCGCTGCGGGCGCTGGCCACGTTCGGCGACGAGTCCTTCTTCCTCGACTCGGTCGGCGACATCCGGTCGAAGGACACCCTCATGACCATGCAGGGCAAGCTGATCGTGGAGATCGCCGAGCTGGCGTCGTTCAAGAAGACGGAGAACGAGGAGATCAAGGCGTTCATCACCCGCCAGGTGGACGAGTACCGGCCGCCGTACGGCCGCACCGTGCTCAAGCGGCCGCGGTACTTCGTGCTGGCGGCGTCCACCAACGAGATCGACGAGGGGTACCTGACGGACGAGACGGGCAACCGCCGGTACTGGCCGGTCAAGTGCGGGGCCATCGACATCGAGGCCGTCCGCCGGGACGCCGGCCAGCTGTGGGCGGAGGCGGTGGTGCGGTACCGGGCGGGCGAGCGGACCTGGCTCACCCGGGAGGAGGCCGCGGTCTCCGGCGACGAGCAGCGGCAGCGGTTCGTGGAGGACGCCTGGCAGGAGCGGATCGCCGAGATGGTGCGGCACGAGTGGCAGATCCGCACCGACGAGGTGCTGGGCAGTCTGGAACTCAAGCCGAAGGACATCAACAACCTGGTGCGGAAGCGGGTGAAGAACTCGCTCCGGCAGCTCGGCTGGGTGGAGACCCGCCGCGCCCACGAGGGGCGGGTGTGGCGGCCGGCGGCCAAGGCGGAGGCGGGCGAGTGACGGCGGTGCGGGCCGTGGACCCGTCAGTCACACCGAGCGACGAGCAGGCGGCGGCGATCAAAACCATCGTCGCGTGGTACCGGGACGCCCGCGGGCCGCCGGAGTTCTACCTGGCCGGGTACGCCGGGGTGGGCAAGTCCACCGTGGCGGCACTCGCCATCGCCGAGCTGCGGGACCGGTGCGGCGTCCGGACGGTGCGGACGGCGGCGTTCACCGGCAAGGCGGCGTCGGTCATGCGGAAGAAGGGGGTGGCGGGCGCCCAGACCCTGCACAGCCTGATCTACACCTGCGTCGAGGACGAGGACACGGGGGAGTTGCGCTTCGCCCTGTCGGAGGCGAGCGCGGCGGCCGACGCCGACCTGATCGTGCTGGACGAGGTGAGCATGGTGAACCGGCCGATGGCCGACGACCTGCGGTCGTTCGGGGTCAAGACGCTGGTCATGGGCGACCCGGGCCAGCTCCCGCCGATCTCCGGCGAGGGGGCGTTCACCAGCCGCGAGCCGGACGTGTTCCTGCGGGAGATCCACCGCCAGGCGGCGGACTCGCCGGTCATCGAGCTGGCGACCCTCGCCCGGCAGGGCAAGCCGCTGCCCGTCGGGTTCGACCGGGACGGCGTGCGGGTGTTGCCGCTCACCAGGGACACCCAGCCGCTGATCTACCGGCCGGACACGCAGCCCCTGTGCGGGCTGAACCGGGTGCGGTGGTGCTACGTCCAGCGCATCCGCACGCTGCGAGGGTACGCGGGCGAGCTGCCGCAGGTCGGCGAGCGGCTGATCTGCGGCCGCAACGACCGGGACGAGGGGCTGTTCAACGGCGGGCTGGGAACCCTGACGGCCGTCTCGCCGACGAACGACCGGAAGCCGGGGGCGTTCACCCTGGACGTGGCGATGGACGACCTGGCCAAGCCCAGCACCGCACTCGCCGTGGACCCGCACCTGTTCCGCCAGCACTTCACCAACGGGCTGTCGGAGAAGCTGCCGCCGAAGCGGGGCGAGCCGTGGCCGCACCTGTACGACTGGGCGGCCGTGCTCACCGCCCACAAGGCGCAAGGCAGCTCGTGGGACGACGTGACGGTGGTGGACGACGGCCACGCCTTCCGGGACAGCCGGCACCTGTGGCGGTACACGGCGTTGACGCGTAGCGAGCGGGCACTCACCGTGCTGGTGCGGCCGTAAGCGGGCCGCTAAAGATATTTATTGACACGTCGGCAGTTCTAAGGCAGTGTCCACGATGCTATCACCGACAGCAGAAGGATTTGCATGAATGACGTATGTTATATTCGACACGGAAACGACCGGCCTGCCCAATGACCGCCTGCCGCCCGACCACCCCGACCAGCCGCACGTCTGCCAGCTCGCCGCCCAGGAGTTGGACGACGACCGCCGGGTGGTGACCGAGATCAACGTCCTCATCAAGCCCGACGGCTGGACGATCCCGGCCCAGGCCACCGCCGTCCACGGCATCACCCAGGCGACGGCCGAGCGGTACGGCATCAAGGTCGACGGGGCGCTCGCCCTGCTCCGCCGCATGATCTCCCGCAGCCGGGTGGTGATCGCCCACAACCTGGAGTTCGACGCCCGGATGATCGCCCGCGACGCCCGCGGGGCGTCCTGGGCCGACGTGTCAGCAGTCGGGTATTGCACCATGACGGCGGGCACCGACGTGGTGAAGCGTCCGCCCACCGAGCGGATGCTGGCCAAGGGCATGACCGGGTACAAGAAGCCCAGCCTGACCGAGGCCTACCGCCACTTCTTCGGCCGCGACTTCGCCGGCGCCCACGACGCGATGGCGGACGTGCGGGCCTGCCGGGACGTGTACTTCGCCCTGCTCGACGAGTCGCAAGCGGCGGAGGTAGCACCATGATCCGCTACGACCTGCCCGCCGGCGAGTACCACGCCGACCCCGCCCGCTCCAAGTCCTACCTGTGGCGGCTGTACACCGGCACCCCGGCCCACGCCGAGTACGGCGAGACCGACACCACCCCGGCGATGGACCTCGGCACCGCCGTCCACCTGGCCGCCCTGGAGCCGGACAAGTTCGAGACGGACGTCGAGCGCGGACCCGACGACCGCCGCGGCAACAAGTGGACGGACGCCGTGGAGGCCGGGGCCGCCTACGGCCGGCTGGTGCTCACGGCCGGCGACTACGACAAGGCCCGCCGCATGGGCGACGCCGCCCGCACACTCGCCATCGTCCGCCAGCTCTCGGACACGCAGCTGCTGAGGGAGCCGTCGGCCTTCTGGACCGACCCCGAAACCGGCCTGGCCTGCCGCTGCCGCCCAGACCTGTACAGCCCGGCCTTCGAGCTCATGGCCGACCTGAAGACGACCGCCGACGCCGCCCCCTTCACCTTCGCCAGGCGGGCCGCCGACCTCGGCTACCACGCCCAGGAGGCGTGGTACACGGACGGCTGGCAGGCGGCCGGCGGCGGGGCGGTTGACGGGTTCGTGTTCGTCGTCGTCGAGTCCGACCACCCGCACCTGGCCGCCGCCTACGAGCTCACCCCGGCGGCGGTCGAGGAGGGCCGGCTGGCCATGCGGAAGGCCGTGCTCGACTACCGGGCCTGCCACGCCGCCGGCACCTACCCCGGCTACCCGGCCGAGGTCCAGGAGCTGGACCTGCCGGCCTGGGCCTACAAGGAAACTCGCCTACTCACCACCTACTAACCCCCAACAGAAAGACAGCCCATGACCAACGACTTCGAGACCCCCAAGCTCAACCCCCGCCAGCTGGCGGTGGTGCAGCGGAAGAACGACATCCAGCAGCAGGAGTCGGAGCTCCGCAAGATGCTCCCGCCGAGCATCCCGGCCGACAAGTTCGTCCGCACCGTGCAGACGGCCATCACCCTCAACCCCGACCTGGCCGAGGCGGACAAGAACAGCGTCCTGGTGGCGTGCATGAAGGCGGCGTCCGACGGGCTGGTGCTCGACGGCCGGGAGGCCGCGCTCACCATCTACAACGTCAAGCAGAAGGACGGGAGCTGGAAGAAGCTGGCCCAGTACATCCCGATGGTGGCCGGCATCATCAAGCGGGTGCGGAACTCGGGCGAGGTGGCCCGGCTGAACGCCTTCGTGGTATACCGGAACGACCTGTTCCACGTCAGCTACGGGCTGGAGATGGCCCTCAAGCACGAGCCGAACTTCACCGACCCGGGGGAGCCGCTGGGGGCCTACGCCGTCTGCCTGTTCAAGGACGGCCAGACCGACTTCGAGTTCATGTCGCTCAAGCAGATCGAGGCGATCCGCGGCCGCAGCAAGTCCGGCGACTCCGGCCCGTGGAAGACCGACTGGTCGGAGATGGCCCGCAAGACGGTCATCCGCCGCCTGTCCAAGCGGCTGCCGGTGGACTCGGACCTGTCCCGCGTGGTCGAGCGGATCGACGAGGACTACGACTTCCGGCCCGCGGCCCCGGCCGACCAGCCGCACGACGCCGACGGGGTGGTGATCGACAACCCGGCCGCCGACCGGCCGCCGGCCAAGGCCAAGGGGGGGGCGGCGGCCAAGCTCAACCCGAAACCCCGGGAGCCGGAACCGGCGGCCGCGGCCGAGCCGGAGGCGCTCGACGACGAGTCGCACGCGGCACCCGCCCCGGGCGGCGACGACGCCGACTTCGACGACCTGATCTGACGTGACGGGGCGGCTCACACTGGCCGCGTGGCGGCAGGCGGCCGGGCTGTCCCAGCGGGACGTGGCCCGCCGCCTCACCCTCCTGCTCGGCCGCCCGGTCCACCCGCCGAGCGTGTGCCAGTGGGAGGCCGGGGTCATGCCGGCGGCCGACGCGGCCGAGGCCGTCCGCGAGCTGACCGGCGGCCGGGTGACCGGCCGGAGCTTCGGGCGGCGGCCGTGCCCGTGAGCCTGAAGCGGATCGGCCGGCCGGGCGGCGGCTCCGTGCTGCTGCACACCTGCGAGGCGTGCGGGGCGGATGCCCCCTTCGGCACGGGGGTCCAGCTCCGGCAGGCGCTGGCCAAGCTGGCGGCGGGCGACATCGTCTCGGCCAGGCGGCTGCTGGGCAAGTGGTACTGCGGGGAGCACCGGCCGGCCGGCGGTGAAGTCGAGCCGTGAATCGATTATTGCGCACAAGGGATCGTTGTGCTAACAACGAAAAACCGGCACGTCTGAAGCGTGGCCGGTTCTTCTATTCACAACGCACGGAGAGCGTTATGTCTGCATCACCCAGTACACCTTTACCCCTCGCACGTCAATCGGCACGTTCCGCTGGCCTGTCCCGATACTACACAGGCAAGCCTTGCGCGAGCGGCCACACCGACTATAGGCTCGTATCCAACGGCACCTGCCTGTCATGCGTGCGAGCGAGAAAGAAGAAGAACCGTGGAAAACTGAACGAGGCCCAGCAGCTGCAACGCAAGGCGAGTGCCGAACGCTGGCGTGAGATCAGCCGCTCGCAATACTGGAGGCACGTCGGGAAGAACCGGGAACGAGCCCGCAACAGGGCGAGGAATAAGGCATCACGAAAGGCCAAGCTGCGGGTGAAGTACGCCGACCCGATCCAGCGCGGGTTGGCGAACCGGATGCGGTGCCGGATGTGGTCCGCCCTGCGGACGGGTAAGGGCAAGCCGTTGGAAGGCGTCCTGGGCTACTCCGTGGCCGCCCTGAAACGGCACCTCGAACGGCAGTTCACCAAGGGCATGAGCTGGGACAACTGGTCGCAGTGGCACATCGACCACATCGTGCCCGTGGTGTCTTACACCTTCACCTCCTACGACGACCCCGAGCTCCGGGCCTGCTGGGCGCTCACTAACCTCCGCCCCCTCTGGAAGGGCAAGAACCGGGAGAAGAGCTACCACCGGACCCACCTCTTATGATGGCTCTGTTCGACCACCAAAGCGATCTACTGGGCGCCGGCAGGAAAGAGTTCCGGGCGCACGACTCTGTGATGCTCCAGATGGCCACCGGAGGCGGCAAAACCCCGACCGGGGCGTTCGCCGTCAAGTCGGCGTCCGACAAAGGCCACAGCGTCATCTGGACCTGTCCGCGTCGGGAGCTGGTCGCCCAGACCAGTCAGACGTTCGCCAAGCTCGACATTTCCCACTCGTTCATCGCCGCCGGGCGGCACTTCAACCCCCGGTTGCGGGTCCACGTCGCCAGCATCGACACGCTGGCCAACCGGCTCGACAGACTGACTCCGCCAAAACTGCTGGTCGTCGACGAATGTCACCATTCGCCTGCTGAGGGCTGGTTGAGGGTCATTCGCTGGGTGCTCGACGCGGGCGGCAAGGTTCTCGGCCTCACCGCCACCCCCTGGCGGCTGGACGGCGGCGGGTTCGACCACATCTACGGTGCCATGGTCCAGGGGCCGCCGGTGTCGTGGCTGATCGAGCGAGGGTACCTGAGCGACTACCGCTGCTACGCCCCGTTCACCCCGGACCTGTCTGCCGTCCACACCCGAGCCGGGGACTACGTCACCGCCGAGTTGGAAGCGATCATGGGCGGCAAGGCGGTGGTCGGCAATTGCGTGGACCACTACCGCAAGTATGCGGACGGCAAGCGGGCGGCCGTGTTCGCCGTCAGCATCCCGCACTCCCAGCAGATCGCCGACCAGTTCACGGCCGCCGGCATCCCGGCCGCCCACATCGACGCCGGCACGCCCGACCCGATCCGCCGTCAGCACATCCTAAACTTCGCCACCGGGCACACCAAGGTCATCGTCAACGTGGGGCTGTTGTCCGAGGGGTTCGATCTGTCGTCGATCGCAGGTCGGGACACGCCCATCGAGGCGGTGATCCTGATGCGGCCAACGCAGAGCCTGAGCCTGTACCTGCAGATGGTCGGGCGGGCGTTGCGGCGTAAGTCGTACCCGGCGGTCATCATCGATATGGTGGGGGCGACCGCCCGGCACGGGCTGCCGGACCACCCCCACGAGTGGTCCCTCGCGGGCCGGCCGAAGAAGGGCCGGAGCGGTAAGGGGGCGGACCCTGCCCCGCTGGTTAAGAAGTGTCGCGGGTGTGACGTGATGATCCCGCTGGCGCTCGCCGCCTGCCTGCATTGCGGAACGCCGCAGGAGAGCGGCACCTCCTCACCAGGGCGGAAGCTGGACGAGATCGACGGCCAACTGCACGAGATCGACCGCGAGCAGGCGCGGCGTCAGTTCCATCAGGAGCGGGGCGGGGCGAAGTCCCTGGACGAGCTGATCGCGCTGGGCCGTGCCAAGGGGTACAAGAACCCCGAGGCCTGGGCCGGGCACATCTATACGGCGCGACTGCAAAAGCGGGGCCTTGACGGCTAGAGCCGCGGGGTGAAACCGAGGGCCACCAGGTCGGCCGTTAACCCCTCGGCGGAGCGGGTCACCAGATAAACCCCACCGCTGCCCCGCACCATCCGCATGTGGGCACGCTGCTTGGTGCTCTGCCCGCTCTGCCCGGTCTTGGCCTCGATCTCGCCGTGGACGCCGACCAGCGTGCCGGCTGCCAGTCGCGGCAGGATGGTCTGGATGTCGCCCCGCCCCGCCTTGTTCACGCTCACCCACCGGCCCTCAACCTTGACCGCCCGCCGCGGGTTCTCCCAGGCGGCGTATCCCATGAGGGCGAGCGCTTCGAGGCACTGCTTCACGAGCCGCGAGTGGGCTTCGTCGCTCCCCCGCTCCCCGCTCACCGGCACAGCTCCGTCACGAACCGGTCCAGCGCCGCGTCCCGGCGGGCCACCGCGTCTTGGAACCGTAGTTCGTGCCTCGTGTTGCCCGCCTGGCGGTACTTCAGCACCTCGCGGACGTGCCGCTTGGCCAGCTCGTACTCCTGTTTCGAGACCTCCAGCGGGTTGTGCTCGTGGACGAAGTAGTCGGTGAGGACGCGGGCGGTCATCCCCGCCACTCCTCCGGCCCCACCTGCTCCGCGCCCGCCCTGCGGATGAGCGCGTTCGCCTCCCGCATGAGGGTGGTCAGGCTGACCGGCCGGCCGTCCAGCCAGAACCCCGACGGCTTCTCGACGAACCGCCCCCGCAGCCAGGC
>JAYVUZ010000255.1:0-59559 GCA_043787415.1 Fimbriiglobus sp. | reverse complement strand
GCCAAGGCGGACGGGCAGTTCACCACCGCCGACGCCCGCACCAGGCTCCGCCGCCTGTACCCCGTACTGGCCACAGACTAGCTGCAACGGAGTACTAGCCGAGAAAAGAACTGCCCCTATGGGGATTCGAACCCCAGTCTTGGCCTTGAGAGGGCCACGTCCTAGGCCAGCTAGACGATAGGGGCGTCTGTGTTGACATTACCGGGTTGCGGCGGTTTGTCTAGTGGTGAGATAAGCGGAACAGGCGCGTGGTTCGGCAAAACCCGGACCGGGGTGGCTGGTTATCATCAGAGTTGTGAGTCAGAACCGCACACCTCCCCGCCCACAGTCACGCCGGCGACAGATTTTTCAGTAAATTCGGCATTCGGGCAAAAAAGTTGACTCGGACAGGTAGACATCCTCTTGAAAGTTGGCGGCAGCGTATAGAATCATTGTGGTCGGACCGCTGTTGGGTTTTACCCAACCCTCTGCCCAGAGCGGACTTCGGTGTTCGCTCGTTCACCCAGCCCCAATTGTCGTGGCAAACCGAGGATGACACAGCTATGACGGACCCCAAGCAGGCCAAGCAGTGTGCGGAGTTGCTTCAGGCCATCGCCGAGCCGAACCGCATCCGCATCATCGACTGCCTGCGGACCGGCTCGAAGAACGTGACCGAGCTGGCCAAACTGCTGAGCGTCGAAATCGTCAACGTGTCCCACCACTTGGGCGTGCTGCGGCAGGCCGGGCTGGTGCAGGACGAGAAGAACGGCCGGTTCGTAGTGTACAGCCTGCACCCGAAGCACTTCAGCAACGACACGAGCAAGGCCACCTACCTAGACCTCGGCTGGTGCAAAGTCGAGATCCCGCACAACTGAGCGGGTGTGCCGAGTTCGTGGCCCGACGCGCGAGCGAGGGTGACGCTAACCTCGCCCGCGTGTCGGGCCACAAACTGTCGGCATTCGGGTCGGGCAGACCTCGACGCGCAGATGCCTTGGCATCACCTCGATCTGTACATTCGTCGGCGCGTTATCGGGCCGACGGATGATCTCCCCGTCCGCATGAACGCATATCCCTGCGTCGGACGTGAGACGGGCCATGGTGCAGCGGCCGGTCGTCAACTGTGGGTGTGTCGGCAGTCGCCCGGCGAGCAGCCCCGGCAGATGCCGTGGCAGCTCGTACCGCTGAATGCCGCCGAGGCGGAGGGTGTCGGCCAGCCCGTCGTCCAGCTTCGCAGCGGGGAACAGCCGGAATCCGCCCTCCCGCTGGCCGACGCTCACTGACAGGGCTAGCAGTGGGCCGACGCTCACCATACCGTCCAGCTCCACCCGCACCACCGGTTTCGAGAACCGTCGGGCCGCAGCCAACAGGAAGGCTGAGGCGTACAGGGCGTGCCCCCTCAGCCGGTGCAGGTGCTGGGATTCGACCGTCACCGCCCCGTTGAACCCGACCCCGACGCCGTTCACCGCATAGCACTCGGCCCCGTCCACCCGCACCCGCAGTACGTCGGCCGTGACGACCGTCAGCGGCTCCCGCACCACCGGCCAGTTGGCCAGCCCGCAGGTGAAGGCGTAGTCGTTCATCGACCCGACCGGCCAGGCGGCGAACACCACGTCCCGGTTGCCGCTGGCTAGCAGCCCGTTGGCCACTTCGTGGGCGGTGCCATCGCCGCCGGCGGCGACCACCCGGGCGAACCCCTCGCTGGCTGCCCGCCTCGCTAACTCGATGGCGTGGCCAGAATGCGACGTGGGGCGGAACTCGACGCCGCTAAACCGCCGCCGCAACCGGCCGACGGCCAGCACCGCCCGCCCCCGGCCGGCGGCCGGGTTGTAGATTACGCAAGTGTTCGGCCTCATGGGGTCACGGTATGGACGGGCTACTGGTCATCGACAAGCCGGCGGGCATGACCTCCCGTGGTGCCCTCAACCGGGTGCAGCGGTGGTTCCCGCGCGGGACCAAGATCGGCCACACCGGCACCCTCGACCCGCTGGCGACGGGGGTGCTGGTGGTGTGCGTCGGCCGGGCGACCAAGCTGGCCGACCGCATCCAGGCGATGGGCAAGGGCTACCGCACGACGATCCGCCTGGGGGCGACCAGCACCAGCGACGACGCCGACGGGGACGAGACCGTGCGGGCGGACGCCGCCCCGGTGCCGCGGGAGCGGGTGGAAGCCGAACTGGCGAAGTTCGTCGGCATCCTCCCACAACTGCCGCCGCAGGTGTCGGCCCTGAAGGTGAACGGCGTGCGTGCCCATGCCCTGGTTCGCCGTGGGCAGACGGTCGAAGTCGCTCCCCGGCCGGTGCGGATCGACGTGTGCCGGCTGCTGGCCTACGAGTGGCCGCTGGCCGAGATCGAGGTCGAGTGCGGCAAGGGGACGTACGTCCGCAGCATCGCCCGCGACCTGGGGGCGGCGCTGGGGGTAGGCGGGCTGGTGCTGGCCCTGCGGCGGACGCACGTCGGGCCGTTCACGCCCGAGCAGGGGGTGACGTTGGATGCCATCGCCGAGGAGGCCCGGCGGAAGGTGCTGCCGATGGCAATGGTTGGCTCGAACTGACTGCCAAGTTCACTGCCGCGCGTCCAAAATCAGGCGCACCGGCTGCCCGACGCGGATGGTCCCGGTTTGCACGACTGTACCGTAAACGCCCGCGTTGTTTTTGTTCAGCCCGACGACAGCCTTCAGCGCCCGTGGGTCATGCGTGCCGGTGTCCGGATCGAGGTTGATCATCACACAGCGGACGTCCCGCGCCGTGACGCGCACGGCCGGCATCGGTTCGCTGTCGCCGAACACCAGTGTCCCGCCGACCCACCCATCCTCATGGAACGGCTCGTGGTCGCCCGTCTCCAGCACAATGTTGGCCCGGAACCGTCGGCGATCAAGGTCTACCCCCGCACCCCGACCGATGCCGGCGATGGTCGCCAGACTAATGACTGACACCGAGGCGTCGTCGAATATCCCGTGCCTGAGCTGCATCAGCTCCAGGCCACCCCCGAAACGCCCGGCGACCTCGTCCCGGAGCTATGTGCCGCGAAGCTCCAGACTGGTGCCGGCCGGCGTGCGGACGTGAGTCAGCAGAGGCTGGCCGGTACTCTCATCGAGACCGACCGGGTGATACAGCAGGAGTTCAGGGACGCGACTTGCGGTGAGCCACGGGAATCCGCTGTCATCTCCCAAACGCCGGAAACCGAACCGCCGATCACCAGCTAGACCGTGCCACCCGAGATGGGCCGACTCCGTCGCGGCTCCCGCCATCGATTTGACGGGGTAACGTGTAATCTCGCAAACTCGGCCGAGTTCGATCATCTTCCTACTCCCCTCCCGCGGCTACGCCTGCAACTCCCGCAGGATGTCCTCCATCGCCCGCACTTGGCCTTCCAGCTCGGCCACTTTCGCCCGGGTGTCGGCCACCACCTCCGGCGGCGCCTTCTCCATGTAACTGGCGTTGCCCAGCTTGGCCGTCATGCCGGCGAGCTGCTTCCGCACGTCGGCGATCTGCTTCTCCAGCCGCTTGGCCTCGGCCGCCGGGTCGATGAGGCCGGCCAGGGCCACATACGCCTCGAAGTCCGGCCGCACCACCGTGCCGGCCTGCTTCGGCTTCGTCACCGTCGGCGAGGCGGTGAAGGTCGCCACGTCGGCCAGCCGGCTGGTGAACTTGCCGAGGGCCGTGAAGTCGGCGGCCACCGCCTCGCCGCATTTCACGGACACGTCCAGCTTGGTCTTCGGGTCCACCTGGTAGCGGTTGCGGACCTCGCGGATGCCCCGCACCAAATCCTGCATCCGGGCGAAGCGGATCTCCACGCCGGCGTCCACCCACTCGGCCGGGTAGCTCGGCCATGCTGCGATGCAGACGCTATCTTCCGCTGGCTTCAGTCCACTCAGCCCGCGGCTCGGGGCGATCTCGCCGAGGTGTTCCCACAGCGACTCGGCCAGGAACGGCATGACCGGAGCGATCAGCCGCAGGATGCCGTCCAGCACCCCGACCAGCACCCGCTGCACGAGTGGTCGCGTCTCGGCGTCGGCAAGACGGCCCTTCGCCATCTCCACGTACCAGTCGCAGAACTCGCCCCAGGCGAAGTCGTACACGAGCTTCGTCACCTCGGCGAAGCGGAACGCCTCCAGCGCCGCCGTCACCGCCAGCGCGGTGGTGGCCAGCCGGCTCAGAATCCAGCGGTCCTCGGTCGGCAGTTCAGCCAGTGACACCGGGCTGGCAGTGAACCCGTCCAGGTTCATGGCCAGGAAGCGGGTGGCGTTCCACAGCTTGTTGGCGAAGTTGCGGCCCAGCTCGAAGCGGTCACTCCCTTGCTTGGCGGTCGGCAACTCCGGATCATCCGTGGGCCACGGGCCGCCGGGGCGGAAGGGCTTTTTGCACGCCGGGCAGGCGAGCTTCTTGGTCCGCAAATACATGTGCTCCTGCTTGACCGGCACGCTGGCCTCGCAGCGCGGGCAGACGTTGCTGACTGGCAGCCGACTGTCCTGCGTCTCGGTGGCCAGCGACGCCATGCCGAACCGCAGGGCGTCGGTGCCGTACAGGTCGATCACGTCCAGCGGGTCCACCCCGTTGCCCTTCGACTTGGACATGGTCTCGCCGAAGCCGTCGAGCACCTTCGGGTGGATGTACACGTCGCGGAACGGCACCTCGCCGAGGTCGTAAAGTCCAGCGATCACCATTCGGGCCACCCAGAGGGTGATGATGTCGCGGCTGGTGCAGAGGACACTGGTCGGGTAGTAGTAGCCGACCGCCGGCGTCGGTTCCGGCCAGCCGAGCGTGCTGTGCGGCCACAGGGCCGACGAGAACCAGGTGTCGAGTACGTCCTCGCCCTGGATGAAGCCGGACCGCTCCAACGCCTGTTCGTACCGCTCGTGCCCGGGGGCGACGCACGCCAGGCAGGTCATCTGCCCGGACCCAGGCCCTGCGCGGAACGTGAAGTGGATGTGTTCGTCCAGTTCGTCGGCGGCGGTCGGAGTGGACAGCTTGGCCAGCAGGGCGTCCATGTCCCGGTCGGACTGCGGCCCGGTCGGCAGGGCGGCGACATCGTCCCGGGCCGCCGCCGGCGACACGCCGGCGTCCACAATCCGCGACCAGACCGGGATGCGGTGCCCCCACCACAGTTGCCGGCTCACGCACCAGTCCCGTTTCTCGCCCAGCCAGTCGAGGTAGCTGCTGGCGTACCGCTCCGGCGTGAACCTCACCCGGCCGCTGGTCACGGCGTCCATCGCCATCTGGGCGAGGCCGGGCTTGCCGTCCTCGCGGTCACTCATGCGAACGAACCACTGGTCACTCAGGTACGGCTCGATCGGCGTCTTCGAGCGGTCGCTGTACTTCAGCGGCACCACCCGGTCTTCTTTGCCCGCGAACAGGCCGAGGGCGTCCATGTCGGCGACGATCTGCTCGCGGACCTTGATGCGGTCCTGGCCGGAGTACGGCCCGAACCCCGGGGCGATGGTGCCGTCCGGGGCCAGCATGTTCAGGATTTGGATTTCCGGGTGCCGCTGCCAGCAGGCGTAGTCGTTCGGGTCGTGGGCCGGCGTCACCTTGACGCAGCCGGTGCCGAGTTTCGGATCGGCGAGCAGGCCGTCGGCGATGATCGGGATGTCCCGGCCCACCAACGGCTGCCGCACCGACTTGCCGACCAACGCCGTGTACCGCTCGTCGTCCGGGTGGACGCACAGGGCCGAGTCGCCGAGCATGGTCTCGGGCCGGGTGGTGCTGAACGACACGAACGTGCCCGGCATCCCGACGACTTCGTACTTGAACGTCCAGAACCCGCCCTTGGTGTCCTCGGTGTACGTCTCGTCGTCTGCCACGCTGGTTTGCAGACTGGCGTCCCAATTCACCAGCCGCTTACCACGATAGATGTAGCCGTCGCGGAACATGCGGAAAAAGGTTTCGCGCACCGCCTTCGCGCAGACTGGGTCGAGGGTGAATCGGGTGCGCGCCCAATCGCACGACGCCCCCATCTGCTTCAACTGGCCGAGGATGCGGGCCTCGTACTGGTCCTTCCACGCCCAGATGCGCTTCACCAGTTCATCACGGCCGAGGTCGCGGCGAGTCTTCTTCTCCTCGGCCAGGATGCGGCGTTCCACCACCGACTGCGTGGCGATGCCGGCGTGGTCGGTGCCGGGCACCCACAGGGCGTTGTACCCCTGCATCCGCCGCCACCGCACCAGCACGTCTTGTAGGGTGGTGTTCAGGGCGTGGCCGAGGTGCAGCGCCCCGGTCACGTTCGGCGGCGGGATGACGATCGTGTACGGCCTGCGGGCCGGGTCCGGCTCGCTGTGGAAGTAGCCCTTCGCGTCCCAGTGGTCCAGCCACTTCTGCTGGGCCAGCTTGGGGTCGTAGGCCTTCGGCAACTCGGTCGGCACGGTCAGCTCCCGCTCTCGGCGTCGATGAACAGTTTGTATTCGATGGCGTCGCACAGCGCCTGCCACGACGCCGTCACCACGTTCTCGCTCACGCCGACGGTGCCGAACACCCGGCCCCCGGCCCGGCTCTCGATCACCACCCGCACCCGGGCGGCGGTGCCGGCCCGCGCGTTCACCACCCGCACCTTATAGTCCACCAGCTCCAGCCCGGCGAGCGTGGGGAAGTGCCGGCCGAGGGCCTTCCGCAGGGCGGCGTCCAGGGCGTTCACCGGCCCGTCCCCCTCGCTGACGTGGTGTTCCACCACCCCGCTGACCCGCAGTTTGACCGTCGCCTCCGTCACCGGCTCGCCGTCGGTCTGCTCGATGTTCACCCGGTAGGCCAGCCGGTCGAACCACGGCCGGTAGGTGCCGGCGGCCTTCTTCACCAGCAGATCGAAGCTCGCCTCCGCCGCCTCGAACTCGTACCCGGCGTACTCCAGGTCTTGCACCGCCGTCAGCACCTTCGTCATCACGGCCTTGTCGGCAATCGCCCCCTTGGCCGTCTTGGTGACGATGGTGCTGTGCCCGGACAGCTCGCTGACCAGCACCCGCCGCTCGTTGCCCACCGACACCGGGTCGATGTGTTCGTAGGTGGTCGGGTCTTTGGCCACGGCGTGGGTGTGCATCCCCCCCTTGTGGGCGAAGGCACTCGCCCCGACGAACGGCTGGCCGGTGCGGAGTGGCAGGTTGGCCAGCTCGAATACGTACCGGCTCAGCTCAGTCAGCCGCCGCAGGCTGCCAGACCTCAGCACGTCACGGCCGTACTTCAGGGCCAGGTTGCCGACCACCGTCACCAGGTCCACGTTGCCACACCGCTCGCCGATGCCGTTGACCGTCCCCTGTACCTGGGTGGCACCGGCTCGCACGGCGGCCAGGGTGTTGGCCACGGCCAGTCCGCCGTCGTCGTGGACATGGATGCCGTACTCGCCCGGCACCGCCGCCCGCACCGCGGCCACCACCTCGGCCACCACCTCGGGCAGGGCGCCGCCGTTGGTGTCGCACAGCACCAGGGCCACCGCCCCGCCGGCCGCCGCCGCCCGCAGGGTTTCCAGGGCGTACTCGGGGTTGGCCCGGTGGCCGTCGAAGAAGTGTTCGGCGTCGTAGAACACCGTCCGCCCGGCCTGCCGGCAGTGTCGGACCGAGTCCTCGATCATCCGCAGGTTCTCCGCAGGCGTGGCGTTCAGCACCTCGGTGACGTGGAAGTCCCAGGTCTTGCCGACGATGGTGACGTGCGAGGTGCCGCCGTCGAGCAACGCGGTCAGCCCGGTGTCACTGGCCGCGTCGGCGTTCTTGCGGCGGGTCATGCCGAAGGCCGTGACCGTCGCGTGGGCCAGCGGCAGGTCGCGGACGGCCCGGAAGTACTCGGCGTCCTTCGGGTTGGACAGCGGGTAGCCGCCCTCGACGAAGTCGAACCCGAGGTCGTCCAGCTTCTGGGTGATGAGCAGCTTGTCTTGCAGCGAGAAGTTGACCCCCTCGCCCTGGCTGCCGTCCCGTAGGGTGGTGTCGTACACGAACACGCGGGACATCGGCGGACCGGGGCAGGGGGTGTCGGGGCAACAAAAAACCCCGGGGCCTTCGCTCCAGGGTGGCGTCGTCCGGTGAGGTCCACCGCCCTAGCTATTCGCTGGTCATGACTACCGCCACGCCCGGACGGGCGAGGGCGGCGGACGAGCGAATCGACGGCGTCGGCTGCATGGATGGAAGTGTAACCTTCGGCGGGCCGGATGTCAAACGAACAGGCCAGCGTGGCGTGTCACTCCGATCCACTCCGGGAGGGCCGAGGCCCGGCGGTCAACGTGGCGTCGATGGTCGCAACGACCGCACGCCGACGACCACCCGGTCGAACTCGGCATCCCCGCGGAGGGGGGCGAGTTCGGGGTCGGTCTCGACGTGCTCGAAACCGAACCCGGCCCGCAGGGCGGTGGTGAGGAGCTGCAACGCCTCCGGCTTGTGCTTCGGGTCGTGCCCGGTCAGCAGGGCGAAGATGCCAGCGACCTGGTACACGTTGGCCGCACTCGCGTCCTTGTGGACGGCCTCGCGGGCGTCGGCCTCGGCCGCCTCCCAGTGGCCCAGGCGGGCGTGAATCACCCCCCGCCCGGCCCGCGACGGGGCGTACTCTGGGAACAGCTCGACCGCGCGGTCCAGCGCCTGCACCGCCTCGGCGTTGCGGCCCAGCTTACCCAGCACGTGGGCCTGGTTCTGGAGGGCCACCAGTGACCGCGGGTTGACCGCCAGCGCGGCGGCGAAGTCGTCCGCCGCCCCGGCCGGGTCGGTCCGGCTGCGGGCCACCCCGCGGGCCGTCCAGCCGTGTTCGTCCGTCGGCTCCAGCTTCAGCCCGGCTTCGACGTCCTGTTTGGCCCCGGCCGGGTCGCCGGCCAGCTCGCGGAGCCGGGCTTTCATGAAGCAGACCCGCACCGGCGACGTGCCGAGTTCGCCGGCCCGGTCCAGGTCGGCGATGCCCTCGGCGAAGCGGCGGAGGCCCTGGTTGGCCATTGCCCGGTTGAGGTAAATGTCGGCGAAGGTCGGCTCCAGGGCGGCCGCCCGGTCGAGGTCGTCCTTGGCGCGGGCGAAGTCGCTCAGCCGCAGGGAGGTCAGCCCGCGGTTGAAGTGCCCCCACGGGAAGTCCGGCCACAGGGCGATGGCGGTGGTGTAGCAGCCGCGGGCCTGGGCGTAGTGGCCCAGGTCTTCCCAGCATCGGCCCTGGGTCATGTGCGCCCAGAACAGGGACGGGTCCAGGTTGGCCGCCGTTTCGAGGAGGGCCAGGGCCTCCCGCGGGCGGCCGGCGGCATGCGCCTCGCGGCCGGCCAGGTAATGGTCGCGGGCCGTCACCACCGGCACCCCGTCGGCCTTCTGGGCGGCCGCGTCCGCCGCGCCGGCGTCGCCCTGCCGCTTGAGCAGTTCCGCCCGCTGGGTCCAGAGCACCCGCGGCACGTCGCCCCCGGCCAGCCGCTCGGCCCGCTCGTTGAGCCGCATCGCTTCGGCCAGTCGGCCGGCCTGGTCGGCCCCGCCCAGCGTCAGCCCGCCGCGGGCCAGTAGTAGGCAGGCCTCGACCAGGTCGGTCCGGAGGCGGTCCCGCTCGGCCGGGGTGAGGGACTCGTACCGCGGGTGCCGCTGCCAGTCGCCCTCGGCCAACACCCCGTAGCGGTCCAGGGCCGCCCGCGACCGCACCAGCCCGGCCGTCACCATCTCACTGGTCGGGGCGCGACTGACCAACTGGTAGCGGGCCGCCTGCACGTCGACAGCCACCGCCCGCAGGTCGGCCTCGGCCTCGAACCGCTCGATCCGGGCCGACCGCCGCTGGAGGCCGACGCCCAGCCCCAGCAGCACCGTCGCGGCCATGCCGGCCAGGGCCGCGTTGGAGGTCAGCCGCGGGTGCCGGCGGCTCCACTTCCGCAGCCGCTCCCGGGCCGACGGCACCCGGCAGTGGAGCAGCGGCTGGTTGGTGCGGTGGCAGTCCAGGTCGTCCCGCAACTGGGCGGCCGACTGGTAGCGGGCGGCCGCGTCCGGGGCCAGGGCCTTGCGGACGATGGCCTCCAGCCCCGGGGAGACGGCCGGGTTGCGGGGCCGCAGCCGGGGCGCCCCGGCCTGCCGCTCGGCGATCATCCGGTCCACCTCCCGGGACATGCTGCCGGCCGGCGTCCGGAACGGGTGGGCGGCGGTGAGCAGTTCGAACAGGATCACCCCGAGGGCGTACACGTCGCTGCGGGGGTCGGGCGTCCAGTCCCGCCCGCGGACGGCCGCGAGCTGCTCCGGGGACATGTACGGCAGGGTGCCGCCGACCGGGGCGTCCGGCGCCTCGGCCCGCAGCTTCAGGTCGTCCGACACGCCGAAGTCGAGGAGCATCGGCTGGCCGTCGTCGGCCAGCAGTACGTTGGCCGGCTTCAGGTCGTTGTGGACGATGCCGCGGTCGTGGGCGTGGGTCAGGGCGTCGGCCAGCCGGCCGCCGAGCCAGCACACGGCGTCCAGGTAGGACAGCCCGTCGAGCACCTGAAGGATTACCGGGGCGCGGTCCGGCAGGCGACCACTAGCCGGCTCCGGTTCGCCGGCCGCCGGCACGCTGGACGGCCGGTGGCTGGGCAGCCCGGTGGCCACGGCCGTGTCGTCGCTCAGCCCGTTCAGAGTGTGGACCAGCTCCCGGCCGGTGGTCGGCAGGGCGTTCTTCTGGCGGCAGCGGTGGAGAAGGCCGGCCAGCGTGATCGGCCCGAGGTACGGCATACACACCGCCTCGAACCCGTCCGCCCGGTGGGCCGAGTACACCGGCACGATGTTGGTGTGCTGGAGCTGGGCCAGGGTGCGGCACTCGCCGGTCAGGTCGGCCGACACCTTGAGGGCCACATACCGCTCGGCCAGCTCGTCCTGGCGGGCCAGGTACACCCGGCCGAACGCCCCCTTGCCGAGCAGGGCGACGAGTTGGAAGCCGGCGAACGCGGTGCCCACGGCCGGGAAGCGGCGGAGCGACTCCCGCACCCGGTCGGCCCGGCTCGGATCGCCGAGCAGCCCGTCCAGCACGGCCGCCGGCTCGGCGTCGATCGCCTGCGGGCCGCCACCGGACAGCTTCCAGTTGCGACAGGTGCCGGCCGGGTCGGTCGGCGGGTGGTCGTGGGCGGCCGGCGCGGGCGCGTGGACGGCGGGCATGGCGGGGCCTGGGGGGTCGGTGGGTGGCGTGGGGCCGGCCGATCGGCCGCCGCATCAGAACCGTGTAGCTCACAAAAGCGCCCGCTGGGGGGCGAAAAATCGACTGTCGGAAGAATCGACGGTGTCGGAATGCGGCCCGACACCTGGCCGCCGGGCCGGCCGAAAGGTTGCGGATCGTTCGGCACGCTCGTGCCCGGCGATCTAAACAGAGTCACCCGATACGCGACCAGCGATCCCCGCCCGGAGCAGACCATGCGGCCGAAACCGACCCGAAAGCCCCGGCTCGATGTCCAAAGCCTTGAGGACCGCTTCAACCCGAACACCGGCATCCCGTGGCTGGACTCGTCCAGCCTGACCCTCAGCTTCGCCCCGGACGGGACCGACATTTCTGGCCAGGCGAGCAGCCTGACGACCTTGTTGAGCGGGACGCCGACGGGGGTCTGGCAGAAGGAAATCCTCCGCGGGTTCCAGACGTGGGCGGCCCAGGCGAACGTCAACATCGGCCTGACGGCGGACGGCGGCCAGGCGTTCGGCACGCCCGGCGCGCCCCAGGAGGACACCCGGTTCGGCGACATCCGCATCGGCGCCCGGCGGCTGTCCAACGACCTGAATGACTCGGTGGCCGGCTCGTCGGGGTACACCGCCGCCGGCGGCACCTGGTCCGGGGACATGCTGCTCAACACGAAGTTCAGCTTCGGCGTCGGGGCCGCGTCGGGCAAGTACGACTTGTTCACCGTCGCCGTTCACGAGGCCGGCCTGACGCTGAGCCTGATGGAGAACCCGACCGACAAGACCTCGGCGATGTACACCTACGCCCAAAGCACGCCCGCCACTGGACTGAATGCGGCCGATGTCGTCGCCGTCCAGGCGCTGTACGGCGCTCGCAAAGCCGACGCATACGAAGGCACGGGCGGTAACTTCTCGGCCGCTTACGCCTATGACCTGTCGGCCAACGGAAACGTCACGGCGTTGACGGCCGATGTGACGACGCCGGGGGACGTGGACTACTACAAGTTCACCGCCCCGTCGGTCCTGTCCGGCGTGACCAAGGGGTCGGTGGACCTGAAGGCCAAGGGGCTGAGTCTGTTCACAGGCCGGGTGACGGTTTACAACGCCGCCAACGTGGCCGTGGGCACGGCCGTGGCGACCGACCCAACGGCCAACGACCTGTCGGTGCCGATCACCGGGTACGTCCCCGGGGCCACCTACACGGTGCGTGTGGAAGGGGCTGCCGCCGACGTGTTCTCCGTCGGGGCGTACAACCTGAAGCTGACTTACGATAAGACGATCGCCGGGGCGGTGTCCAAGCTCACTACCCTGGCCCCGTATGTGAACTACGAGGGGTGGGCGAACAACGGCGCCCAGGCGGTCTCGCAAGGGTTGACCAGCATTTCGACCGGCAACCTGTCCACGTTCGCCGTCGGCGGGCTGCTCACCTCGGCCAGCGACATGGACTGGTTCAAGTTCACCGCCCCGGCCGGCGGCACGCTGACGGCGTCTGTCTGGGCCTTCAACGGCAGTGCGACACTGCCGCAGGTGAAGCTGTACACCGCCGCCGGCACCGAGCTGACCACTTCGGTGGTGGCCAACGGCGGCGGGCTGTTCACCGTGCAGGTGGCCGGCCAGGCGGCCGGCGGCACCTACTACGCCAAGGTATTCGCCGCCAACCAGACGACCGGCCTGTACGTCCTCGGCGCCAACGTGGGGAACGCCCCGCCCACCCTGTACGACGCCCTGTCCACCGGGAACGCGACCGACGCCCAGAAGGTGTCGTACTCGACATTGACGGTCAGTCAGGGGCGGCTGACGCAGTTCTCCCTGTCGTCGTTCGCCGGAATCGGGGTGGATGCGGCCGTCCGCATGACCATTTATAACAAGTTGGGACAGCAGGTGTTCACCCTGGTGTCGGTGTCCGGCCAGCCGCTCAGCACGGGGTGCGTCTGGCTAGAGGCCGACGAATACACGGTGGTGTACAACGCCGCCACCCGCACCGGGGCCGCCCTACCGAGCATGGCGTTCGTGGTCCGCAAGTGGGAGCGGAGCGACCCCATCGACCCGTACCCCATCGACCCGACCGTGCCGCCGCCGCCGCCGCCGCCCGGCGGGGTGGTGATCCAAAACCCGCCGACCACCACCCCGCCGACCGGCCCGATCGGCCCCATCACCAACCCGTACCAGAACACCTGACCGGCCGCCGCCTCGCCCGCCGCCACACGCCCGTGGCGGCGGACCCCCGGCGTGCCGGCCGACACGCCCGGCACGCCCCAGCCCGGAGCGCCCCGTGACCGCCACCGCCGACCCGCCTGCCCACCAGGACACGATGAAGGCCAACCCCCCGGCCCGCCCGCGGGCGGGCGGGCAGGAGGCGTGCCTCATCCACATCTACCCGACCGGCCCGCTGCTCGGCCGCCGCTACCCGGTCGGCGGCAACCCCGTGGTGATCGGTCGCAACGACGACTGCCGGGTGCAGAACGTGGACGGGTCGGTGTCCCGCCACCACGCCCGCATCGAGCACCACGACGGGCTGTTCCTGGTCACCGACCTGGGCAGCACCAACGGCACGTTCGTGAACAACGCCACCTGCACCACCGCCCCGCTGGGCGACGGCGATTACCTGCGGGTGGGCAACTGCATCTACCGCTTCCTGGCCGGCGGCAATCTGGAGGCTGAGTACCACGAGGAGATCTACCGGCTGACCATCATGGACGGGCTGACCGGGGTGCCCAACCGCCGCCACTTCGAGGAGTTCTTGGACCGGGAGGTCGTGCGGGCCGTCCGCCACGGCCGCGGCCTGGTCGTGGCCATGATCGACATCGACCGCTTCAAACAGGTGAACGATCGCTTCGGCCACCTGGCCGGCGACCTGGTGCTGCGGCGGGTGGCCGCCGCCGCATCCGCCGGGGTTCGCCGGGACGAGTTGTTCGCGCGGTACGGCGGGGAGGAGTTCGCCCTGGTGCTGCCGGAGACGGACGCCGCCCAGGCGACGGCTGTGTGCGAGCGGCTGCGGGCGGCCGTCGCCGGCCTGGAGTTTGTGTTCGGCCCGCAGCGGTGCCCGGTGACGATCAGCGTCGGGGTGGCCGTGCTGGCGGGAGACGGCACCGCCGCCGATCTGGTGCGGGCGGCCGACGCCGAACTGTACCGTGCCAAGTCGTCGGGCCGAGACCGCGTTTGCGTCGCCGCCTCGCCGGTCCGCCCGTCGTCGGCCAGCCGCCGCTTGGCCAAGCGGCCGGCACTCGCCACAGCCGCGGCACACGAATAACGGCCCGGTGGTGTCCCTCTCCCCACCCCACCGATACGCGATTGGCCGATTCCATGCCGTCCGAATCGCAGTATCAGCCGACGGTCGTGCAGCCGGCGAGTGAGTGCCGGCGAAGCCGGCACGGCGACCAGTCGCGCGTGCCGGCGAACTCGCCGGAAGTCGCCGCGTCAGGGGCCATCAGCGGCGCGCCGGACACCCACCGCGGTAAGCACTCGGACTCGACCGCGGAAATCGTGTTCGGCAGCGAGCAACTGGCTCGAGCCACCAGCCACCCAGTTGTCGGCGCCGATTTCGAAGGCTTTCACTTGCTAGAGGAGGTCGGCCGCGGCACGTTCTCGCGGGTGTACCTGGCCCGCCAGCCCGGCCTGGCCGACCGGCATGTGGTGGTCAAGGTGACGACCGACGGGGACCGCGAGTCGAACACCCTGGCCCGCCTGCGGCACGCGAACATCGTCCCGGTCTACTCGGCCCACCGGCTCGGCAAGTACCATGTGGTGTGCATGCCGTTCCTCGGCACCGCCACCCTGGCCGACGTGTACCGCGGCCTGGAGAACATGTCGTCCCTACCGGACGTCGGCATCGACCTGTTCTCGACCCTCCGCACCCGTTCGGCGGCCACCCTGTCGGGCCGCCAGCCGATTCCTGGCGACCGACCGCCGACCAGCTCGCCGGCGATCGCCTTGCTGGCCGGCCGGTCCTACGTCGAGGCGGTGCTGTGGCTGGCCGCCCGGCTGGCCGATGCCCTGGCCCACGCCCACGACTGCGGGGTGGTCCACCGCGACCTGAAGCCGGCCAACATCCTGCTGGCCGACGACGGCCAGCCGATGCTGCTCGACTTCAACCTGGCCACGACTGCCGCCGCGGACGGCAGCCGCGGGGGCACCCCGCTGTACATGTCGCCCGAGCAGATCGCCGGGTTCACCGGCACCCCGCGGGCGGTGGACGGCCGGTCGGACTTGTACTCTCTTGGGGTCATCCTGTACGAGCTGCTGACCCGCCGTAGCCCCCACCCGCGGTACAAGCAGGCGGATCCCGAATCCCTGCGGGCGATGCTCGCCGACCGCGCCACCCCGCAACTGCGGCCGTGGAACCGGGCGGTCAGCCCGGCGGTCGAGGCGGTCGTCCGCCGCTGCCTGGAGCCGGACCCGGCCCGCCGCTACCAGTCCGCCCATGACCTGAAAACGGACCTGGACCGGCACCTGGCCCACCTCCCGCTCGCGCACACGCCCGAGCCGTCCCGCCGGGAGCGGGCGCGGAAGTGGCTGCGGCGGAACCGGCCGCGGGCCGTCGCGGCCGGCGTGCTGGCCGTGGCCGCCGTCGTCAGCGTGTCGGCGAATGCCGCCGTGTACAGCTTCAGCCCCCGACCGAGCAAATCGGACGCGAAGGCCACGGCCCGGGATTTCACCGCCGACGCTCAGACCGCCGTCGCCCTGCTACTCGACGGTACAGACAGCCGCCGGCCGGACGAGGGGGCCGAGCGCGGCGAAGCGGCACTCGCCCGGTACGGTGTTCTCACCCGGCCCGACTGGTGGACGGATCGTGCCGTACAAAACCTCGACCGGATCGACCAAGCGCGGTTGCGGGACCAGGCCGGCGAGTTGCTCGCCCTGCTCGCCCGGGTGACGGCAAGCCGGGCCGTACTCAACGCGGGTCATGCCGACCCGAAGACTCAGTTGCTGCGGTCGCTCAGCTTGAACTCCGCCGCACGGGCGTGTTACAGCGACGGCCGCGAGCCTCAAGGGGTTCGGGACCACCGGGCCGAGTTGCTCCGCCTGACCGGGCAGCCTCACGAGGCCGCACTGCGGGACCGACTGCCGGGTGTTTCGGCCGACCGCGCGTCCGACCGGCTGATCCGGGCCGAGCGGCTTCTATCCCGGGGCGACCACCGGAACGCCCTTCCGCTGTTGCGTGAACTCAGCCGCGACGACCCGGGTCACGTCGCCGGCTGGTATCTGCTCGGCATCTGCCACGCGGAACTCGGCCAGCATGACGCGGCCGCCGGCTGCTTCAGCAGTTGCATCGCCTTGCGTCCGGACTTCGCGTGTGCCTTGTACAACCGCGGGCGAGCGATGCGGAAGATGAACGACACCGCCCACGCTCAGGCAGACTTCGACCGGGCGAAGACATTACGGCCAGAGACGCCGAGCAGCGACGCGGCACCGATACCATAGCCGACACTGAACTGATCATTAGTATTGGACGGATCGCTGCGTGCGAGTTGCCAACCGGGTCCGTGCGGGGTCCGGTAACGGTCCAGGTGGTAGACGAAACTCCGGACCCACGTCCGGGACCGGCCGGTGATGCGGACGATGGCCCGCAGGCTGAGCCGGTCGGCCCGCATCCGCTCGACGGCCGCCTTCTCTCCGGCCGGCACCGGCCGATTGCGCAGGGCTGCCACGAACTGCCGTCACGTCCGGTCAGTCGGCCGCCCACCCGGGTCGCACACCGCCGCCACGCACCGCACCTCGTGCCGCCCTGTCCCGGATGAGCAGGGTGTTCGCCGCCTGGTAGCCGGCCGCGACGAGGGTCACAATGGCCCGGCCAGGTCGTCGACGGACAGGTGGCGAGCGTCAGGCCATCAGCCAGGGCGTGCCGCGGGTCGTGGAACAGGATGCACTGCCGGCGCCCAGTCGTGGTCGGCGCCCCCTGTGCGGAGCGAGTCGTACCGCTAGCGGTTGAGCTACTTGGGCGGGAGGCGTTCATGACACCCGATTGTGCGGCCCGGCGGGCGGGTGTCAACCGCTGGGTCACGTCCCCGGCACCTCGGTGTACGCCACCGCAGCCCGGTAGCGTTCGAGCCGGGCGGCGTACCCGGCCCGGTCGTCCGTCGGCACCAGGGCGATGGCCTGCTCCTGCTTGCGGGCGGCGTCGGCGAACCGGCCGGCCCGGGCCAGCGCCGCCGCCAGCGTGTCCAGGAACCCCGCCACCGTGTCGTCGGTCAGCCGACACGCCTCCTCGGCGAAGCCGACGGCCGCCGGGCCATCCCACACGCCCTCGTCCGGGGCGGTGGCCAGCAGCCAGCCGAGCGAGTTCAGGGTGCCGGGGTCGGGCCGGTCGCCCATGCGGTCGAGCGCCACCCGGTAGTCGGCAATGGCCTCGGCGAAGCGTTGCAGTTGGTACTTGGCGGCCGCCCGCTGGACGTGCCCCGCTGGCACCGCGTCGTCCAGTGCCACCAAGGCGTCGGCGTCGGCCAGCGCCCCGGCGTGGTCGCCTGCCTGCCGGCGAGCGATGCTCCGGGCCAGCCAGGTGCGCTCGTCCGTCGGGTCGAGTTCGACGGCCTTCGTGAAGTCGGCGGCGGCCCGCTCGGGGTCGAGCAGTTCCAGCCGGGCGTACCCGCGATGCAGGTAGCACGACGGGTCGTCCGGCAGCAGCTCGACCGCCCGGTTGTAGCTGGCCAGGGCGTCGTCCCAGCGGCGGAGCTTGGCCAGGGCCAGGCCGCGGTTGAACGGCGGGCCGCCGTCCTCGGGCGAGCGGTTGGCCGCTTCCCCGAACGCCTCCGCAGCGTCGCCCAGTTTGCCGAGGGCGGCCAGGGCGACGCCGCGGAGGTTGTGGGCGTGGGGGTTTTCGGGCGTCAGCCGACACAGGGCCAGGTAGTCGCCGGCCGCCCCGGCGTGGTTGCCGCAGGCGGCCCGCACCCGGCCGCGGTGCCAGAGCGGGTCCGGCAGGCCGGGGGCCAGCCGCAGGGCGGTGGACAGGTCGCTCTCGGCAGCGGCCCGGTCGCCGAGCTGTTCGTGGCACAGCCCGCGGTACAGGTAGGCCCGCGGGTGCCGCGGCTGGGCGGCCAGGGCGGCGGTGTAGTCGGCCAACGCCTCGGCGTGCCGACCGAGGGCGATCAGGGCGTGGCCGCGGTTAAACGGGATGCGGAACGACCCGGGTTCCATCTCGTAGGCGGTGGCGAAGTCGGCCAGACTGTCCTCGTGCCGGCCGGCCCGGCTCAGGGCGGCCCCCCGACCGTTGAGCGGGTCCGAGTCGTCCGGGTCGAGGCGGACGGCCTCGGTGTAGTCGGCGATGGCGTCGTCGAACCGGCCGAGTTCGGCGTACGCGGTGGCCCGGTTGTGGTGGGCGGTCGGCAGGGTCGGGTCCAGCTCGACGGCCCGGCTGAAGTCTTCCACCGCGGGCAAGTGCTGGCCGGCGGCGGCGGCCACGAGGCCCCGCTGGAGCAGCAGCTCGGGGTCGTCTGGCAGTAGGTCGATGGCCCCGGTGTAGGCCTCCAGGGCGCGAGCGTACTCCTGCCGGCGAGCGTAGCTCTGCCCGCGGCGAACCAGGGCGAGGGCGTCGGGAGGGGTCATACCTTAATAGTAGCGGCCGGGCGATCGGCATCGCGGTTGCAAAGCGGGAGGTGTCGCCCCGAACCGGGGCGGGACCAACCCGAGGCGGACATGGCGAACAGTGTACAGAAGCGGGTGGCGACACTGGTGCTTGCAGCGGCCGGGGTGACGGTGGCCGGGTGCTCGGTCGAGGTCAAGACCCAGCCGACCCGTGACACCAGTCGGGATACGACCATCACTGGGCCGGGCGGCGGCAAGATCGAGATCAAGCCGGGCAACTAGGACGACTACCGCAGCGGCCGGGCCGGGTTGCCGCCGACCACGGCACCGGCTGGTACATCCGTCGTCACCACGCTGCCGGCCCCGACCACGGCCCCGTCGCCTACCGTCACCCCCGGAAGCAGGATGGCCCCGCCGCCCACCCACACGTCCGCACCAATGCTGACCGGCTTTGCACTTTCCAGGCCGGTGCGACGTTGGGATGCGTCGAGTGGGTGTGTTGCTGTGTAGATGTGGACGCCGGGGCCGAACAGCGTGTGATCGCCGACCGTCACTGCGGCACAGTCCAGCACCACACAGTCGAAGTTGAAGAACACTTTCTTGCCCAGCCGGATGTTCACCCCGTAGTCGCAGAAGAACGGCGGTTCGATGCCGAGGCCCTCGTCGGCGTGCGGCAACAGTTCCCGCAGGGCCGACTCATCACCGCTGTTGAACCGCTTGAACAGCACCCGGGCCTTACTGCGAGCCTCGACCAAGTCGGGGACGTAAGGGTTGTACAATTCGCCGGCCAGCATCTTGGCATGTTCGGGCCGGGAGTCCGGTGGCGGCGACCCGACCTCTTCCAGCAGTGCGTCCCGGCGGCGGCGGTGGTCGGCGGCAACGTCTGGCTCGTGGCGGATGGCCGACTCGAAGTCCAGCAGCGATTGCGGGGAGTTGCCGGCGGCGGCGTGGGCCTGTGCCCGCAGCCCGTAAGCGGGCGCCCAGCCGGGGTCCAGTTCCAGAGCCGTGTCGCAGTCGGTGACAGCGCCCGCGTAAAGCCGCTGGGCTAGCCGCAGCCCGGCTCGCTCGTAGTAGCCGAGTGGGTCACGCGGTTTGATCCGCACCACCCGGTCGAGGTCCACCAGTGCTTCGGCGGCCCGGCGGAGTTGTACCAGCGATGCGGCCCGGCCGCGGTAGGCGGCGGCCACGTCCGGCCGGTGGCCGACGGCCCGGGTGAAGCACTCGACCGCCTCCCGATGGTCGCCGCCCTCGGCGGCGGCCACGCCGCGATCGTACAGGTCACGGGCCAGGTCGGTGGCGTCGCTCATGCCGACATAGTAGCCGGCCGGCGGTTAGTACATCAGCTCCAGCCCGACCCGGAAGCCGTGGGCGAAGAAGTCGTCGGTCCGGCCGGTCGGCACCGGGGCCGTCAGCCCGGACGACCCGGCGAAGTTGCGGCTGGTCGGGATGAGCCGGCTGTTGAGCGTCGCATCCACCTGCTGGCCCGGCCGGGCCACGTCGTTCAGATAGAGGAAGTCGTACCCCACTTTGGCACGTCCCCAGGCGGCGAACTGGTAGCCGGCCGCCACCCCAACATCCACCAGCACCCCGAAGCGGTTGGTGGTGAATCGGCCGAGGTTGCTGCCCTGGGTGGCCAAGAGGCCGCCCGCCACCGCACCCACGCCGGTCACGTCCGACCGGCCGTCGATGTCCGCCCGCTGGTGGACGTTGCCGATGCCCAACTTGCCGCCCAGGCTGGCGAAGAAGCTGCCGGTCCGGTACTCGCCGCGTAGCCCCACTTGCGGGCCGAAGAACTGGTTGCGGGTGCGGAAGCGGTCGGTCACGGTCAGTGCGTCCACCCCGTCGAGCGGCCGGCCGGCGAACGGCAGCGGGCCGGTGACGGTCGAACGCTGGGTGACGGTCAAGTACTCGTCCAGGTCCAGGTAGCGGAAGCCGGCGGTGAAGTCGGCCGCCCAGTGGCAGTCGCAGGTGGTGAGCAGGTTGTTCACCACCCCCACGTCGAACCCGCTCAGACGGATGCCCTGGGCCGTGGCCAGCGAGCCGGTGACGCCGGCCGCCGGAGCGTTCACCAGAAAAAGGGCCGGCCCGGCAGTCAAGGCATCGGTGAACGGGCGGACGACCGTGCCCGGCCCGCCGACGGCGGCTATGGTGTCCTTCTGTTCGAGCAGCAGCCCGCCGGCCGTCACGCCCCAGGTATGGCGGTCGTTCAGCCAGGCGCCGACGCTGAAGCCGATGCCGTTGACCCGGCCAAACTCGGTGGTGCCCGCCCCGAACGGCACCCCGTTGGCCGTGGCCAGCACCCCCGGCGACGCGGCCGGCTTCAGCCACATCATGCGGTAATCGACCCCGCCCCAGAAGGCCCACGGCGGGCCGTTGTGGGTGGTGTCGAACGAGAACCCGCCGTCGCCGGCCTGTGCCCCACCCGGCAGCGGGTCGATGCTCGGCGGCAGGCCGGCGGGCTGGGCCACCGGGGCGACGACGGCCGGCGGGGCGGGCACGGCCGGCGGCTGGGCCTGGGCAAGCACGAAAGTGGCCAGCAAGCCGGGGAGCATGGCGGCCCCTCCGTGGACGGTGCGGCGGAACTCTAACGTGAGTATCGGCCGCCCACACAACCCGCTTGAGCCGCAAATGCAGACGGCCCGGCACAAGCCGGGCCGTCGCGTCATTCTTTCACGCCCGACTACAGCGCCGGATCGACAAACCCGCCGACCGTGGCCCCGTAGTTGAGTCGGTCCGGGTCGAGCCGCACCCCGTTGACGTCCACCAGCGGCGGGATAAGGGTCGCCGGGGCGTTGGTCAGGTCCGATCGGGTCGGGGTAGCGGCAGTCAGATTCGGCCCGCCGTCGAACTGCCGGACGGTCAGTTGCGGCCCGCGGCCGGTACTCGCTAGCACGTCCAGGAAGCCGCTGCCCCCGCGGCCGCCGAACGACACCCCGCCCACCCCGGTGAAGTAGCCGGCTTGACCGAACAGCCGGTCCGACTGCTCGAGGGTGGTGAAGGCGAAGAAGTCGGCCAGCACCGTCGGCTTGGCCTGCCGGACGGTGTCGCCGGCGAAGATCATGACCCGCGGGCCGCCGCCGCCGGCCGCCCCCACAATGATGTCGGCCTGCTTGGCGTCCGAACGGTACTGGCCGGCGGCCACGAACAGCCCGCCGCGGAACGACTCCTCGACAGTAAAGAAGTCGGCGTAGGAGGCCGCGTCCCGGCTGAGCGGGGCGTTGGCCGCGAGTACCGCCGCCCCGTCGTACACCCGCACCCGCGGGCCGCCGCCGGCCCCGGGCACCAGGATCAGGTCGTCCTTGCCGTCCCCGGTGACATCCGCCACCGCCACCCGCACCCCGCCGCCGAACGCCGCCTCGTACCCGTAGAAGCTGCCGAACGGGTTGCTCACCGGCACGGCCCCGAACGGGTTGGCCTGGCCGGTCTGCGGCACCAGCCGGAAGCTGCGGACGTGCGGCCCGCCGCCCTCGTCGGCCCCGGTGACGATGGTCAGCCCGCCCCCGCCCAGGTTGCCGACGGCCACGTTCACCCCGCCCTGGAAGCCGGGGTCGTAGGCGTAGAACTGGGCCAGGATCAGGCTTTGGCCGTTCCGGCCACGCCGACTCTGTAGGGTGGCGATGTCGGACAGGCTGCCGTCGGGCAGCAGGTCGATGGCCGTGCCGTCGATCACCGTCACCAGCGGCGGGGTGCCTGGGCCGTTGGCCAGCACCAGGTCGGGCACGTTGTCCCCGTTGAAGTCGCCGAACGCGAGCCGCGGCGACTGGGTCGGGGCGGCCGGGTTGACCAGGGCCGGCGACACCACGAACGGGTTATCCGGCAGCCGGGCGCCCTTCAGCCCGCCGGTCAGCACCGTGCCGTTCTGGGTGCGGACGGCCCGGACGGCGTACTGCTGGCTGGCGGCCCCGCTGGCGTCCCGCGGCTCGCCGGTCTGAGCCACGAACGCCGCCAGACTCAGCCCACTTAGCGACTCGATGCTGGAGAACCGCAGCACCGCCCCGTCACCCAGGACGTAGAACCCGTCCTTGCCGTCGTAGGAGAACTGCACCACCGCCCGGCCGGCGAAGTCGGGCAGCAGCCGGTCACCCGGAACCGTCCGCGGCTCGTTGCCGTACACGAAGATCGGGGTGCCGGCCACCGGCCGGACGACGAACGTGTCCCGCCCGGTGTTGGCGTCGGCCTGGAACCCGGCGGCCGTCGGCGACACCGGCTCGTCCGGCAGTGCGCCAGACGTTGCCACCGCCGGCCTGTCGATGGCCGCGGTCGGCCGGCCGAGTACGACTTGACTGGCCGTCGTGGTGGCGGCGTAGCGGACGGTCGCCCCCTGGGTGTCGGTGGTGCCATCCAGTTTGGTCGGGTTCAGACCGGGGTAGACAACGAGCTGGCCGCCCGGAATGCTCACGGTGCTGGTGGCCGGAGCGGTGAACGACCCGCCAGTGCGGACGCGGACAAACCCGCCGCCGGCCAGCGATACGCCGGCGGCGCCCAGGCTCAGGTCGCCGGCGTCGGACAGCCGCAGGGTGCCGCCGCTCAGGTTCGCGGTCAGGGTGTCGAAGTCGTTGGCCGCCCGGTCCAACGCGGTTTCCCCGGCCCCGAGCAGCACCAGGTTGCCGGCCGTCGCCTTACCGCCGGTCTGGGTGGTGCCGCCGCCGGCGTCGAGGGTCAGCAGGCCGGCCGTCACGGTGCCGGCGAGTGCGACGGACGCGGCCTTCACCGACAGGGCCGGGGCCGAAAGGGTGCCGGCCGTCTGGGACACGGTGCCGCTGGCCGTCACGGCGAGCGAGCTGGAAGCCGTAACGCTCCCGGCGAACGTCGCCGAGCCGACGGTGGCAGTCACGGCCGGGGCCGACAGGGTGCCGCCGGTCTGCGTCAGCTTGCCGCTGGCTTCCACGGCCACGGGCACTGGCGAGGTGAAGTCGTCCCGCAGGGTGATGTTGGCCCCGTGCAGGGCGATCGCCGCCGGGCCGTCCACGAGAACCTTGTCGGCATAGTCCTGGTCGCCGGTGGTCCGCACCTGACTGCCGCGGAGGATGGTGCGACCGCCGCCGTTAAGCGTCACCGCCGCCAGCGGGGTGAGGCCGCCGACATCCGCCCCGAACACGGTGTCGCCGGGGGCGGTGACGGTCGCCGACTGCGGGCCGTCGAGCGAGCTGTTGAACAGCACGGCCCCGCCGGCGACGAATGTTGCTGGCAGGCCGTCCACTCGTACGGCGTCACCGAACTGTTGGCCGCCGGCAGTGGTCACACTGCCGCCGTTCACCCGGGTCAGGCCGGGAGCGTCGGTAGCCAGCGAGCCGACGTTCACAACTCCGTTGAACACCGTCTCGAACGCAACGTTCAACACGGCGTCAGCCGGTCCGGTCAGGGACTGCTGGAAGGTAACGCTACCGCCGGCGTCAAATCGAGTGCTCTGAACCAAAGTCACTGGGTCGCCGTAGGTCTGGCCGGCGGCCGTCGATACCGACACGCCGTTGAGTTCGGTAGTGCCGGGGGTGTCGGTGGCGAGTGCCAGAAGAACCACCGGCCCGTCGAACCGCGTCACGCCGGGACTGAGGACGGTGAGAGCGTCGCCTGGGCCGTTCACCGTTTGGCGGAACCGGACGCTGCCGCCGCGGACCGTTACCGGGTTGTTAGACAGTTCCACCCGGTCGCCGAAGTCCACGGCATCGGTAGCGGTCACGTTCGGAGTGGCAACAGTAGTGGCGCCAGTCGCGTCGGTTGTCAGCGACCCGACTACCACATCACCGCCGAAGGCAGTACGGCCGGCCGAGTTCACCACCACGGCCTTACCGGTTGCGGTCAGGGTGCTGCCGAAGGAAATCTCCACGCCAAGGCCGGCGGCGGTCGTAGCGAACGTGGTGTCGGCCGTCGCCGTCACCGGACCGAGGAAGCGGACGGCGGTGGCCGCCCGCACCAGCCCGCCGGCCACCGTCGCCGGCCCGCTCACCTGCACCACCTCCGGCGGCGTGGTCCCGCCGACGGCCCCGCCGAACGTGGTTTGCCCGGCCGCGACCACCACCGCCCCCGGCCCATCAAGCGTCTGGCCGAACCGGACCGCACCGCCGTCGCTGGTGAACTGGGTGCTGGTCTGCGTCACTGCCGGATCGAGGTACGACTGGTCGCCGGCGGTGCGGACCAGCCCGCCGGCAAAGAACACCACCCCAGGGTTGTCGGTGGTCAGCGTGGCAAGCGGGTTCTCGGACCCGACCGGCCCGGCGAACCGGGTGTGGGAAAAAGTGTTCACGGTGGCCGCCGCCCCACCGGGGGCGGCGGCGTCCAGCCGGCTGTCGAAGTTCACCTCGCCGCTGGCCGTAAACGTCGTGTCCGTCACCAACCGCACCGGTTGTCCGTAGCGTTGGTTGCCCATCGTAAAGATGTCGCCGCCGCTGACGAAGGTCGTACCGCTTCCGGCCGTGGTCAGGCCGCGTAGCGGGTTCAGCAGTTTGCCCACCGGCGCCTCGAACCGGACGGCCCCGCCGGTGGTGACGGTCACAGCCGTGTTGGTGAAGGGCAGCGAGTCCAGCCGGTCGGCGAACCGGATGTCCCCGCCGGCGAGTGACGTGAATCCGACCGCCGGGCCGTCCAGCCGCACCGCATCCCGGTACGTCTGGCCGAGGACCGTCCGCACCTGCGTGCCGTAGATGATGGTCACGCCGCCGCCGTCTGTCGTCAGGCTGCCGAGCGGGCCGGTGCCGCCGACCGATCCGGTAAACTCGGTCAGCCCAGCCGTCGTCACCGTCACGCCGAAGTCGGGGAGGGCGGCGTCCAGAGTGCCGAGGAAGCGAACCGCCCCAGTCTTCGACCCGACCGCCTCGAACAGCGTGGACCGGGTGATCGACACCGGCCCGCCGTAGTTCTGGCTGCCGCTCCCGGGGAAGGCGGAGTTCGGCTGGTCGGTGGTGCGGACCAGCCCGCCGCCGAGGAGGGTCGAGCCGGCCACGTCGAGCCGGCCGAGCGGCTGCCGGCCGGAAATGCCTGCCGCCTGCGCCCCGCCCACCTGCAGCCCGAACACCGCGTCGCCGGCCACGGCCAACTTCCAGTTCGAGGCGAGGTCGCTGTCCACCCGGCCGCCGAAGTTCACCCGGCTGGCCGTCAGGACGAGGTCTTCCGTCAGCACCACGTCCGAGGCGTACACCTGCTCGCCGGCGGTGGCGATCGACCCGCCGTTCAGGTCGATGCTTCCGCCGGCACACTCCAGCCGCAGCCCGGCAGCCGTCACCCCGCCCTCGAACACGATCGGGCCGAGGGTGCAGATGGTGACGACGCCGCCGGCCGTCAGGCTGGCGGGCGACGGATCGAGGAAGCGGATGGCGCCGGTGCCGGGCACGGCCCCGGTGCCCGGGTCCGCCGTCTGGAAAGTCACGTCCCCGGGGGCGGACACCGGGTCGAGGTAGTTCTGCGGGCCGGTGGTTTGCACCAGCCCGCCGGCCACGGCCGTGGTGCCGCCGCCGTCGGCGGTCAGGAAGGCCAGCGGACGGAGGCCGCCGACCGGGCCGCCGAAGGTCGTGACGCCGGCCGTGGCGACTCGTGCCCCCTGGGCACCGAGGGCGGTCGCGTCCAACCGGCCGGCGAAGGCGATAGCCCCTGCTGCCGCGCTGGTGAACAGGGCGTCGGTCCCGAGGGTCACGTCGTCGGCAAACGTCTGTGAGCCGATGGTAACGACCAGCCCGCCGGCCACGGCCGTTGTACCGCCACCGTCGGCGGTCAGGCTGGCCAGTGGGGTGATGCCGCCGACCTTGCCGCCGAAGGTGGTTGCCCCGGGGGCGGTGACGGTGGCGGCAAACGGGCCGTCCAATGTGCTGCCGAACGACACGGCTCCGCCGGCGATGAACCGGGCGTCCGCCCCGATCCGCACTGCGTCGGCGTACGCCTGGTCGCCGGTCGTCCGTACCAGCCCGCCGTTGACGCGGGTGGTGCCGCCGCCGTCGGTGACCAGCCCGGCGAGCGACACAATGCCACCGACCGACCCCCCGAACATCGTGTCACCGCTTGTTCGGACCAGCACGCCAGCGCCGCCGTCCAGCGTGCCGGCAAACGTCACCGGGCCGGTACCGACGGCGGTGAACCCGGGGGCCAGCACGGTGTCGAAAGTGGACAAGGGGCCGGTCAGCGTGACCAGCCCGCTGTAGCGTTGGAAGCCGACCGTCCGCATGTTGCTGGCGACCGAGGCGGTGCCGCTCACGTTCAGATACTGGAGCGGGGTAGCCCCGGCCGTCCGCCGGCCGACGGCCCCGCGGAAAATGGTCGCCGGGGAGTTAATGTCCAGCGTGTATGGGCCGGCAGCGTTCGAGTCGAGCGTGCTGAGGAACGTCACCGAGGTGCCGGCGGTCAACAAGGTATGGGCCGACAGCAGCACCGGGCCGCCGTAGAGCTGCGGGCCGCCAGGGGTGAACACGCTGCCGCCGTTGATGTCCACCGGCCCGTACAGAGTCTGTAGGCTGGCGGCCGTGACCGGGCCGAAGAAGGCCACCGGGCCGGCCGTAGTTACGGTGACAGGCGACCCCACCGGGAGCGCGGTCAGCGAACCCTTGAAGGTGATCGGCCCGGTGCCAGGAGAAGCCCCGGCCGCGGTCACACTGCGGAAGGTCGTGCCTTGTGACACCGTTACAGGCCCGTCGTACACCTGGTCGCCGACGGTGGACACTAGCCCGCCCTGGACGGCGATGGTGCCGGTCGGCCCGACCCGTAGGAAGGCCAGCGGACGGGCCGCCCCGACCGGGCCGCGGAACAGAGCCAGCCCGGTGGCTCCGGCGCGGACCGTTGCGCCGAACGGCCCGCCGGCCGCCGAGTCCAGCCCGGTGCCGGCCGCCGAGGTGTCGAACGCGACCGTTCCGTTCGGGTCGGCAGCGGTGAAGGTGGCGTCGGCCCCGAGCACCACCGGCCCGCCGAACGACACGGAGTCGCGGACGGTCGCCCCGCCCCCGTCGATAGCAATGACCGCCCCGGGGTCGGCGGTGCACGCGAACACCGCCCGCACCCGGCCGGTGCCGCCGACGAACCCGCCGAATCGCACCCCGGCCCCGCCGGCCACGGTCAGCACACTCCCGTTGGCCGGTACCGCGTCTACGGTGGACCCGAACCCGACCGTCCCCGGAGTTTGGATGAGCACGTTGAAGCCGAGCCGCACCGGGTCGGCAAAGGCGACCGGCCCGCCGACGTTGACAGTCAGTACGGCCGGCGGGGTGGCGGCGGTGCCCAGAACGGTGACGCCCGCCGCGTCCGTTTTCAGATAGGCCAGCCGGCCGGACGTGCCGAACCCCTGGCCCACGTCGCGCGCAAAGGTGGTGGTGCCGCCGCCGGGGGTGTTGACGGTCAGCCCGAAGTTGCCCACGAACGGGATGGTGTCCACCGTCGAGGCGAACAGCACGTCCCCGGCCGCGGCGGTGGTCTTCAGAGTGGCATTCGCCGCCAGCCCGACAGGCCCGGTGTACGTCTGCGGGCCGACGGTGGTCACGTCCCCGCCGAGGTCGGCCGGGCTGCCGGCGGCTATCGCCAGCGAGGCCAGCGGGGTGAGCGACCCGACCGGCCCGCCGAACGTCACCCCGCCGGGGGCGGCGGCCGTCACGGCGCTGGCCCCGTTCAGCACCGGCTCGCCGGCGGTGTTCGGCTGGAACTGGACGAGCGTGCCGGACGTGAACCCCACGGCCGCGGCCGACACCCGCACCGGGCCGTTGAACACTTGGTCGCCGGTGGTGCGGTACGTCGCACTACCCAGGCTGATCTGTTTACCACCGGTCAGGAACAGGCTGTCCGGGCGGGAGGTGACACCGACCGAACCGGATAGCGTGAGGACGCCGAGCGTCGGGTCGTTGGCGGTGGCGCTCAGCTTGCTCGTGCCGGCCACGGCCGCGTCGATGGCCCCCTGGAGCGAGATCGTGCTGAACGGGGTGAATAGCACGGACTCGGTGCCGGCCAGTGTGACAGGCCCGCCCGTCTGTGTGATCGGCCCTGACGCGATCACCGTAGCGTCATTCAGTACCAAGGTGCCGCTGTTGACAAAGGCGGCCGACCCACCAACGGAGATGAACGACAGAAGGTTCACGTCCTTCGAGTCAATGGACAGGGTGCCCGTTAGTCCGATGCTGCCGGACGCCGTCACCACGTCTGCACCGATGCCGGTGCGGACGGTGAGCGAGGCCACCGCCGGGTCCGTCGAGACCGGTCCGAGCGTCACCGTATCGGCGGCCCCGGTACCGGCCGTGTCGATCACCAGCTCGCCGACGTTGCGGGCCGACGTCGGCTCGATGGCAAACCCGTCGGTCGTTCCGCTGATCACCACGGCCGGTTGGCTGTTGGTCAGGAAGTCCTTGCCGTCGGCCACCAGCAACACGTTCGTCGCCCCGGCCGGGCTGACCGTGTACTTGGCCAGGTTGCTCACGTCCACCGGCGACAGGTTGCGGAACGACACCACCCCGGTCGAGGCCCCGTCGGTGACGCTGAGCGTGCCTTTCCCAGACTCCGTCTTGTCGGCCACATAAGTTGCCGCCTGGGTGCCGCTGCCGAACAGCACCAGGGTGTCGCCGGCCTTGTTGGTACCGTCGAACGTCACCCCTTTGGTCAGCCCGGACAGCGGGTCGCCGCCGACCGTGTAATCGACCTCCAGCACGTCCTTGCCGGCCAGCCCGTTGAACTGGAACGCCGGGCCGAACACCGGCAGCGCCAGCCCACCGTTGAACGTGTACACCGTCTGGCCGCCGGCCGTCTTGAACAGCACTACCGTGTCGTCGCCGTTGGTCCCGGTGACGAGCGTGGCGGACACGTTCACCGCGGCAAGCGTCTCGATGGAGACGAACGTCACCGGCAGTCGGCCGGGTACGCTCAAGACGCCCGACGAGGCGTCCGCCCCGGGGGTCTGGGACAGGGTGTTGTTTTCGGCGTCCAGGGTCAGGGTGTCGCCGGGCAGGGTCGGGGCGACGGGGCTGAACCCGTTCACCCGCACCGCCACGGTCGGCGACGGGGCGACGGTAAAGGTGTCGTTGCCGTCTAACCCGTTTAGGCTGAGCTGAGTTAGGTCAGCCACCCCGGCCAGGTTCTTGGCCGTAAAGGTGTCATCCCCGCCGATGCCGTTGACCGTCAGCGTCTCGACCGTGCCAATGTCCAGGGCGAACGGCACCAGGTTGGTACGGGCGAACGCCACCCGGGGGCCGTTCGGCCCGACGGTGAACACGTCCCCGGCCGACACCGCCCCGTTCACCTGCACCAGGTCGGTGCCGGCGCCGCCATCCAGCAGGTCGCTGTTGTCACCGTTGCTCCACACCAGCACGTCATTCGCCGCCCCGCCGGACACCGTGTCGTTGCCCCTGGCCCCGACCAGGGTGTCGTTGCCGCCCAGCCCGCTCAGCATGTTCGGCAGGTTGCTGCCGACCAGGCTATCGGCCGCCGACCCGCCGGTGGCGTTCTCGACGTTCGACACGCCGCCGGTGCCGGTGGCCACCCCGGGGACATTCACGAACGCGGCGGTCGGGAACAGTTGGCCGCGGATTAGCCCGCCGGGACTGGCGGCCGTGTGGATGTTTAGATACGCGATGCCGCCGAGCAACGCCGCCTCGTTGATGGCTGGCAATGCCACCCCGACGGCGGTGAACGTGAACCCGCTGCCGGCCGGCACCAGCGGGGCCAGTCCGAGCAGGCCCACGACCACCGGGCCGTTCACCCCGAACGCCCCGCGGTGGACGTGAAACCCGGTCACGGTCGCCGGGTCCAGGGCCGTCACGGTGACGGAAACGGTGAACAGCCCGGTGGCCGGGTCGTAGGTCAGGCTGGCTGTGCCGGCCGCCGGCGTGACGACCGCAGGCACCTCTTGGGCGCCCTCCAGGCCGGCCACGAATCCCGGGGCGTTGGCCCCGAGGTTCACCCGCACCCCGGTGCTGTACGCCGCGTAGTCGAGGGCGTCGGTGCCGGCCCCGCCGTCCACCAGCCCGCTCACCCCGGCCCCGTCGGCGAAGGTGAAGGTGTCGTTGCCGGTCCCGCCGGTCAGGTTTTCGACGGCGGCGAAGGTCGCCCCGGACACGCTGCCGGCGTTCGCCCCGGCGATGGAGAAGGCGGCCCCGCCGTCCGGCCCCGTCAGGGTGTCGGTGCCGGTGCCGCCGTCCACCGTCACCGACTGTGCCGGCACCCCAATCAGGGTAACGGCGTCGTTCTCCGACCCGGTGTCCACCTGGAGGGCGGCGCCGAGGCCGGCCCCGGTGACGAAGACCGAATCCGCCCCGGCATTCGTGCGAACAGTTGTTGGAATTTTTGTGCTGGTCACATCGACCACGTTTGCCCCGGAACCGACGGTCAGCAGCAGCGAGGTGATGTTGGAATACGTTACCCCGCCGAAGCCCGTTGGCGTACTCTGCGTGACGGCCGTGGCCGACACGCCGTAGTTCGCGGCGACCCCGGCCCCACTATCGTCCACCGTCAGGATGGCCCCGCCGGCCTCGCCGTCCACGGTGACGGCGGCGGCCAGCGGGGTCAGCAGGCCCGGCGAGCCGACGACCCCGCCGTTGCCCACGTTCACCGCGTCCAGGCCGCCCCCGGTGCGGACCGACACCGGCACGGCGGCCCGGACCAGGTTGACCGTGTCCGCCCCGGCCCCGCCGATTAGCGACACGGGGGCGGCGAAAGCCGCGTCCAAGCCGGCGAGTGTCAGCGTTTCTCCGTCGTTGCTCAAATTGACCGTTAGCGAGCCGCTCGGGGCGGCGAAGTCGGTCGTCTCGAATGTGGCGGCGCCGCTCCGCAGGCGGGACACGCCGTCGCCGGCCGTGCCGTCGTCTTCCAGCACGGCCTGGTTGTCGCCGTCACCGGCCGGCAGATTGAATATAATTGTCGTCGGAGTGCCGGCGTTCACCAGCACCGGCTCCAGGTCGGAGTAGGTGTAGCCGGCCGTGACCACCCCGTTCGTCAGTTGGATCGTGCCGCGGTGGCCGGTGGCGTCGTCCGGCAGCAGGGTGAACGTCTGGGCGGTGGACGCCCCGCCGTAAACGGCCAGCTTGTCGCCGACGCCGGCGCCGCCGAAGTACCGCACCCCGCCGGCCGGGGCGAACAGCCCGCCGGCCGGGTTCTGCACGGTCAGCGAGTCGCTGCCGGCCCCGCCCAGGAAGCTGAACGAAGTGACGCCGGCGAACGGCACGGCCGGTCCGGCGTTGAGCGAGTACGAGCCGCTGGTGGCGTCGGTGGCCGTCACGACGAGCGAGTCGTTGGCCGCCGACCCGGCGACCGCGATCGTACTCAGGGCCGCCGTCAGCGATAGGTAGTTGACCGCCGGACCGCCGACGGCCCCGACCAGGGAGAACGTCCCGGTCGACAGGTCAACGGTGTACAGCTTCTCGTTGGCGACGGCGTAGGCGGTCGTCACCCCACCGGCCGAGGTGATCTCCATTCCGTAGGCGTTGCTGGAGACGACGCCTGTGGCGCCGACCGTGAACACCTGTCCGGTGTTCGGCGACGGGCTGCCGTTCAACCCGCCAACAGTCACCAGTTTGTCGTTGGGGAAGTCCACGCCGTACAAAGTGGTCGTCGAACTGAGTCCGTCGTTGTTTGTGTATGACACCCCGTTCAGCCCGGTCTGCGACGTGTTCGTGTCGGTGCCGACCAACGCCCCGCTGTTCGGGCTAACCCGCAAGCTAGTGCCGGTGTCACTGATGACCCGGATCAGATCGACGTTCGGGTTGAAGTTGAACCCGCCGAACGTGCTGTCCGGCAGTGTCGTGCTGAACGGCGCCCCGCCGACCTGGGTGGCCGCCCCGGTCGCAGGGTCCACGGTGTAGATGCGGCCGGTGCGGGTCGTCCCGTCGTCCACCTGGCCGTAGGCGTACAATTGTCCGGTGGCCGGCCGGGTGTCGATCCCAACCACCTCCTCACCGGGCTGTAGACCAGTGATCGTGGCCGTGCCGAGAATCGTCCCGGGGGTCACGCTGTCGAACCGCACTAGCGTGTTCAGGTTGTCGAGGGCGAACAGCGTGACCGGATTGACTCGCTCTTCCAACCACACTAGACCCGGTCGGGCGGCCGACCGGGTGGCGAACGTGGTGCGACGGCCGAACAACCGACGGACCCACCAGGTGCGGCTCATGGTGCGACTCGGGAGGGGGCGCGGATCCGTGTGCAAGTAAACACGACGGCACGGGAGCCGTGGCGGTTTTGAATAAGTTTGCGTCCCCGAATGCCAACCGGCAAGATTCTTTAACCCGTCTCTCCTACCGATCCCCCGCTAACCCCCGTAACAACCCGACCGGACGGGCCGGAGCGGTTGCCCCAACCGGCCCGGCCATTCCGTTCCTCCCGACCGTACTGCCTGCGAGCGGTCGGTCAGTAGGTCAGTTGCGTGTTGAAGAAGAAGTTGGTCCCCGGCCGCAGCAGCGCACCCGACCCGAGGGTGTTGCCGGCGATCGGGTCCAGGTGCTCGCGGTAGGTGCGGTTGCCCAGGTTGTCCACGCCGGCCGACACCAGCAGCGTGTCCGTCAGTTTGACGAACCCGCGGACGTTGAACACGGTGAACCCCGGTGTCGTCTGCTCGCCCAGGCTGGTGGCCACCAGCGTCTGGCCGGACACCATGCGGGCGTTCACCTCGACCTGCCACCGCGGCGCCTTGCCCGGGGCGTGGATGCGGACACCGACGCGGCTCTCCAGCGGCGGCATCTGCGGCAGCGGCTCGGTGCTGCCCTTGCGGCGGAGCGTCAAGGGGTCGTCCCGCCGGCTGCTGTCGAGCTGGTCGGCCCGGCGGCGGTCGGTGGCCGTCTGGTCCACCCCCTGCACGTAGGCCAGGGTGCCGTACGGGGTGAGCCAGTCGAGCACGTCGGCCTGGACGAACAGCTCGGCCCCGGCCAGGGTGGCCAGGTCGGTGTTGGTGTACACCACCTGTGTCAGCCCGGGGCTGGGGCGGTTAGCGTCGTACGTCACATAGTTGTTGAGCCACCCGTAGAAGGCGTTGCCGCCGACGGTCAGGTAGTCGTACTCGGCCCGCAGACCGAAGTCGATCTGCGTGAGGTGTTCGTTGTGCAGGTTGGGGTCGCCGACGAGCCGGCTGGTGCCCTGCTGGAGCACCCCGATGAACGGCCCGGCGGCGTACAGCTCGGTGAGCGTCGGCGTCCGCTGGGCGTGGCCGAACGAGAACACGCTGGTCCAGTTGTCGTCCAGCTTGTACTCGCTGGCCAGGAAGCCGGCGGCCAGCAGGTCGTTACGGGCCAGGCTCGGGTCGGACCGATCCGCCGAGTACACCAGCGGGTTGACGGCGTTCGGCCCGACCGGGGCGACGCCCGGCACCAGCCGGCCCTGGGTGTCGCCGTTCAGGCCGTTCGCCCCGGCCGGCCCGAACAGGTTGAAGTTCCCCGTGATCAGCCGGTCGTTGCTGCTGCTGCGGACCCAGTCCAGCCGGCCGCCGCTGCGGAGGTTCCAGCGGCTGGTGAGCGGCGTCCGGGCCTGGACGAACAGCCCGGCGTTCACCTGGTTGGACTCGGGGATGCTCTGCTGCTGGGTGAGCGACAGCGGGGCGCCCGGCCGCACCGGCAGCCCGGTGCTGATGCCGGCGCCCGAAATCTGGTTGATGCGGATGTCCTCCCGCAGCCCCTGGCCGTAGGCGTTCAGGTCGGTGCCGAGGGTCAGGTACGGGTCGTCCTTCGGCCCCCAGTTGGTGGCCAGCCGGTAGCCGACCGACCGGGAGGCGAACCGGGTGGTCGAGTCGTCGGTGAACAGGTTGACCGTCTGCGGGTTCACCCCCGGCAGGCGGGACAGGCTGCCCAGCGGGGCGGTCAGGGCGACCTGCTGGCCGGCCACCGGGGCGACGCCCGGCCCGGACGGGAACAGGGTCGGGTTGAACGACACGCCGAGCAGCTTCTGGACGAACGCCTGCTTGTTGCCGGACCGGGTGTCGCCGCTGCTGGCCGTGCTGTTGTACCACACGTCCAGCGTCAGCTTGTCGAACAGCCCCTGGTCGGCGGCCGTGTACCGCAGGCTGTAGGCGTCGGTGTTCGACTGCCGCACGTCGAAGTACAGGCCGGGGAACTCCAGGTTGTTCTGAACGACGGCCAGCCCGTGCAGCTCCAGGCTGCTCTTGTCGGTCAAGTTCAGACCGGCGGCGAAATTGACGGTGTTGCTGGTGAACGACCCGGGCACCATCGTACCGTCGCCGGCCCGGTAGTCGTTGCCGGTGGCGTTGTTGTAGGTCAGCCGAAAGCCCCACATGGCGTCGCCGGCGTCGATGCTCTGTAGCAAGTCCCAGCGGTTGCCGTTGGTCTGGTAGCCGGCGCTGGTGCGGCCGTGCCACTCGAACCCGCACTCGTACCGCGGGCTGCCGAGGGTGGCCAGGTCCAGGTGGGAGAAGCCGGGGCCGTAGGTGGCGGCATACGGCCCTTTGATCACCCGGATGTCGCGGACGCTGCCGGCGTCGAACTTGGTGATGGCCGTGTCGAGGTCGAGGCGGGCCGGCTGGAACGACCCGCCGTCGGCCGTGGTGGTGTACTGGCCGGCGCGGAACCCCCGCACCCGCGGGTCGCCGACGATGGCGTTCTTCCGCTGCACCTCGACGCCGGTGCTGGCCGTCGAGCGGGACAACAGGTCGGCCGAGTTGCTGGCGTTCTGGGCGGCACCCGCCGCCCCGCCGGCCCCGGACACGTTGCTGGTGGTGGACCCGGCCGGGGCGTTGCTGCCGACGTTCGACTCGGCCCGCGGGGCGGTGGCCCCGGTCTGGGCGACCGACGGGGCGCCGCCGTCGTTGCCGCCGCGGGGGGCGGACGGAGTCGGAGACCCGCCGCCGCCGCCGTCGCCGCCGCGGGGCGCGGACGGGGTGGGGGCGTCGGACCGTGGGGCGGACGGCATGTCCGACCGCGGGGCGGACGGCGTGTCCGACCCCGACGGCGGCTGGGCGACCGCCGGCGGGGTGGATTGCGTGGCGCCCGGGGCCGGTTGCACTTGGGTCTTCACGGGTGTCACCGGGCCGGCCGGGGGCACCGGCAGGCCGGATTGTGCCAACCCGATGCCGGCCGTGGCCAGCACGACGGCCGGCGCCGACAGACCGCGACGCCGCAGGCGAGACGTAGACATGACAGGGCAACCCTCCCCGGCCGCGGCCCCCGCTTGATGGCGGGAGACCGAACAAACAACTACGAATGTTTGTCGGCTGTCGGTTGGGCGGGTCAGTAGGGGAATTGCGGTGGTAGCGGGTAAAACGGATAAGTGGGTCGCTCCGGGAGGACCGCGGGCAAGTCACTTCCTGCTCAGCACCCGGTCGGCCGCCGCCTCGCCGGCGTCCTTCAGGTCGTCGTCCAGCCCGGCCTTGTCGGCCCGGAGCATGGCCAGCAGTTTGGTCACTTGCGGCCGCTTCTCGTCCGCCACCTTCTTGTCCGCCTCGTAATCGAGGTCGATCCAGACCAGCCGGACGGCGGCACCGAATCGGTCGACGGGCAGGCCGTCCGGGTACTCGGCCTTCAGAAACCTGTCGATGTCCCCGTAGATCGGGCCGATCTGCTTTTGCATCAGGTTGAAGGCGGCGGCGATGACCGGGGTGTCCTGTTTCTGCTTGTAGCCGACCACCTGGGCCACCCGCAGGTGGTTGCAGGCCGCCGCGTAGCGGGCGGTCGCCCGCTTCTTGTCCGTGTCCTTCAGCTCGCGGGCGGCGGCCAACTCGACCTTGCCTATCGCGAGCCGCCACTCCCACCGGGCCGGGTTGTCCGGGTCGCCCTTGATGGCCCGGGTGAGTGGGCTGCGCGCCGCGGGGTAGTGGGTCGCCTGCTTGGCCGGGTCGTCGCCGCCCTGGGCCATGCTCAGCCCGGCTTGTCGCACCAGAAGCTCGGCCTGACGGGCTTTCGGCAGCGCCTGGGCGGCGGCGGCCTCGGCCGCGCGGGCGGCGGCGGCGGCGGCGGCCGACAGCTCGCCCGTCTTCTCGAGCCGGTCGGACTCGGCGACGTGAATGCCGACCAGCCGCTCGGCCCCGATCTGCCACTTGGCCGGGTCGGCCGTCTCGCCCGGCCGGGGCAGCACCGGCTTGAGGGCGGCGATCGCCTCCTTCTGGGCCGTCCGGCGGTCGCCGTCGCCCGCCCGCTCGGCCGCCTGGACCCGGAGTAGGGCCACCTCGGCCAGCCAGTACCGCGCCTCGGCGGCCAGCGGGCCGGTCGTCTCGCCCACCGGCCCCAGCGCGGTTGCGGCGTCCTCCAGCGACTTCTTTCGCGGCGGCAGCTTGGTCGTGTCCTCGGCCGTGTACTTGCCGAGCTGGCACTCGTCCTCGGCCCATTTGAACAGGTTGCGACCGCGGTTTGAGGCGGCCGCGGCGGGCACGTCGTAAGCCAAGGTGGCGGCCTTCCGGAACCACCCGTCGGCCTTCGCGTAGGGGCCGTTCGGGCCGCACCGCTCTTTCACGTCCAGCGGCATCCGGTCCAGCCAGCCGCGGTCCTCGGAGGCGCAGCCGGCGATGACGGCCCCGTCGGCCCGGGCGGGTTCCAGCTTGTCGAGCGCCTCGCCCCACTCGATGGCCTCGCCGATCAGCCGGCCGCGGGTCGGCGCGCCGCCGGCGGTGTGGGCGTAGGCGATGGCGGACGGCCCGGCCTGCCGGTAGGCCATGACCAGCTCGCCGTTCGACCGGGGCACGTCGTGCCGGCCGCGGGTGATGGCCTCCCGCAGCGACTTCAGGGCGGCGGCGTGGTCGACCTTGCGGGCGGCCACGATGCCCCGCAGGGTGGTCGCAGCCAGCCCGTCCCCGCCGCGGTTCGACAACTCGGCCAGCGAGGCAATGGCGATGTTGCGATCGGTGGCCACCCGCACCAGCCCCTGCCAGGCGAAGTCGTCCGGCCGCTCCGCCAGAGTGGCCGCCTGGCCGAACAGTTCGCCGGCCCGGCGGAGGTTGTCGGCCGAGGTGCCGAACCCGGGCTGGTTCTTCCAGTCGTCGCGGTGGCGGAACAGCAGCCGGCCGGCGTCGGCTAGCAGGTCGGCGGCGGCCAGTTTGGTGTCGGCGTCCGGACCGGGGCCGATCAGAGCCGACACTTCCTTCAGGTTGGCGAACACCGGCCGGGCGGTGGCGTCGGTCGCCAGCAGCTTGCGGAGGGCGGTGACGGTCGCCTTGCCGGGGCCGGCCCGGTCGGCCACGGCCGCCCACAACTTGGCCTGCTCGGCCGGCGGCAGGCTCTTGATCGTTTCGTCAGACACCTGGCCGGCGACCGCCCCGGCCAACTCCTTCAACTCCGGGCGGGTGGCGGACAGCAGCACCACGTCGGCCGCCACCGTCTTGCGGGCACCCGGGCCGGCCGGGCCGGCGGCGTCGGCCGCCCGGCCGAGGGCCAGCAGCCAGCCGGCCACCAGGCCGGACTGATCGCCGAACGCCCCCGGCTGCTTGTTCACCCGCGCCGCCTCGACGGCTGTCGCCAGGCCGTCGGCCAGCCGGACCGCCCGCCACGGCTTCAGCCAGTCGGGCTTGTCGGCCGGCACCGCGTCGGCCAGTTGGCTGGCGTCCCCGGACAGCACCGCTTTCAGGTACGGGGCGACGCCCGGCGGGGAGTCGGCGGCGAACGCCGGCTTCTCACCGACCTCCAACTTGGCTTCGGTCAGTGCCGCCCGCACCCAATCGTTCCCCGGGTCGGCGGCTTCCAACGCCGGGCGGGCTTTGGCGAAGTCGGCCGCGCTGTCGAACTTCGGCACGGCGACGACGGCCCGGCCGGTGATCAGCTCGCGGCGGGCGGCGGTCACATCGTCGGCGTCGGCGGGCAGCTTGGGAGCTTGCAGGTCGTCGGCGAACCGTATCAGCTCGTCGGCCGACACGGCCGCCGGTGTAGCCGCCGCTCGGGCTTTCAGTACCAGCCGCCAGGCCTTCTTCCATGCGGCCTGATCGGCCGACCCGTCGGGCAGGGCGTCGATCTGGGCGAGGGCGTCGGCGGCACCGGACTTCACCGCCTCGCGGGCTTTGGCGAATCGGTCGTCGGTCGGCGTGACGGGTGTCGACTTCGTGTCCGCCGTTCCAACCCCGTTGCCCGAAAGCTTGGTCGGCTCGGTGCCGCTGGCCACCGACGGGGTCGTGGGCGGGGTGTTGGCGGTGAACACGAAATACCCGGCCAGGCCCAGCCCGACGACGGCCGCCGTCGCCAGCCCGCCGAGGAGCAGCTTGCCGCCGCCTCTCTCCTCCTCCTTGAACTTGGCGACCGGCGATTTCACCTTGGTGACGGACCGCGGGGAGGCCGCTGCCTTCCACTCGCTGGTCGGCTCCGGTTCCAGCGGGTCGGCCTCGAACTTCACCCGGGTCTCGGTGGTCGGGAACTCCAGGGTGGTGTGGACGGCCGGGTTGCCCCGCTGGTCCCGGATGATCGGCGCCGGGTCCGCGCCCAGCACCGGCATCTGCTGGCTGCTCAGGGTGAGCGCCTCGGCCAGCTCCTTCATCAGCTCCCGGCAGGTGGTGAAGCGGTCGGTCGGGTTGGCCGCCAGCGCCCGCCGCAGGACCGGCCGCTCGGCCTCCGTCACCTCGGCCAGGTCGAGCGACCCGTGCGCCCGGGCGTGGATCAGGTTGAGCATGGACAGGCCGGGCGGGAACGGCAGCCGGCCGGTGCGGAGGACGTGGTACGTGACGGCCAGCGAGTACTGGTCGCTCCGCTCCGTCACCCGCTTGTTGGTCAGCACCTCCGGGCTGGCGTACTCCTGGGTCATGCCGCTGCTGGTGGACTGGGCGGTGATGCCGCCGGCCGGCACCACCTTCGCCAGCCCGAAGTCGCTCACCCACAGGGTCTCGCCCTTGAGCAGCAAGTTCTCCGGCTTCACGTCCCGGTGCTGGGTCTGCTGGTCGATGTTCAGGTAGTCGAGGGCGTCGGCCGCCTGCCGCAGGTAGCGGAGCAACTCGTTGGCCGGGATGCCGGGCTGGCTGTGCCGGCGGCTTTCGGTCAGCCGCTGGAACAGGTTCTTGTCGGCCAGCGGCGTGCGGATGACCAGCCGGCGGGCGTTCCGCCCGTCCCGGCCGAGCTGCTCGGCCGGGATGGGCGCCCAGAACTCGTCCAGCACCCACAGCTTCTCGATGCGGAGCAGGTTGGGGTGGTCCAGCTTGCGGAGGCGGACCAGCGTCTCGTACTCGTGCCGGCCCTTGCCCTGCACGTCGCGGAGCACCTTCAGGGCGCAGTCCACGCCGTCCTCGTCGGTGGCCTGCCACACCTGCCCGTACCCGCCCTGGCCGAGCATCTTGGTGAGGGTGTACCCGGCCACCGGGTCGCCATGCGGTCGCAGCACGTCGCTGGTCGGCCGGGGCGGCCGCGGGGCGACCTCCAGCTCGATGTCGCCGGACGTGTCCGCCGGCTCGCCGCCGCTGGGCCGCTTGAGCGGGTGGACTCCGGACGTGCTGATGGTCCGGCCGCCGGCGACGTGCAGGGCCTCGACGAACTCCTCGCAGGTGGGGAATCGGTCCGCCGGGCGGAAAGCGCAGGCCTGTTGCAGCACCTCCCGCTCCTCGGCCGGCACCCGGCTGAAGTCGAGCTGGCCCATGATGTGGGCCATCATCGCCTTGGTCTCGTCCAGCGGCAGGTGACCGGTCCGCAGCTCGTAGTAGCTGATGGCCAGCGAGTACTGGTCGGACTTCAGCCCGGGGTCGTTGTTGATGAGTTCCGGCGGGGCGTAGGCGGCGGTGCCGGCGGCCATCGTCTTCTTGATGTCCTTGCCGACCGCCTTGGCCACCCCGTAGTCGCACACCTGCACGCCGCCGCCGACCAGCAGCAGGTTGGCCGGCTTGATGTCGCAGTGGGCCAGCGGCAGGATGCCCGGGTTGTCGTGGGCGGCCGGGTCGTTCAGGCAGTCGATGCCCCGGGCCGCGTCCTGCATGTACCCGAGCAGCTTCTTCAGCCCCAGCCCGCCGGGCAGGGCGTCGGCCGCCCGCTCGGCCCGGGCGCCGGCCAGCTTGTCGGCCAGGCTGGCGCTGCCCAGCCCCATGCAGATGACCAGCTCCTTGTCGCCGTACACCCGGAAGCTGAGCGACTCCCCGTCCCCGCCCTCGCTGATGGTGTTGCCGTCCTCGTCCCGCAGCCAGACGGCGTTGAGCGGCACCAGGTTGGGGTGCCGCAGCTTTTTCACCAGCCCGATGGACTTGAGCTCCTTCAGCCCGGCGTTGTTGTCCAGCTTGATGAACTTGAGGGCGCACGGCAGCCCGCCGGGGGCGGCGGCCTTCCAGACCTCGCCGTACCCGCCCTCCCCGAGGAAGGAGATCAGCTTGTAGCCGGCGATCGGCCGCTCGCCTTCACGGTGCCGCACAGGCCGGCCCTCGCAGGGGGGTGGGAACAGAACGCCGGTGCGGGACGGCAGTTAACCTATCCGACCGGGGGGCGATCCGCAACCGGCTGGGCGGGTGAAGGTTTGGCGAGCGGGTGGGCCTAAGCTCTCCGTACCTGACTACTCCGGCGACACGACAGTTTACCACACGGCAAGTACGAAGGGCTTACGCCCCCCCGCTCGCCTGCACAACACCCGCCAGCCGGTTGCATCCGCCCGCGCCGACGAGTATAACCGCTGTCAACCTTCCCCCGTCATCGGGACGCGATGAACTCCCCGCCGGTCTACTGGCACGAGGGCTTGTTCCTCCGGCCGCACCACTTCCAGGCGGCCGAGCGGCACCTGCTCGACCAACTGGCCGTCGCCAGCCGGTTCGACACGTCCCACTACTGGGGCTTTCACGAACTCCGCATCGACGAGCCGGCCCTCGGCAACGGCCTGTTCGACGTGCTCAACCTGGCCGGCCGGCTGCGGGACGGCACGCTGGTGGTGGCCGAGCAGGGGACCGCCCAGGCGGTGCCGCCGATCCCGGCCAACATTCTACGGCCGGCGCTGGAGAAAGTGCCGCCGGGCAGCACCCTGGACGTGCGGCTGGGGGTGCCGCTGGTCCGCCTGGGCACTACCGCCAACGCCAGCAAGGACGATCCGACCGCCCGCTACCGGCCCGAGGCCAACCGGCAGGCCGACGAGAACGACGGCGGCAACGAGCAGGTGGTGGACACCCGCCGGCTCAACCTGCGGCTGTTCCTCGGGGACGAGGACACCCGCGGGTACGAGACGCTCATGCTGGCCCGGGTGAAGCAGTCCGCCCAGGCCGGCGCCCCGCCGCAACTCGACCCCAACTACATCCCGCCGGTGCTGCGGTGCGACGCCTCGGCCCGGCTGTGGACGGGCCTGATCGGCGAAATCTACAACCGGGTCGGGTCGAAGGTGATCGACCTGGCCCGGCAAGTCCGCACCGGCAACATCACCTTCGAGACGGCCGACCCCCGCCAGCGGCGGGTGTTCGAACAGCTCAAGGTGCTGAACGAGATTTACGCCGGCTTCGGGGTGACGGCTCGGGCGAAAGGCATCCACCCGCTGCCGGCGTACACCGAGTTCTGCCGCATCGCCGGCTCGCTGGCCGTGTTCGGCAGCGTGCCATACCTGTTCGAGCCGGACGACCCGCAGAAGCGGGAGACCAACTGCCCGCCGTACGACCACGACGACCTGGGCGGCTGCTTCTACACCGTCTATCGCATGATCGACAAGCTGCTGCTGGACAACTTCAAGCAGGGGTACGAGCAGCGGGACTTCGTCGGCGGCGGCTGCCAACTGGCCGTCGGCATCGACGAGCTGTGGCTGGCCCCGGCGTGCCAGGTGCTGGTCGGGGTGGACTCGCCTAACGTGTCGGCCGCGGAGGTGGCCCGGCTGCTCACCAGCGGCGGGCTGAACATGAAGATCGCCGAGCCGGACCGGGTGGACCGCATCTACCGCATGGGCGAGATCGGGCTGGCCTTCGTCCACGAACACAAGCCGCACCCGGTGCTGCCGACCGGCCCGACCCGGACGTACTTCCGGGTGAACACGGCGGCCAGCAAGGACGAGTGGGTGCAGGTGGCCCGCACCCGCCGGCTGGCCGTGCAACTGAACGACCGGCTGCTCGAAGGGCGGCTGGACGGCGGCCCGGAGGTGACCATCCGGGCCGGCGGCGGCAAGACGGCCACCCTGCGGTTCAGCCTGTACGTGGTGCTGCCGTCGGGGCAATGAGCCGGGAGTGCGGAGTGCGGAGTGCGGAGTGCGGAGTGCGGAGTGCGGAGTGCAGAATGGAAACCGGTTACAGCGTCTTCCATTCTGCACTCCGCACTCTGCACTCCCCCGAAAGGGGTTGTGATGACCGGCAACGTGCAGGTGGTGCAGCGGATGCACGCCGTCTTCGGGGCCGGGCTGGACCTGCTCCAGCGGCTCGAGCGGGGCCACACCCCGAGCGTCGAGAACGAGCGGGCCAAGCTGCTCGGGCTGATCCGCGGCGACGGGGCGCTGGACAGCGACCCGCTGTACGTCGGCGACATGATGCCGACGGTTGGCTACCGCAACACCGGCAGCTTCGGCGGGGAGGCGCTCGACCTGAGCCGCCGGTACCTGGGCGTGCGGTACGCCCTGGCCGCATGGGTGGACGAGATGTTCATCCGGTTCGCCCCCCCGTGGTGGGCCGAGCGGTGGGTGAGTGATACCGTCGAGGTGAAGCTGTTCGGCGGCGCCCAGGAGCGGGCGTGGCGGTTCTGGGAGCAGGCCAAGCGGGCCGAAGCCAAAGGCGGGCCGGACGCCCTGGAGGCGTACCTGTGGGCGGTCATGCTCGGGTTCCGCGGCGAGCCGGAGCAGGCCACCCCGCCGGTGACGCCGAACGAGTGGGTGGACAACATCCGCCGGCGGGTGCTCCAGGTGCGGGCGGTCGAGTTCCCCATGCCGGCCGAGCGGGACTTGGCCACCCGGGTGCCGCCGCTGCGGGGCCGGCGGCGGCTGCGGAACATGCTCCGGGCGGCCGCCGCCGTGGTGGCCGCCGGCCTGTTCGTGCTGGCCTTCACCCTGATCGCCCTGCAGCGGGGCGGGTAGCCGTCTGACGGGAGCGGCCGCTAGGGGACTCGGTAGCTTACGGGGCATTCCAGCGGCCGCCCCCTTGCGGTCGCGGCTCTCCTGCCCCCATGCGGTCGCGGCTCTCACACGAGCGCCCCGCCGACCCGACCGCGGCATGATTCACCCCGACCGGAGCTGCCGCCATGATGACCCTCGTCAGTCTGCTCTGGAGTTTCGTCGGCAGCATCCGGGCGTTCGTCGGACTGGTCGTCCCGCTGTTCGCCGAGGCGGCCGACTTCAACAAGTGGCCGAACTGGGTCAAGTGGCTGGTCGGGGCGGTGCTGTTCGGGCTGGCCCTGTGGTTCCTGTTCTGGGTGCAGCCGAAGCTGAACTACGGGCCGTACAAGTTCAACGGCTGGCTAGCCACCTACTGCCCGCCGTGGCTCCAGCCGTTCTTCCTCATGTCCGCCGCCACCCTGCTGGTGGCCGTCAGTTGGCTGGCCCACGGCCTGTACAAGCTGCTCACCACGGCCGACGACGACACCGAGTTTGGCGACATCCGGACGGCCTGGCAGGTGGCCGTCGGCCGGCTCAACGCCGTCGGCTACCGGCCGGCCGACCTGCCCCTGTTCCTGGTCCTCGGCCGGCCGGCCGCCGGCCTCGACCGGCTGTTCCTGGCCAGCATGGCCCCGGAGATCGTCCGCACCCCCGGCGACCCCAAGGGCGGCAACAAGCCGTTCCCCATCCGGGTGTACGCCTGGGACCAGGGCATCTTCGTCACCTGCCCGGGGGCCAGCGGGTGGGGCCAGTTCTGCCACAAGCTGAGCTTCGGCGACGACGACGCGCCGCTGGTGGCCACCGAGGACGGCGGGGCCACCACCGACCCGTACAAGACGATCAACATCGGCGGCGGCATCGGCGGGCTGGACCCGCTGGCCAACCAGCGGTTCCAGGAGCTGACCGGGAAGGCCCAGGGGGACGGCCTGAGTGCCGACGAGAAGGCCGAGCACCGGGAGCTGTATGAGGCGGCCAACGCCGCCATGGCCGAGAAGCGGGCCGTCCAGATCGGGGAGGACGACCGCGACCTGCACCTCCGCCGGCTGCGGTACCTGTGCCGGCTGCTGCGGGACGAGCGGCGGCCGTGGTGCCCGCTCAACGGCGTACTGGTGCTGGTGCCGTGGGCGGCCACCGAGTCGGACGACACCGCCCGCAACGCCGCCCGGGTGTTGCAGGCCGAGCTGGACGCCGTGCGGCAGGAGAGCCGGCAGCGGTACCCGACGTTCGCGATGGTGACCGACCTGGAGGACGCCGAGGGGTTCGCGGAGTACCGCGGCGGGTTCCTGCCGGAGATGCTCAAGCAGCGGCTCGGCCAGAAGCTGCCGCTGGTGCCGGAGTTCACCGCCAGTTACAAGGTCGCCGAGACGGCGTCGGAGCTGGTGGCGGCGGCCGCCCGGTGGATCGGGCTGAGCGTGGTGCCGTCGTTCATCCTGCGGTTCCTGTCCCTCGAAAGCCGCGACCCGCGGCAGACGGCCGCCACGGTGGCGACCCATAACCGCAAGCTGTACACCCTCATGCGGAGCGTGTTCGACCGCGGCCCGCGGCTGGGCACCATCCTGGCCGACGGCGTCCCGCCGGTCGGCGGCGGCGACGAGCTGGCCGACCTGCCCCTGTTCGGCGGCTGCTACCTGACCGCGACGGGCGAGAGCCACAAGGAGCAGGCGTTCGTGCCCGGGGCGTTCGCCAAGCTGATCGAGGCCCAGGACAAGGTGGCGTGGGCGCCGGACGCGGTGGCCGAGGACGGCCGGCTGAAGCGGCTGGCCCTCATCGGCTGGGGGGTGACGGCCGGCATCGGGCTGCTGGTGGTGGCCGGTGTGGTGCGGCTGGTCAAGGGGTGAGTTGTGGCGAGCGGCCGGTGTGAGCCGGCCGCCGCGGCTGCCCGACCCGCGGCCGGGGATGTCCGGCAAATCTTGCCCGTCCCGCCGTTCTGGTGTTGACTTGCCATCCCCCCGTCGATTCTGATTGCCTATCTTTTCGCCTCGCGTCGGCGGCACCCCCGCCGCCGACCCGTTCGTTCGCCCGCATTCCGAGGCCCGCTCATGCCCCGCTCCGTAGCCCGGCGGCTGTTCCGCCGGCCCGCCCCGCTGGCCGTCACCCGGCTGGAAGACCGCACTACCCCCACCCTGTTCAGCGTCACCTCGGCCGGCTCCATCGCCGGGTTGGACAACAACGGGTGCGTGGCCGCCGGCGACTTCAACGAGGACGGCAAGGCCGACCTCGTGCTGGCCAACTACGGGTCGGCGGTCACCGGCAAGGGGACGGTGACGGTGGCCCTGAGCAACGGGGACGGCACCTTCACCACGGCCGGCAGCACCACCGTCGGGTCCGGCCACTTCGTGTCGTTCGTGAGCGTCGGCGACCTGGACGGGGACGGCCACCTGGACCTGGCCACGGCCAGCAGCCTGGGCACCGCCCGGGACGGGTTCGTGACCGTGTTCAAGGGGAGCGGGCTGGGCACCTTCGGCAGCAAGCAGCAGTACCCGAGCGGCGGGCACTCGGCCTTCTGGGTGGGCATCGGCCGGTTCAACGCCGACGCCCGGCCCGACCTGGTGGTGGCCAACGGGGGCAGCGACTCGGGCGGCGGGAGCGGGCTGAACCAGGCCAGTGCGGCCGTGTTCATCGCCACCGCGGCCGGCGACTACACCCAGTCCCAGCTCATCCGGCCGCCCCTGGCCGACGTGTTCATCCCGCTGTCCGGGACGGTCGGCGACTTCAACGGGGACGGCAAGGACGACGTGGTGTTCACCGTCCCCGGGGTGGACACGTCCGGCACCGGCGCGCCGTACCTGGACGGGTCGGCGGTGTTTTATAAGGGCCTCGGGGACGGCACCCTGGAGGCCGGCAACGCGGCCGGCACGGCCGGCAAGTTCCCCGTCAACATCCAGTCGGCCGACCTGACGGGGGACGGCAAGCTGGACCTGGTGGTGGCCAACGCCGGCGACCCGAACAGCTCGTTCGCAGGCACGTCGATTGGAGTACTCAAAGGGGTGGGCGACGGCAACTTCCTGGCCGCCACCCCGATCCTGGCCGGGATCAGCGGGGCCGGGGCGTTCGCCACCGCCCTGGCTGATTTCGACGGGGACGGGGACGTGGACATCGCGGCCGTGGCCATCGGCGATTCGTCCGGCGTGTCGGCCGGCAAGGTGGCCGTGTACCAGAACAACGGCACCGGGTCGTTCGCCCTGGAGTCCACCTACACCCTGAGCCTGCTCGCCGGCCAGTACGTCGCGGCCGGCGACTACCGCAACCGCGGGGTGCCGGACCTGGTGGCCGTCGGGGCAGCCGGCAGCCCGAACACGCTACTCAACTCGACGGTCGCCTCGGCTGCCAGTGTCACGGGGCTGACCTCGTCGCTCAACCCGGCCGGGTACGGCTCGCCGGTGACGTTCACCGCGGCCGTGACTTCAGCCAGCGGTAGCCCGGCCGGCACCGTCACCTTCTACGACGGAACCACCCAGCTCGGCAGCCCCGTGGCACTCGTGTCCGGGTCGGCCCAGTACATGACCGGCAGCCTGGGCGTGGCCACCCACACCGTCACGGCCAAGTACGGCGGCGGGGCCGGTTTCTCGGCGAGCACCTCCCCGGCCGTCAGCCAGGTGGTGACCAAGGCCTCCACGCTCACCAACCTGTCGGCCGCCCCGACCCCGGTGCCGCTCGGCGGCACCGTCACCCTGACGGCCCTCGTCGGGCCGGCCGCCGTCGGCCTGACCGGGTCGGTCACGTTCTTCGACGGGGCCGCGCAACTCGGCGCCCCGGTGCCGCTCACCGCCGGCAAGGCGGAACTGCCGGTGACCACCCTGACCGCCGGCCCGCACACTCTGACCGCGGTGTACGGCGGGGCGGCCAACTTCGCCGTCAGTACGTCCGCCCCGGCGGTGGTGACGGTCAACCCGCCGTCGCCGCCGCCGTCCCTCGACTCGACGGTGCGGGTGCAGTCGTCGGCCAACCCGAGCGGGTTCGGCGGGTCGCTCGCCTTCACCGCCACCGTGACGGCCACCGGCGGCACCCCGACCGGGAGCGTGACCTTCTTCGACGGGGCGACCCCACTCGGGGCGGCCCTCACCCTGGCCGGCGGCACCGCCTCCCTGCCGGCTGGGACACTCCCCGCCGGCAGCCACGCCATCACTGCCAAGTACGGCGGGGCGGCCGGGTTCAACTCGGCCACCTCGGGCGTGTTCGTGCAGGTGGTGACCCCGGCCGGCACCACCACCGTGCTGGCCACCAGCCTGACCCCGGCGGCCGTCAGCCAGCCGGTGACGCTGACGGCCACGGTCCTGAGCGGGGTGGCCGTCGGCGGCGGGGTGCGGTTCCTGGACAACGGCGTGGCCGTCGGGTCGCCGGTGCCGGTCGGGGTCGGCGGCGTGGCCACCTTCACCACCGGCACGCTGGCCCTCGGCACCCACTCGCTGACGGCCGAGTTCGTCCCCCAGACCGGCGACTACCTACCCAGCACGTCGGCCGCGGTGTCGCAACTCGTGCAGAAGGGCGGGGTGACGGTGACGGTGGGCAGCGGCGGGGCGTCCCTCGTCTCGCAGCCGGTAAATCTCGTCGCCACGCTGGTCGAGCTGCCGAATCTGCCGGCCGACCCGACCGGCACCGTCACGTTCAAATTGGACGGCAACCCCATCGGCACGGCAACGGTGAACGGCGGCACGGCCGCCCTGCTGTTCTCCGGCCTGCCGGTCGGCGGCGGCACCATCACCGCCGAGTACGCCGGGGACGGCAGCTTCGCCGGCGGCACCTCGGCCGGGTTGTTCCAGCCGGTGAACAAGGGCGGGGCGTCGCTCACCCTCCAGGCCGGCGGGCCGGCCAGCGTCGGGGTGCCGGTGACGTTCGTGGCCACGGTGGCCGAGGCGCCATCCCTGGCCCCGGACCCGACCGGCGTCGTTGTGTTCAAGCGGGACGGGATAGTGATCGGCACGGCCCCACTGAGCGGCGGGTCGGCCACCTTCGTCACCTCGGCCCTGCCGGTCGGCACGCGCAGCATCACCGCCGAGTACGCCGGGGACGCCAACTTCGGCCCCGCCGCGTCCGGCCCGGTGTCGCAGCAAATCCTGCCGGCCGCGTCGGCGGTGCGGTTGGCCACCAGCAGCAGCCCGGCCACCGTCACGGCCGAGGTGGCGCTGACGGCCACCGTCACCTCAGCCGGCAGCACGGCCGGCACGGTGCAGTTCTTCGCCGGCGGCACGGCCATCAGCGGGCTGGTCCCGGTTACCGGCGGCGCGGCCAGTTTCCGCACGGCCGCGCTGCCGGTCGGCACCTCGACCCTGACCGCCCAGTTCAACCCTGCGGACGCGAGCGTGGCCGGTAGCACCTCGGCCGGGCTGACCCAGCAGGTGGTGCGGGCGGCCCCGGCGGTGACGCTGACGGTGGACCCGGCGGCGGCCGGACAGCCGTCGGCCCTACGGGCGGCGGTGGCCAAGCCGACCGGCGTGGCGGCCGACCCGGGCGGTACCGTCACCTTCAAGCTGAACGGCACGGCGGTGGCCACGGTGCCGGTGGTCGGCGGGCTGGCCACGGCCAGCGTGCTGCTGCCGAGCGGGGCCAGCGCCGTCACCGCCGAGTTCGCCGGCGACAGCAACTTCAGCACGGGGGCGGCCAGCGTGCAGGCGGCGGTGTCCACCCCGCCGAAGGCACTGGTGCGGGAGTTCGGCGTCGGGGCCGGGGCCGGGCGGGCGGCCGACGCCCGGTTCTTCAACCCGGACGGCGGCGAGCGGTTCACCGCCGCCGGCCTGTTCGGCGGCACCGGCGGGGTGCGGGTCACGTCGGCCGACTTCACAGGGGACGGGGTGGCCGACCTGGTGGCCGGCACCGGCCCCGGCGGGCCGACCCGGGTGGTGGTGCTGGACGGCGTCACCCGCGCCCAACTGTTCGCCATCGACCCGTTCGAGGCCAGCTTCACCGGCGGGGTATACGTGTCGGCCGGCGACCTGACCGGGGACGGGGTGGCCGACCTGGTGATCAGCCCGGACGAGGGCGGCGGGCCGCGGGTGCGGGTGTTCAACGGCAAGGGGTTCGGCGGGCTGGACGACTTCTTCGGCATCGACGACCCGAACTTCCGCGGCGGCGCCCGGGCGGGCGTCGCCGACCTGACCGGGGACGGCGTCGGCGACCTGGTGGTGGCCGCCGGGTTCGGCGGCGGTCCGCGGGTGGCGGTGTTCGACGGCCGCGGCCTGGGCAACGACCACCGCAAGCCGTATGGCGACTTCTACGTGTTCGAGGAGACGCTGCGGAACGGGGCGTTCGTGGCCGCCGGGGACGTGGACGGGGACGGCGTGGCCGACCTGATTTCGGGCGGTGGGCCGGGCGGCGGGCCGCGGGTGATCGTCACCAGCGGGGCCGACCTGATGCGGGGGCGGACGCGGGTGATCGCCGACTTCTTCGCCGGTAGCCAGGACAACCGGGGTGGGGTGCGGGTGGCCGCCCGCAACCTGGACGGCGACCAGTTCGCCGACGTGGTGACGGGGTCCGGCCCCGGCGGCGGCAGCCGGGTGACGGGGTACACGGGCAAGACGCTGGCCGGCGGATCGGCCGGCGAGCTGTTCGGGTTCGACGCCTTCACCGGGTTCGACGGCGGCGTGTACGTGGGGTAGGGCGGGTCAGTGTTCGACCTCCCGCCGCAGCAGCGCCTGCTCGGCGGGGGTGAGGGCCAACAGCCGGAACACCCGGTCGGTGATCTCGGCCTCGGCAGCGGCGATGCGGTCGGCCAGCGCCTGCTGGTCGGCCGCCTTCTGCCGCAGGTACGGCTCCCACTCGTCGGCCACGGCCGGGCTGGTGAGCGGGTTCTTCTTCAGCTTGAAGCTCGCCTTTAGGGCGTCGCCCAACCCGGGCAGTGGCTGCTCCCACCAGTCGGTCGCTTTCTCGTTCAGCTTGCCGTCGGCCGCCCGGAACGCCTGCGTCAGCCGGCGGCGGACTTGCTCGTGAAGGGCGTACCGCTCGGCCCCCAGCCCGTTGCACGTCTCAGCCAATCCGGCGATGGCTGTTCTGTCTGCCGGTGGGGCATCCGGGACCGGCACCTGCTCCATGAACTGGGCAATGAGCCGGTACTGCCAGCGGTCGGATCGCAGCCGCAGAGGTTGGGCCGTCTTGCTGACAACGAACCACGTCGCCCACGACGCCAGCACCCCGAGCAGGTAGTAGTCTCCGCCAGGGATTACGTATCCCGTGTTGCCGAGGTAATTTTGGCCGAGGTCCATGCTGAACCGCGGCCGGTTGGTGATGTCTGGCCAGACGATCTTGGGATGTTCGAACGCCTGCCAGTAGTCAACCGTGTCCTGAATCTCGTACCACTTGTACCCGCCGGCCTTCCGCCCTGGCCACGCCTTGCCGGCCGGCCAGTCGTTCGGCTTCGGCTCTAGCCCCGCACGGAACTGTTGGAGGTGGGTAAGTACGCCAGGGTAGTCCTCGATGCGGATGCCCCGCCGCGGGAATATCAGGAACTCGCCTGACTCCTCGACGTGCCACGGCCGGAGGTTAGTACCCTGGACGAATGGCTTGATGAGGTCGGCCGACTTCGGGTCGACGTCGAGGATCGCCCGGCGGGTAGCCGCGTCGATGACGAACGCCTCGTTTGCACCAGTCTTTATCCCGTAGCAAATGTTGCCACCACAGTATTTGCCCAACGGCGTCCCCCCAGCGGACAGCTTAACACGCAGCGCCCGCACGTCGTCCGGGTCGAGTTCCGAGGCCGCCCGCCCGAGGTGCGCGGTGGTCATGAGGTCAGCGGACTGGATGATGTCCGACAGGTTCTCGGGCGGCTTGCCGGCGGTCAGCCACTTCCACAGCCGGACCGGTTCGCCGGGCGGGTTCTTGGACAGGACGGCTACGGTCGGGCGGATCATCTCGGCGCCGGCGAACGGCTGGTACTCGCCGAAGTCGATGAGCGACTCCAGCCGGCTCTTGCCGGCCAGCAGCGCCCGAAGCCCTCCGCCGTACCCGCCCCGCACCCAACCGCCGGAGGTGATGTAGCCGACACGGCCTCCCGGCCGCAGCAGCCCGAGGCCCAACTCGAAGAAGTAGACGAACAGGTCGGCTGACGCCTCGAAGCTCTTGAACCGCCGCCAGTGCTCCTTGTAGTCCTTCAGCCACTCCTGGCGGACGTAGGGCGGGTTGCCCACCACCGCGTCGAACCCGCCGGCGGCGAACACCTCGGGGAACGCTTCCTGCCAGTCGAACGCCTGCGGGTGGACGGCCGGGTCCGTCACCACGCTGTTGCCCCGGACGATGGTACGGTCCAGGCTGGTCAGCTCCTTGCCCAACTCGGCCGTCTTGACCCAGCAGGACAGCCGGGCGATTTCGACCGCCTCCCCGTTCAGATCCACCCCGTACAGGTTGCTGGTGAGGATGGACCGCTTCGGCTCGAACAGCCCGCTCGGCCGGCCGAGGGCCTTGAGGAACGCCTCGGCCCGCTCGTACTCGGCGTACAACTGGTCGAACGCCTCAATCAGGAACGCTCCGCTGCCGCACGCCGGGTCGAGCACTTTGACCGTTTCCAACTCGGCCAGCCACGCCACCCAGAAGCCGGCCAGGGCGTCCCGCTGTGACTCGTTGAGTGCGGCCGGGTCGAAGGCGGCCGGGTCGTCCAGCGACTTCCGCCCGGTGTTCCGCTTGGGCAGACCGGCCTGCCGGGCGGCCCTCAGCCGCTCGAACCGCTCGGCCAGCACCGGCCGGACCGTCTGGGCGACGATGTACCGGGTGATGAACTCCGGGGTGTAGAACGCCCCGGCCTCCTTCCGGCTGTCCCGCTTGGTTTCCCGGTGCTGGTACTCTTTCACTCGGCCGGCGAGGACGTTCTGCATCTCTTCGAGGTCGCGGATGCTCTGCTCGAACACGTGGCCCAGGATTTCCACGTCGATGCGCTTGGCCGGCGGGGTGGGGTTGGTGCCGTACTCGTACTCGGCCAGCTTGCGGAACCCGAGGCACGCGGCGTTCGACACGGCCAGCCCGTTCAGGTATGGGTCGGTGGCGAACAGCCCGCCGTTGTACCGAGCCACGTTGAGCGGGTCGCTGCCGGCGTCCACCGCCCCGAACAGGTCTTTAAAGTTCTCCCACACCGGCCGCGGGCGGAACGGGTCTTTGTGCAGGTAGGTCCGCTCGACGATGCCGGCCGGCAGCATGTCGCGGTCCTCGCAGAAGCAGACGAACAGCACCCGGTCGAGCAGTTTCTGGGTGGCGGCCAGCAGCCGGGCAGGCGGCTCCAGCGGGTTGTCCGCCGGCAACGATTTGAAGGTCAGCTCGCGGAGGGTGCGGTACTCGGCGTAGTAGGCGTTGGTGATGGCCGTGCCGGCCTTCCGCGACTCGGCCAGCAGCCGGTCGAGGTGGTTGCCGGCCGGGCCGATCACCCGCTCGGCCCCGAGCAGGTAGACGAACCGGGCGAAGGCGGCGTCGTCCTCGGCCAGCCCGGCAAGCGGGAACCGCTCGTAGGTGTTCTGGTCGGCCCCCTTGTAGTGCAGCCGGGTCTCGGTCAGGCTGGTGACGAGGAACCAGTCGAGCTTCTGGTTGACGGCGTACAGCAGGGCCTGCTCGTAGGCCGACCGCTTGCGACCACCGTAGGGTCGGTCGAGCGGGTCTTTCGGCCCCTTACCTTCCAGCACCAGCACGAACCGCGGGTCGCCGGCGGCGAACCGGCCGAACCCGGCGTCGGCGTAGGTGCCGTCGGCCTGGACGAACTGCTCCTTCTCGAACCGGAAGTCGGCCGGGTTCTGCTTGGCGGTGGTGTACCCGAGTAGGTCGCGGAACACGTCGAACAGGAACTCGTCCCGGACCTGGGTTTCCTTCCTCTTCAGCCCGGCCGGCGTCGCCAGTAGGGTGGCCTACTCCCGCAGCCGATCCCGACCGGCCGCTGCCGACTGCGGCAGAACGAAAGCGCTTACCAGCGGGTCGAGTGCGGCGGGTTGGAACAGTGGCTTGACCGGGACGGGCATCGGGCAGCCTCGGGCGGGTGGGGCGAGTGTATCCGTCCGGCCACCGAGGTCAAAAGTCTGCCCGTTATTTAGCGACGCAATGGCTCCGCAGCACTTCGGCATCCGGAAGCTACAACCCTACAGGCCGCCGGCAAGATTCGCGGCCGACGGCTTGCGGGGTTAAGTAGCCGGGCGGGTGTCGGAAACGTCAACAAACCAGCGGCCGCGGTCAGCTCGCGGCGGCCAGTGTGCTGCCGGTGGTCGTGAACGTACTATTTACATTCTTACCTAGGTTCGTGATGGCGGCGATGCACACGACCACGATGAGGGCCAGCATGACGGCGTACTCGACGGCCGTCGGACCGTCCTCGGCCTTCAAGAATTCGACCAGGTGGCGGATGGTGGCTTGCATCACGAGGCTCCGCGGGTAAATGGGTAGCCTGGGCAAACCAGGCAACATCACCTAGAACCTTTTGCTGAGAATGCAAACGGAAGTGTCAACTTCTTCTCTGCCCTCAATCAGATTCACACATCCCCTGAATCCTACGCACGCGGCGGGAGCGAGTTAACAAACGGAACCGGGTTCGCCCGTGCGTCAGGCGAACCCGGCGGTGCGGCCTTCGGCCGGCCTACTCGGCCACACAATGGTTCCGCAGCACGCCGATGCCCTGAATCTCGACCTCGCACACGTCCCCGGCCTTCAGCAGCACCGGCGGCTTGCGGGCAATTCCGACCCCCGGCGGGGTACCGGTGAAGATCAGGTCCCCCGGCTCGAGGGTCATCGTCTGGCTGAGGAACCAGAGCAGGTGCGGCACCCCGAAAATGAACTCCCGGGTGTTCGAGTCCTGCATCGTCTGACCGTTGAGCCGCAGCTTCACCTGGAGGCTGTGTGGGTCGGTCAGCTCGTCACTGGTCACCAGCACCGGGCCGGTCGGTGCGAAGGTGTCGAACGTCTTGCCGACGAGCCACTGCTTCTCCTCGCCGCGGAACTGCCAGTCCCGGGCCGACACGTCGTGCCCGCAGGTGTACCCGCCGACATACCCGAAGGCCGAGGCGTCGTTCGGGATGTGCTTGCCCCGCTTACCGACCACGATCACCAGCTCGGCCTCGTAGTCCACCTTGTGGGCCACCTTCGGGATGACGATCGGGTCATCCGGCCCGCACCAGGCGTTGGACAGCTTGGCGAACAGCACCGGCTCGGTGGGGATGGCCTTGCCGCCCTCGATGGCGTGGTCGCGGTAATTCAGCCCGATGCACAGCACCTTGCCGGGGTCGGGCACCGGGGCCAGCAGCTTGACCGCAGCGGCCGGATGCACGACGGCCTTCGGCGATGCCGCGGCTGCGATGGCGGCTGCTCTCATGGCCGGGTCGGCGGCCAGCAGCAGCTTGACCGACGCGGGCAGGGCCGGGTCGGTGGCGTGCAGGTCGGCATACCCGCCGGCGACGGGGACGGCGGCCCGGGGGCCGGCGAGGGTCTGAATGGTGGCGAGGCGCATGGGACGGGGTTCCACATAGGGTTCAAGGGAGTCTATCGCCGCCCGGCCACATCGAGCAGCGAGCGGACGACGTGCAGATCGAGCGGTTCGTCGGGTTTGCCCTACCCGGCCGTCGCGGCCGGGAACTCGGCCCGCAGTTGCTGGCTCTGCTTCCCGACCTTTTGATTCGCCATGTAGGCATTGGTCGGTACGCCCTGGATAAAAAAAAAGGGCGACGCCGACCGCCGCCCCGAGCCACCCGGCGCACACGAAATAGCCGATGGTCCCGCTGACGATCACATATGCCGCGATCTGGACCCAGTCGGACACGTCGAGCCGCTGGAACCGGCCGCTCAGGTGGGCGGTTTCGATCTCCCGCGGTAGTCCGGTGAGGCGGGCGTTCTGCCAGTCGCCGGTTACGGCCTTGACGACTTCGACGGCCGAAGAGTGGTCCGCTACTGCGGGTCGGCTGGCAGCGGTCGTCAACTCCCGTTCGACGGCCGCTGCGGACGCCGCCCGGTTGCCAGGGTCTTTGGCCAGCATCCGCCCGATCACCTCGGCCAGCCACTGCGGCACCACCGGGTTCACGGCGTCGGCAGGCGGTGGGGTGTGCGTGGCGGGTTGGTGCAGCACGGCCATCACATCCGACCCGTCGAACGGCCGCCGGCCGGTGGCCGCGTGGTACAGCACGCATCCGAGGGAGAAGATGTCAGCCCGGTGGTCCACCGGCCGGCCGGCGGCCTGTTCCGGGGCCATATACGCGGGGGTGTCGAGGACAGTGCCGCCGTCGGTCAGGCTCGGGTCGTGTCTGTACGCGCGAGGCCGAAGTCGAGCACCTTGACCCGCCCGGCCGGCACCTCCAGCCACAGGTTGGCCGGCTTGATGTCGCGGTGGACGAAGCCGGCGGTGTGGGCGGCGGCCAGCCCGGCGGCGGCCTGCCGGCCGATACGGCCCACTTCCTCGGGCGGCAGTGGGCCGGCGGCCAGCCGGGCGGACAGCGGCTCGCCGGCCAGCAGTTCCATGGCGATGAACGGCACCCCGTTGTCTTCGCCCAGCTGGTAGATGCGAACGAGATGGTCGTGGGTGACGGCAGCGGCGGCCCGCGGCTCCCGCAGGAACTGCTCCCGGGCGGCCGGCTTGGCGGCCTGGTCGGGCCGCACGACCTTGAGGGCGACGGGCCGGCGGAGGGCGAGGTCGTCGGCGGCGAACACCAGGCCCATGCCGCCTGCCCCGAGCGGCCGGCGGACGGCGGACCCGCCGAGCCGGCCGATCTCGCCCGGCTGCTGTGGCGGGGCGAAGGGCAGGGGGTGGTGGTCGGCGGTTGGGTCCAGAGTGGGGCGAACCGGCGGGCGGGTCGGGATGTCCCGATTAGAGGCGAGCGGGTGGCGGGTGTCAACGGGGCGGGTGGACTTGCGGCCGGCCGGCGGCCGGCCTATAAAGTGAGGGTTGAATTCCCCTGTAGCTCAGCGGTAGAGCAGCCGGCTGTTAACCGGCGGGTCGTAGGTTCGAATCCTACCGGGGGAGCTGGTTCTAACCCTTTTCGCCGAAGCGTTTTACGCTTTCCCGTTGGCCTCCCAACGGTGCGGCCTCAAACCCCTGGTTCTGCGGAAGACTTCCGCAGAACGCGGAGGGAGCCGCGATGCCCCGCCCCCACCTAACGCCGGCACACGCAGTCCGGCCAGGCAGTGGCCACCGTCCGCCGGCCCGACGGCGCCCGCCGCGACATCCTTCTCGGCCGGTACAACTCGCCCGAGTCGAAGGCCGAGTACGAACGGCTGCTGGCCACCCTGCGGGCCTCGCCGGCGGCAATCGCCGTCGTCACCCGGGGGAAGCCATCAGCGGGCGTCGCGGGCACGGCCGACCCGACGGTGAACGAGCTGCTGCTGGCCTTCCTCGGGCATGCCGCCGGCTACTACCGCCGGCCCGACGGCACGCCCACAAGCGAGCTGAAGAATTACCGGGACGCGGTGCGGCCGGTGAAGACGTTGTTCGGCCACGTGCCGGCCGGCGAGTTCGGCCCGCTGGCCCTGAAGGCGGTCCGCCAGCGGCTGGTCGATGACGGGTACTGCCGGCCGGTGGTCAACAAGATGGTCGGCCGGGTGAAGCGGGTGTTCAAGTGGGCGGCCGGCGAGGAGCTGATCCCGTTCGACGTGTTACACCGGCTGGCGGCCGTGGCCGGGCAGGGTAAGGGCCAGGCGGAAGCCCGCGAACCCGAGCCGATCCGGCCCGTGGTCCCGGCGTACCTCGCTGGGATGCGGCCGGGGGAGGTGTGCCGGTTGGCGGCTGGGAACATCGACCGGACCGGGCCGGTGTGGACGTACACTCCGCCGCAGCACAAGACGGCCCACCGGGGCAAGTCCCGGCGGGTCAAGTTGGGCGGCCCTGCACAAGCCGTTCTTGCCTCGTTCCGGGCCACCGTCACCGACCCGGCCGCCCCGCTGTTCAGCCCGCGACAGGCCCAGAAGGTGCGGTACACGGCCATGCGGGCGGCCCGTAAATCGAGGGTGACGCCGAGCCAGCGGTGCCGGAAGCGGAATCACCCGGACCCGCGGAAGACGCTGGCCGAGGCGTACACCGCCCACAGCTACAGCTAGGCCGTCGGCCGGGCGGCAAAGCGGGCGGGCGTTCCCCGCTGGCACCCGAACCCGTTCCGGCACGCCCTCGCCACGGAGGTGCGAAAACGGCACGGGCTGGAAGCCGCCGGGGCGTCACTCGGGCAATCGGAGATGTCGGCCACGGAGGTGTACGCCGAGCGGGACGAGTCTCTAGCCGAGCGGGTGGCCGCCGAGCTGGGGTGAGCCGGCCCTGGTCAGGGGACAGTCAGAGTGTCCACCACCCAGCCGCCGTTCTCTTCGACCATCAGCAGGGTACAAGTCGTGCCGTTGTCTGGCGCACCCCGTTCATCCGCATCACGTTGAACACCCCCGCCGCCCGCCCGGTGTTGCCGGCCAGCACCGGATACTGGCCTACGAACTTGGCGAACCCCTCGATCAACTTCCCGGCCTTGAACCCCGCGCCGCTGGACGGATGAGTGGCGACCGTGTTGCCGACCTGGAGCTGGGCCAAAAACGTCTCGGCCGCCCCGGTGGCCAGCGCGATCTGGTCGAACACCGGCCCGGCCGTCCGCACCTCCCAGCACCAACAGTCCGCCACCCACCAGTATCCCCGCCACCCCAAGCCCGGCGAATACGAGGACGACAACCAGCAGGGTACGGTCCTGCCGCGGAGCATGTCTCCGGCCGCTGTGCCGGTCGGTGTCCACCCACTCGTCCGCATCATCGCGGCCATCTTGTCTGTCGGCGGCCATCGCCGGTGTCTCGGGCCGAGAGCGGGCGGATTGGTGGCCAACAGAACCGAGCCGGAAGCCGTGTCCACCTCCTGCTCGAACCCGGCCGTCTCTCTGGTGCCCTGACATCGTACGACATCGGAGCGACGGCCGATGACCGTGCGGCCTTCCCCGGAACGTCAAGTCGGCGTCGGTCAGGTCTGGCAGTATGCGGTCGGCCACGCCCTCGGCCGCGGGGCGGACACAGTTCCGCCGGCCCGGTTCCCCGGCCGGCCGGCAAGCTACGACGGTTCCGCGCCGCGGGCGCCGTCATGCCGGCCACCGCCGCCGCCCCTCACCCCCCGTGTACTGCCGAGGAGCGGGCCGCCTTCCGCAGCCCGCTCACCTCGGGCGCTACCACGGTGTCTACCTACACACCCGCCACCTGCACGACCGGACCGGGTATCGGTACGTGGCCCGGGCGTTCCGCAAGCGGCGGGTCGGCACCGACACCAACCCCCGGGAGGCCGCCGCCGCCGTCGCGGCGTGGTGGCGGCACCGCTACGGCCGGGGTTGGGTCGAACACGTCCGCAACAGGCACCGGCCCGGGTGGGAGGCGATCCCGGTGCCGCTGGGCGACCGGCCCGACGGAGCGGCCGGCTTCGACCTGCTGGACGACGGCTGGGGGCAGGCGGGCGACATCGCGGGGCGGCCGGCCGCCCGCACCGGGCACGGCGAGCCGGTTGTCTGGACGTGGCGGGGCGGCCAGTGGGTTCGGGTCGCCGGCAAGCGACCGGGCGAGGCGTTCGCCGCCGTGGCCGGGCCGGGCGGGGTGCCGACGCGCGTCCAACCGCCGGCCGCCGGCGACCTGTTCGCCCGTCCAACTGATGCCGGGCATGCCGTCCGCTCGTGGGTGACGGCGATGGCCGCGGCCGGCACCCCGGTCGAGCTGCTGCCGGCCCAGATGCCCACGCGGCTGGTTGTTGACGACGATTCGCATCCGGCCGTGGTAGACTTTGACGGCCGCCGCCCGGCGCCGGTGGCCGGGATAGAACAAGCCACTTGTCCGCGTAGTCGGCGGTGTAGAAGTCGCCGCTGACGTGGACGCGGATCACCTGACAGCCCTTCCGGCTCACCTCGGCGGCCATGCGGTCGGGGAAGTCAACGGTCAGGCTCTGCTCGACGTTCCACTGGAGCCGCTCCTTGACGGCGGCGAGGGTGAACCGCGACTTGGTCGCGTAACACACGCTGCTACAGGTCGGCGTCCGACCGGGGCAGGTGGTACGGGCCGGCAGGCTCCAGACGTGAATCCCTTCACCGAGCTTGCCGTTCCCGATTGTCAACAGACCGCGCTTGATCTCCACGAGAGTGAGTCCACACGGGGTACTCCCGCGACGGGTGGAACGAACCACCAGCCGCTGGAAGGAAACCCGGCGGATCAAAGCACAGTTGGAATGATAGCGCAAGAACCGCGTGGGCACCCCGCCCCGGCTCCGACTCCGGCTCTAGTGGCACGGTCGGACGCCCGCCGCCTCCGTCGTGTGCCGTGCGGGGCCGACCCTGTGAACCCCG
>JAYVUZ010000254.1:0-9926 GCA_043787415.1 Fimbriiglobus sp. | reverse complement strand
GCCGGCGTAAGCCGGTCCGGACGGCGGTCGCCCGCGTCCCCCACGCCCGGACCGGCTTACGCCGGCCGCTCGCCGACAGCGTCTCAGGCATACACTGGGACATCCCCTCCCGGTGTCCCGCCGATGCCCGACGACCTGGCCCCGTCGCACGTCCCCCCGGCCCGCCGGTCCGACTGGGGCAAGAAGGCCGACCAGGCCGCCCCGGACGCCGCCCGCTTCCTCCAGGGGCCGCAGCGCCGCTGGACCGAACTGCTGGCCACGGTCTCGATCGCCCGGGAGCTGGTCCGCGGCTTCCGCAAGCTGCACTTCGTCGGCCCGTGCGTGACGGTGTTCGGCTCCGCCCGCTTCCCCGAGGGGCACCCGTACTACGAGCTGGCCCGGCAGGTCGGCCGGGCGCTCGCCGAGCGGGGGTTCACCGTCATGACCGGCGGCGGCCCGGGTGTGATGGAGGGGGCCAACCGCGGGGCCAAAGAGGCCGGCGGCCGGTCGGTCGGGTGCAACATCTTGCTGCCCAAAGAGCAGACGCCCAACCCGTACCTCGACTGCTGGGTGGACTTCGAGCACTTCTTCGTCCGCAAGCTCATGCTCATCAAGTACAGCTACGCCTTCGTGGTGCTGCCCGGCGGGTTCGGCACCCTGGACGAGCTGTTCGAGGTGCTGACGCTCATCCAGACGGGCAAGCTGAACGACTTCCCGGTGGCCCTCATGGGCCGAGAGTTCTACCAGCCCGGCATCGACCAGTTGCGGCTCATGATGGACAAGAAGACGATCGACCCGCACGACCTGGACCGGCTGCTGGTGAGCGACGACCCGGCCCACGTCGCCGACTGGGTGACGGACGCCGGCATGAAGCGGTTCGGCCTGAGCTACGGGCCGAAGGTCCGCCGCAAGTGGTGGCTCGGCGAGTAGGGCACGGTTCACCGTGCCGTCCGAAGGCGAATACACGGCACGGTGAACCGTGCCCTACGGGCAATATCCGCGGCCGCACGGGAAGCCGCCGGGGAACAGGCTGCACTTGTTGCCCGGGGTGTAGAACTGCCGGCACGAGCCGAACGCGAACGTCCGCTCGGCCAGCAGGCTGCTGCACCCGACCGGCATCCGGCAGCCCTCGCCGATGAGGAACGGGTACGTCAGCGATTCCAGCAGGCCGACTTTGCGGCCGGGCAGGCTGCCGAACGACGACGCCTCGCGGGGGGTGCAGCCGGGGCACGGGGCGACGAACGTCGGCGGGCCGGACGGCTGGACGAAGTAGGCGGGGTCGGTGGCGGCGGCCGGGGCGGCACACGCCAGCAGCAGGACGACACAGCGGACGGACATGGCGCGGCTCCTCCGGGGACTTCGCTGTTGCATCGGCGGCCGGCCGGGCGACGGGCGCGGGGAAGTGGCGGCGGCGGCGGCGGCGGGCGGGCGGCGGTGTCGGTTGTTCGCAGTCGGCGAGTCGTGCCGGCGGCCCCGCGTAGGATGACACCACGACAACCGGCCCCCACACCACCCGCACGGCCCCCCATGCCCTCACCCGCCCCCGCGACCCCGGGCCAGACCCGCATCGGCTGGATCGGCACCGGCGTCATGGGCCGGTGGATGTGCCAGCACGCCATGACCGCCGGCTATTCGGCCACGGTCTACAACCGCAGCCGGGAGAAGGCTCAACCGCTGCTCGACGCCGGGGCGGTGTACGCCGACTCGCCGCGGGCGGTGGCCGAGGCCAGCGACGTGGTGTTCGCCATCGTCGGCTTCCCCCGGGACGTGCGGGAGGTGTTCCTGGGCGAGCACGGGGCGCTGACCGGGGCGAAGCCGGGTGCGGTGCTGGTGGATATGACCACCAGCGAGCCGGGGCTGGCCGTCGAGATCGCGGCGGCGGCGGCGGGGCAGGGGGTCCACGCCCTGGACGCCCCCGTGACCGGCGGCGACGTGGGGGCCAAGAATGCCACGCTGTCCATCCTCGTCGGCGGCGACGCGGCCGTGGCCGAGGCGGTGGCGCCGCTGTTCGCGTGCATGGGCAAGACGGTCGTCCGCCACGGCGGGCCGGGCGCCGGCCAGCACGCCAAGCTGGTCAACCAGATTCTGATTTCCAGCACGATGGTGGCGGTGTGCGAGGGGCTGATGTACGCCCACAAGGCCGGCCTCGACCCGGAGAGCGTGCTGAAATCGGTGAGCGTCGGGGCCGCTGGCAGCAAGGCGCTGGAAGTGCTGGCCCCCCGCATGTTGCGGCGGGACTTCGAGCCGGGCTTCTACGTCGAACACTTCCTCAAGGACATGGGCATCGCCCTGGCCGAGGCGGAGAAGATGAACCTGTCGCTGCCGGGGTTGGGGCTGGCCAAGCAACTGTTCGAGAGCGTGCGGGCGCTGGGCTACGGCCGCAAGGGCACACAGGCGCTGCTCCTGGCGCTGGAGAACTTGAACGGGGTGCGGCGGTGAGGCCCGTCCTCGCTCGCGCTCCGGGCGACGAACCGAAGCCGGCCGGTTTCGGTTCGTCGCCCGGAGCGCGAGCGAGGACGGGCTTCGGGCTAACGCGCCCGCCCTCGCGGCGTTACAATGGTAGCAGTTCGTCCGTCCGGGTTGCCCCGGGCGGGTTCGTTTCACCCGACGAAAGGCAGGCGGCAAGTGGCCAAGGAAGAAGCGATCCAGGTCGAGGGCCGGGTCAAGGAGGCGCTGGCCAACACCCAGTTCCGGGTCGAGCTGGACATCGGCGGGGAGGTCATCGCCACCATCGCCGGCAAGATGCGGAAGCACTACATCCGCATCATCCTGGGCGACCGGGTGACAGTCGAGATTTCCCCGTACGACCTGACCCGCGGGCGGATCACCTTCCGCGACCGCAACCAGGGCCGCGGGATGCCGGCCCGTTAGCCCCGCCCGCTAGTCGGCCCGCACCCGCGCCTCGTGGTCGATGCTCAGCCCGCCGGCGGCCCGCACGAACCCGCCGTTGGGGAGCTGGCCCTCGTACTTGCCGTGCCTCGCCTTGTGCCGCCGCTGGGCGTAGTACTCGCGGTGCAGCCCGTCCCGCACCTCCCACAGCGGGTCGGGGCGGAACACCTCGGTCGCGGTCGCAAACTGTAGGTAGCCCCACCGCTCCGGCCGGTGCATGTCCACGACGCCGGTCGGCGACCACACCCAGTTGTGCTCCGGCCGGCCCGGCACCTTCTTGCCGCCCGCGTCCACGTCCCACTCGACCCGGCTGAAGTTGAGCCGCCACTGGTCGCCGGGCTTCGGCGGCACGTTCGCCGCCAGTTCCTTCAGCCCGGCCCACGGCCAGCGGATCTCGACCGTCCAGCCGCGGTCCGTGTCCCGCGGGTCGTTGAGCGTGCCGTGGACCTTCACCGCCGTCGCCAGGCCGATGACCTCCCAGCCGTTGACGGCCCGGCCGCCGTCCTTGTACGGCCGCGGCAGCAGCAAGTCCCAGGTGGTGTTCAGCGCGTTCAGCTCCAGCTCGGCGTACAGGTGGTTGTCGCCGTCCGGGTCGAGAAACACTTCGAAGTCGGGGTCTTGGAAGATGACCGCATCGTGCTCGCGGACGGTGCCCCAGACGTGCGGCTCGTCCAGTTCGGCGGCGATGTACAGGGCCTGGTCGTCCCACAGCAGTTTGGCCCGGGTGCGGTGCCGCGGCGTCGGCCGCCTGTCGCCCTCGATGTCGGCGAAGTCCTTCGTCCACGCCGCCGCCGCCCACGCCGGGTCCGACAGGTCGCCGTCGATCGTGAGTGGCCCCGGAGCGCGGACGCACACGTACCCCGCCGGGTGTGGGAACGGCTGGAGGAAGTCGGCGTCGGTCGGCGGGGCCAGGCCGACGCCCGCGGCCAGCAGCACGACGACGAGCGGGCGGAGCATGGGCACGACTCGCGCGGGGAGCCAGTGACAACCCGGTGTCACTGAAAACGGCCGACCGCCGGTGCGGCGTGTGCCGCTTATCCGCCCGCCGGCCGGGCGTGGTGTAGAGTAGGGGGATTGCGTGCCCTCCCCGCCGCCGGCCGCACGGCCGATACTAACGGTGTGACCGCGACCGCCGGAGCCGACCCCATGCCGACCCCCCGCGTGCTGGTGCTGTACAACGAGCCGACCCTGCCGGCCGACCACCCGGACGCGGACTCCGAACACGACGTGCTGTACACCGCCGACACGGTCGCCCGCATCTTACAAGCCGCCGGCCTGCACGTCGCCCGGCTCGGCGCCACCGACGACCCGGCGGCGCTGCTGGCCGGCCTGCGGGACGCCGCCCCGGACGTGGTGTTCAACCTGTACGAGGGCACGGCCAAGTGGGGCAACACTGAGGGGTACGTGTCGGGGCTGCTGGAGCTGCTGCGGCTGCCGTTCACCGGCTCGCCGACGCTGCCGCTGACGCTGTGCCGGTCGAAGCCGCTGACCAAGCAGTTGCTCGCTGGGGCCGGCCTGCCGACGGCGCCGTTCCTGGTGGTGGGCGACGGCCCGGTGCCGGCCAACACGCTCGGCTGGCCGGTCATCGTCAAGCCCGGCACCGAGGATGCCAGCGTCGGCATCGACCAGAACAGCGTGGTCACGAGTCAGAAGCAGTTGGTGGCGCGGGTGAACTACCTGCGGGCCAACTACGGGCCGTCGGTGCTGATCGAGCAGTTCGTCGTCGGCCGCGAGTTCAACGTCGCCGTCATGGAACAGGACGGGGTGCCGGCCACCCTGCCGTTCAGCGAAATCCTGTTCGAGCCGCCGGCCGACCACCCGGACCTGTGGCCCATCGTGTCGTTCGACGCCAAGTGGCGGCCGGGCACCGTGGACTTCACCGCCACGCCGGCCAAGAACCCGGCCGAGAACGTCTCCCCCGAACTGCACGCGGCCGTCGCCGACCTGGCCCTCAAGGCGTTCCGGCTGGTCGGCTGTCGGGACTACGCGCGGGTCGATTTCCGGGTGGACGAACAGGGCCGGCCGTTCGTGCTGGAGGTGAACCCGAACCCGTGCATCAGCCCGCTGGCCGGGCTGGCCGCCGGGCTGGAGACGGCCCGGGTGCCGTACCCCGAGTTCATCGTGTCGCTGGTGCGGGCGGCGCTCGAACGAGGGGGTAAGGCGGCCACCTGGGACGCGGACACGCCGGCCGTCGGCCTGCACCAGCCCGGGGACGACGCCCCGCCGGCCGCCGGCCGGGTGCGGGCCATGCGGTCGGCCGACGCCGACGCCGTCGCCGCCCTGGCCTGGCCGGCCGCGGTGGACCGCAAGCGGGTGCTGGTGCTGACCGCCCGCGGGGCGGTGGTCGGGGCGGCCAGCCTGCGGCCGGCCGACTCGCAGGGGGCGGCGGCCGTCGAGTGGATCGCCGTGGCCCCGGCCCGGCGACGGCGGGGCCACGGGTCGGCCCTGCTGGCGGCGGTGCTGGCGAAGGCCGGCGGCCGGCTGCTGCTGGCGGACCTGTCGAGCGGCCCGGCGGCGGCGGGCGGCCGGCAGTTCCTACTGGCCCGCGGGTTCCGGCCGGCCGGCGAGGTGCCCGACTACTACCGCGACGGCTACGCCCGGCTGACGTACGCCCGGCCGGTGCCGGTCGAAGTGCCGGTCGAAGTGCTCGGCGAGCGGCGGGCATAAGCCCGTCCGGCCTGGGGTGTCAGTTGTCGAAGCGAACACACGCACCGCGCCGGGCCGGACGGGCTTACGCAGGCCGCTCGCCAAGTGCGGTTGCAATCCCCCCGCCCCCCGCGCACAATCCGCCACATGGACCGCGACCACCCGACCGTCCCGCTCAGCCGGGCGTACACCTGCGTGGACGGCGCCCCGGTCATCGACCGGGTGGACCCCCGCATCTTCACCCTGACGTACTTCAGCCGGTGCCTGGACTGCACCTTCTGCCAGGACGCCTGCTGCCAGTACGGGGCCGACACCGAGATGGTCCGGCTGCACGCCCTGGCGCCGCACACGGCCGAGTTGGAGAAGTACCTGGGCGTGCCGGCGGCCGACTGGTTCCGCACGGACCAGGACGACTTCGGCATCCTGGACGAGCCGGAGTATCCCGGCGGCCGGTACACCCGCACGCAGGTGGTCGAGTTGCCCGAGGGGCGGTCGTCGCACAACGACGCGGCGTGCGTGTTCCTGGACCCGTCGCCGGGCGGTCGGGGCTGCCGGCTGCACCGCTTCGCCCTGGAGCGGGGCATCGACGTGCATGCCATCAAGCCGATGGTGTGCCTGCTGTTCCCGGTGTCGTTCAGCGACGGGGTGCTGACCCCGGCCTACGAGTTCGACTTGGGCGACGAGCTGGTGTGCGAGGGGCACGGCGACCCGCTGTACGCCAGCGCCCGCTCCGACCTGCGGCACTACTTCGGGCCGGAACTGGTGGCCGAACTGGACGCACTGGCTGCCCAACACGTGGTGACGCGGCCGGGGGTGGTGTCGCTGGCGGTGGCCGGCTGACCGGCCCCCCCTTGACGGACGCCGGCGGCGCGTGAGAATCACCGTATCCGGAACGCACCGGCCCCCCGCCGCCGTATGGTGTCCCCATGTCCCAGCCGAAACGTCAGCGGATCATCGTGGAAGACGTCGGCGACATCGCCGTCGTCCAGTTCGTGGACAAGAAAATCCTGGACGAGCAGAACATCCAGCTCATCGGCGACGACCTGTTCCGGCTGGTGGACGAACTCGGCCGCCGCAAGGTGCTGCTGGACTTCGCCAACGTCGAGTTCATGTCGTCGGCCGCCCTCGGCAAGCTGATCCGGCTGCACCAGCGGCTGGCCGCGGTGGGCGGCAAGCTCGTGCTGTGCTCCATCGGCAAGACGATCCTTGAGATTTTCGAGATCACGAAGTTGGACAAGATGCTGACGATCGTTAAAGACCAGAAGGCCGGACTCGCCGCGTTCTGAACCCTTTGCGGGCATCCGGGCATGGCCGACACCCTCGCCGCCGAAGAGTCCATCCCCAGCGACCTGGCCGAAGGGCGGCGGGTGCAGGACGGCATCGAGGCCGCCCTGCACGCCGCCGGGTACGGCGACCAGGACGTGTTCTACATCAAGCTGGCCATGGAAGAGGCCCTGGTCAACGCCATCAAGCACGGCAACCAGCTCGACCCGGCCAAGAAGGTGTTCGTCTGGTATCGCGTCGGCCCCGAGCGGTTCGACTGCAAGATCGCCGACGAGGGGCCGGGGTTCGACCCGGGCGACGTGCCCGACCCCACCCTGCCGGAGAACCTCGACCGGCCGTGCGGCCGCGGGCTGTTCCTCATCCGCCGGTTCATGACCGACGTGACGTACCACGGCAAGGGGAACGTGGTCACCATGTCCAAGGTGCGGGCCGCCGCCGAGTGACCAGGAACTAGTCACCCCTCCGAAAGCCCAGGGATGATCATCCCTGGGCTTCGCCGTTCCGGGACGACCGCCGATGACCGCCGACACCCCGATGATGCAGCAGTTCCGGGCGGCCAAGACGCAGCACCCCGGGATGCTGGTGCTGTTCCGCAACGGCGACTTCTACGAGCTGTTCGAGGGCGACGCCGAACTCGGCTCCCGGCTCCTCGGCATCACCCTCACCAAGCGGGACCAGGCCATCCCGATGGCCGGGTTCCCCGTCCACAAGCTGGAACACTACCTCAACCTGCTGCTGCGGGCCGGCCACCGGGTGGCCGTGTGCGAGCAGATGGAGGCGGCCGGGGCCAACGGCAAGGCGATCATCCGCCGGGAGGTGAACCGGGTCGTCACGCCCGGCACCGTCACCGAGGACGAGCTGCTCGACCCCCGCCGGCCGAACCACCTGGCGGCGCTGGTGCGGGCCAAGTCCGGCGGCCTCGGGCTGGCCTGGGCCGACCTATCTACCGGCCAGTTCAGCGCCGCCGACGTGACCGACCGCGACCTGGCGGATGAACTCGGCCGGCTGGCCATCGCCGAGTGCCTGATCCCCGAGGACGCCCTCGCCGCCCTGTCGCCGCTCATCCACACGTCGGCCCGCGCCATCACCCCGCGGCCGGGCTGGACGTTCGACCCGGCCACCACCTTCGACGTGCTCAAGCGGCACTTCCAGGTCGGCACCCTGACCGGGTTCGGGTTCGACGACCACGCCCCGTGCCTGCTCGCCGCCGGGGCGATCCTCCAGTACCTACACGAGACGCTCAAGGCCAGCCTCCAGCACATCCGCCGGCTGCGGCCTCACCGGGCCGACCAGCTACTGGCCGTGGACGAAGTCACGCGGCGGAGTCTGGAACTCACCCGCACCCTGCGGGACGGCAGCCGCGAAGGCAGTTTGCTCAGCGTCATCGACCGCACGGTGACGCCGATGGGCGGCCGACTGCTGCACGACTGCCTGCTCGCCCCGCTCACCGACAAGCCGGCCATCGACGCCCGGCTCGACGCCGTCGATGAGCTGGTGCGGTCGCACCAGGTGCGGGGCGACTTGCGGGGCCTGCTCGACGCCACCGCCGACCTGCACCGGCTGACCACCCGCGTGTCCACCGCCCGGGCCACGCCGAAAGACCTGGCCGCCGTCGGCCGCACCCTCCGGCTGCTGCCCAAACTGAAGGCCAAGCTGGCCGGGCACAAGTCCCTGCTGCTGGTGGAGCTGGAAAGCAAGCTGGAACTGTGCCCGGACCTCCGCGAACTATTGGAGCGGGCGCTGGTGGACGACCCGCCGTACTCGGCCAAGGAGGGCGGCATCCTGCGGCCCGGCTACCACCTACCGCTCGACGAGCTGCGGACGCTGTCCAAGGACGGCAAGGACTGGATCGCCCGGTATCAGGCCGACGAGATTGTTCGCACCCAGATCAGCAGCCTCAAGGTCGGGTTCACGGACGTGATGGGCTATTACATCGAAATCACGAACGCGAATGAAACGCGGGTGCCACAAGAGTACGTCCACGAGCGGACGCTGAAGAACTGCAAACGGTACAGCACGCCCCGCCTCAAGGAGTACGAGGAAAAGGTGGTCACCGCCCAGGAGCGGGCCGACGCCCTGGAGGCCGAGCTGTTCACCGAACTCCGCGAACGAGTGGCCCAGCAGACGGCCCGGCTGCTGCAAGCCGCCGACGTGCTGGCCACCGCCGACCTGCTCGCCGGCCTGGCCGAACTGGCCGCCACCCGCGGCTACGTCCGGCCGACGATGGTCGAAGAGCCGGTCCTCGAAATCACGGCCGGCCGGCACCCGGTGCTGGACCAACTCCTGCCCGCCGGCACGGTGGTGCCGAACGACTGTTCGTTCAGCCCGGCCGACGGCGTGTTCTGGCTGATCACCGGGCCGAACATGTCCGGCAAGTCTACGTTCATCCGGCAAGTCGCGCTGGTCACGCTGCTGGCCCACGTCGGCAGCTTCGTGCCGGCGAAGGCGGCGACGGTCGGCCTGACCGACCGCATCTTCACCCGGGTCGGGGCGAGCGACGAGCTGACCCGCGGGCAGTCCACGTTCATGGTGGAAATGACCGAAGCCGCCAACATCCTGAACAACGCCACGAGCCGCAGCCTGGTGGTGCTGGACGAGGTCGGCCGGGGCACCAGCACGTTCGACGGGGTGAGCCTGGCCTGGGCCATCACCGAACACCTGCACGACGCCATCGGCTGCCGGGCGCTGTTCGCCACCCACTACCACGAGCTGGCCCAACTGGCGGCCAAGCTGCCGCGGCTGCGGAACTACACGGTGCAGGTGCAGGAGCTGGAACGGGAGGTGGTGTTCCTGCACAGCATCGCCCCGGGGTGCGCGGCCAAGAGCTACGGCATCCACGTGGCTCGCCTCGCGGGCGTGCCGGAGAGCGTGCTGGAGCGGGCCGAGGTGGTGCTGAAGGGGCTGGAGCAGCCGGCCCCGCCGGACCCGCCGCCGCCGACCGAGGCGACGGTCGTGGCGAAGGTGAAGCGGGTGCGGTCGGTGAGCGTGCGGGTGGACCCGCCCGAAGGGCGGCGGGGCGGACCGAGTTTGTTCGAGACGGAAGGCGAGCGGCCGGCGTGAGCCGGTCCGGCAAGGCGAGCGGCCGGCGTGAGCCGGTCCGGCAAGGCGTGGCCCCGGACCGGACCGGC
>JAYVUZ010000253.1:0-6016 GCA_043787415.1 Fimbriiglobus sp. | reverse complement strand
TGGGCGACGATACCGCTTGAGTGGAGGCTGATAGTGATCGGTCGCGAGCGACGCCAGGCCGTCGGGTGGGGCCTGTTCTGGTCCGGACTGCTGGCGGTCGCCATCTTCGTCGGCTCCCGCAACCTCCGGCACATCGATGCGGCCTTGGTCGGGTACACCTTCGCCTGCTTGTTCGCCGCATTCGCCATCGCCTACCGATATGCGATGTGGCTCCAGCGACCGCCCACTCGCCTCTACTGGCGGCGTGGGTGGGAAGCGTTCCTCAAACCGGGGTTCTTCTGGGCCAACGTCAAGCACCTGGCCGGCCGATTTCTCCGCCTGTTCGCGCTGAATGAGCATATTTTCAGACGGAGCCGTTCGCGCGGGGTCGCCCACCTGCTCATCATGTGGGGGTGCGTCCTGGCCGCCAGGATTACCTTCCCACTCGTTTACGGCTGGGTGTTCTTCGAGACGGTGCCGGGCGACCTGTCGACGTACCGGGCGTTCGCGTTCGGCGTCCCGCTGTTCGACTTCGGGCACGACTCCCTAATCGGTCATTTGATCTTTCACGGTCTCGTCTGGTCGGCACTGCTCGTCATCCCGGGGGTGCTGATCGCCTTCAATCGACGGGTCAAAGACCACGCCGCGGCCGCCCTCCAGGACTTCCAGGAGGACATCCTGCCGCTGTTTCTCCTATTCGCAGTCAGCGTCACCGGGCTGTTGCTCACCGTGAGCTACACCTGGATGAAAGGGTACGCCTACGAGTTCTTGGCCATCCTCCACGCGGTCACCGTGATCTTCACGCTCCTCTGGCTGCCGTTCGGGAAGTTCTTCCATATCTTCCAGCGGCCGGCGCAACTCGGAGTGAAGTTCTACCGGGACATCGGCTCGGAGGAGGAGCCGGCCCCCTGCGCCCGGTGTTCCGAGCCGTTCGCCACCCCGACCCACGTCCGCGATCTGATCCAGGTCGAGGCCGAACTCGGGTACGACTACACCCTGCCCGGTGACCCGGCCGGGCACTATCAGCACGTCTGCCCGCCCTGCCGGCGGAAGCTCCTCGCGCTCGCCCAGCATGCGGCTTGGCATCCCGAACCGAGTGAGGTCACCACGTATGGCCACTGAAGCCCCCGATACCCCCGAACACCTCGCGAAGTTCGGCCCGCTCCGGGCGTACCAAACGGGACAGCGACTGGACACGACCGTGGACCCGGACCGGTTGGTCAAGACCCACTGCTGCTTCTGCGGCCAGCAGTGCGGCATTCAGCTCAAGGTGAAGGGCAATCAAGTGGTCGGGTTCGAGCCGTGGCTGGAGTTCCCCTTCAACAAGGGGATGCTCTGCCCGAAAGGCATCCGACGCTATCTGCAAAGCTCCCACCACGACCGCCTCACGTCGGCCTACGCCCGCGATCCGTCCCGGCCGGACGGCTTCCGGGCGGTGGGGTACGACGAAGCGATCAAGCGGGTGGCGTCCGAGATTCAACGCATCCAGTCGAAGTACGGGAACGACGCCTTCGCCATCCTCGGCGGGGCGAGCATGACGACCGAGAAGTGCTACCTGCTCGGCAAGTTCGCCCGCGTCTGCCTGAAAACGAAATACATCGACTACAACGGCCGGCTCTGCATGGTGAGCGCCGCAGCCGGGAACAAGAAGGCGTTCGGCATCGACCGGGCCGGGAATCCGATGTCCGACATCCCGCTCGCCGACGTCATCTGGATCGGCGGCGCAAACGTCGCCGAGTGCGCCCCGATCACGACGAGCTACATCTGGCAGGCCCGGGAGAACGGCGCGAAGATCATCAACGTCGATCCGCGGATCACCCCGCTCGCCCGAACCGCCGACCTGATCCTTCCCATCAAGCCGGGGCGGGACGCCGCCCTGTTCGCCGGTGTCCTGCACCTGATGATCGAGCACGACTGGCTCGACCACGATTTCATCAACACCCACACCGTCGGGTTCGAGAAGGCGGCCGATGCGGTGAAAGAGTGGACGCCGCGGAAGACGGCCGAAGTGACCGGGATCGACGAGAAGGCGATCCGCCAGGCGGCCGAGTGGTGGGGCACGGCCAAGACCAGCTTCCTGATGCATGCCCGCGGCATGGAGCAGCACGCCCACGGGGTCAATAACTGCTTGGCGTCGATCAACATCGTGCTGGCGAGCGGACGGATCGGCCGGCCGGGGTGCGGGTACTCGACGATCACGGGCCAGGGCAATGGGCAGGGCGGCCGGGAGCACGGCCAGAAGGCCGATCAACTCCCCGGCGGCCGGGACATCGAGAATCCCGAACACCGGCGTTACGTCGCCGAGGTGTGGGGCATCACCGAGGCGGAACTGCCGCACGCCGGAGTCGATTGCTACGAACTCCTCCGCAAAGTCGAGTCGGGTGAGATCAAAGGTCTGTTGTCGTGGTCGTTCAACCCGGCCGTGTCGCTGCCGGACAGCACGTTCGTCAAGCGGATGCTGGAAAAACTGGAGTTCTTCGCCTGCGCCGACTTCTTCCTGAGCGAGACGGCCCGGTTCGCCGACGTGGTGTTGCCGGGATCTCAGCACGAGGAGGACGAGGGGACCGTCTGCTCGACCGAAGGGCGGGTCATCAAGATCAATCGGGCGGTGACGCCGCCGGGGGACGCGAAGCAAGATTGGAAGATCCTTCAAGACATCGCCAAAGCCCTCGGTCGCGAACGGGGCTTCACCTTCGAAAGCCCGCGCGGGATCTTCGAGGAGTTGCGGCGTGCGTCGAAGGGGGGGGTGGCCGACTACTCCGGCATCACCTACGAGAAGATCGAGGAGCGCATGGGGGTGTTCTGGCCGTGCCCAGCCACGGACTCAGGCGGAAACCCGATCGATCATCCTGGTACCCCTCGGCTGTTCGAGCCGGGGTCGTGGAACCCGGTGGCGAAGGGGGCCGGGCCGTTCTACTTCCCGGACGGCAAGGCCCGGTTCCACGCCATTAAGTACGAGCCGCCGACCGAGGATGTGGACGCCGACTACCCGGTCATCCTGACCACCGGGCGGGTGGTGAGCCAGTTTCTGTCCGGCAACCAGACCCGGCGGATCGGCCCGCTGGTCGATCAGTATCCGGAGCCTCTCCTGGAACTCCACCCGATCTTGGCGAAGGCGAACGGCATCGCCGACGGCGACTGGGTGACGGTCGAGAGCCGCCGGGGGTCGCTCACGGTTCGGGGTCAGGTAGTGACGACGATCCGCCCGGACGTAGTGTTCGTCCCGTACCACTGGGGCGGAAATAAGAGCGTGAACCTGGCGACCATCGCGGCCCAGGATCCGATCTCGAAGATCCCCGAGTACAAGGTGTGCGCGGTCCGAATTCGGAAAGCCGAGGAGCCGGAATACACGAAGCGGCTCGAACCGCAGCAGTAATATCGGGCGGGATGACATCACACTCGGAGTGCCATCATGATCCTGCCACTGGCCGCGTCCGGTGAACCGATCGACCTCAGCCCCCTCGGCGTCGCACTGGCGGGGGCGAAAACCGCGGCTCTTGTCAACTCGGCGTCGTTGAAGGTGACCCGTCTTATCGTCCCGGCGGGGAAGGACGTTCCCGAACACACGGCCCCGGGCGACATCACTGTGCAATGCCTGGAAGGGGCTGTCGATTTTGCGGCGGGGGGCGTCACCCGACGGCTCGAGGCGGGCCGGATGCTGTACTTGGCCGCGGGAACCCCACACGCGCTCCACGGAGTCGAAGATGCATCCGTCCTGGTAACCATTGTGCTCCGTTAACGAGGAGGGCGGTATGCCGACCGAGATGGAGTTTTTCGTGGATCCGAACCGGTGCATCGGGTGCCACGCCTGCGAGCACGCCTGCTCGGAATGCGAGACGCACAAGGGGCACTCGATGATCCACATCGAGTACGTGGAGCGGAGCACCTCCGTGCAGACCATCCCGGTGGTGTGCATGCACTGCGATAGCCCGACCTGCGCCGACGTCTGCCCGGCCGACGCCATCAAGCGGAGCGCGGACGGACGGGTGATGACGGCCCGCAAGCCGCGGTGCATCGGCTGCTCGAATTGCGTCTTGGCGTGCCCCTTCGGCGTGCCCAAGATGGTCACCGAGTTCGACCTGATGATGAAGTGCGACATGTGCTACGACCGGACTAGCACGGGCCGGAAGCCGATGTGCGCGACGGTGTGCCCGAGCGGAGCACTCCACTACGGACCCCGGGAGGAGGTCGAGGCGATGCGCAAGCGATCCCGACCGACAAACACCTTCCGGTTCGGGAACCAAGTGGTCACCACCAAGGTGAGCATGATGGTGCCGCGGGACAACGCGGACCCCCACTTGGACGTGACCGCCGCCATGCACGAGCGGCCGGTCGCCGGGCTGATCTCGCTGAACGTCCTCACGCCTGCGGAGGTGGCATCATGACCTCGGTCGACGGCGACGAACCCCGCGCATACCCGGACGGCAAACCGCTTTCGGAACAGCCGGTTTGGCAGCGCGACTTTCCGACCGATGTCCCGGAGGACGATCACGTCGCCCGTCGGGAGTTCGTCAAGTTCCTCGTTTTGACCAGCGGGGCCTTCGCGGCCGGCCAGTGCTGGATCGCGGCCGCCGCCGCGCTTCGCGATCGAGGTCCGCTCCCTCGCTCGAAGATCGCGACCGTCGCCGAACTGGAGGCGGCGCGGGTGGTCGAGTTCCGGTATCCGGACGAGCACGAGCCGTGCTTGGCGCTGTGCTTGGAGCCGGGTCGGTACGTGGCCTACGGGCAGAAGTGCTCCCACCTCGCCTGCGCGGTGGTTCCGCATCTGGATCGGGGGGAACTTCACTGCCCATGTCACAACGGGTACTTCGAAACGGCCGGCGGTCGCCCGATCGCAGGCCCGCCGAGGCGGCCGCTGCCGCTCGTCACCCTGGAGGTGCGGGATGGAATCGTGTACGCCACCGGGTTTGCGCCGCGGACCGTTTGACGCCGGAGAGCAACCGTGACGCCGATTCTCACCCGCCGCCAGAAGGACACCATCTACGCCGGCATCTTGTGCGTGGTGGGCCTGCTCGTGGAGCTCCAACTGTGGCTCCTGACGGCCACCATGAACGCGGTCCTCGGCGGCGACGTCGCGGTCGTCTGGCCGGCGGCCACCGCCAGCGGCATGTGCCTGCTCGTCAACCTGTGGCTGCTCCGCCGGCTCCTCTACCTTCAACGGGCCACGGGAGGGACGACCGCACTCCCAATCCGAGGGAACTCATGAGTACGAACGTCGCCCCGGCGGAACCGACCCCGGCCGCAGCGCCGCAGGCCCCGGGGGGCAACCCCGGTCTTCAACTGGCGCTGGCGACCGGAGCATTCGCCGTCTGCTTCGCCGTCTTCGGCTCGGTCTCGGCCATGATGCCGATCCTGCGTCAACAGCTCGATCTGAGCCCGGTCGAAGTGAGCATCGCCGTCGCAATCCCCGTCCTGCTCGGCAGCCTCGGTCGCATCCCGCTCGGCATCCTGACCGATGCCCGTGGTGGACGGGTCGTGTTCATTGGGGTTATGGCCTGTTCGGTCGTGCCGGCCGTGCTGATGGGGTGGGTGTCGGCGTACTGGCAACTGTTGGCGTGCGGGTTCCTGATCGGGGTGTCGCTGGCCAGCTTCTCGGTCGGGGTCGGGTTTGTGAACGGGTGGTATCCGCCTGCACGGCAGGGCACGGCCATCGGCGTCTACGGGGCCGGGAACGTCGGCCAGTCGCTCGCGGCGTTCGGCGCGCCGATGCTTGCGGGAAGTCTGGGCATGGCCTGGGGCTTCTGGGGGTTCGCCGTCCTGATGGTAGTCTGGCTCGTTGTCTTCGCGGCCTTGGCCCAGGACGCCCCCCGCCGCGGCCCGGCCAAAGGGTTCGTCGACTTCGTCCGGCCTCTGCGGGAGAGGATGAGCTGGGTACTCAGTCTGTACTACTTCCTGACTTTCGGCGGGTTCGTGGCAATGGCCGTCTACTTGCCGATCTTCCTGACCGACATGTTCAATCTGACCCCGCGTGATGCCGGCTTGCGGACCGCCGGGTTCGTGTTGCTGGCGACCGGGATGCGGCCGGTCGGCGGGTGGC
>JAYVUZ010000252.1:0-15867 GCA_043787415.1 Fimbriiglobus sp. | reverse complement strand
CCCCCCCCCCCCCCCCCCCCCCCCACCACCCTACAAAAGCCGACCGCCCGGCCGTATCACACCGGACACACCCCCAGGGCCGCCGATGAGCATCCTCGTTGACTCCACCACCCGCGTCATCTGCCAGGGCATCACCGGCGGGGCCGGGTCGTTCCACACCGACCAGTGCGTCAAGTACGGGTCGACGTTCGTCGGCGGCGTCACCCCCAGGCGGGGCGGCCAGACGTGGGAGGGCAAGGAGAGCGGGGCCAAGCTGCCGGTGTTCAACACCGTCCACGAGGCCGTCCGGGCGACCGGGGCCGACGCCACCATGATCTTCGTGCCGGCCGCCGGGGCGGCCGACGCCATCATGGAAGCGGCCGACGCCGGCATTCGAGTGATCGTCGCAATTACCGAAGGCATCCCCGTCCTAGACATGGCCAAGGCCAAGCGGTTCGTGGCCACCAAGCCGGGCGCCCGGCTGATCGGGCCGAACTGCCCGGGGGTGATCACGCCGGGGCAGTGCAAGATCGGCATCATGCCGGGGTACATCCACACCCCGACGCCGGCCGGCGGGCAGGGGGTGGGCATCATCTCGCGGAGCGGCACCCTCACCTACGAGGCCGTGTTCCAACTGACGCAAATGGGGTACAGCCAGAGCACCTGCGTGGGCATCGGCGGCGACCCGATCATCGGGACGTCGCAGATTGAGCTGCTCGAACTATTTCAAAATGACCCGGGGACGAATGCTATTCTGATGATCGGAGAGATCGGCGGGACGGCGGAAGAAACCGCGGCCGCCTACATCAAGGAGAAGGTGACCAAGCCGGTGGCGGCGTTCATCGCCGGGCAGACGGCCCCGCCGGGCCGGCGGATGGGCCACGCCGGAGCCATCATCAGTGGCGGCAGCGGGTCGGCGGCCGACAAAATCGCCGCGTTGAAGGCGGCGGGCATCGAGACGGCGCCGACCCCGGCCGACCTCGGGGCGGCCGTCAAGGCGGCGATGGCACGGCACAAGGCGGCAGCGTAAGTCGGAGGGCTTCCGGGCCCGAAGCGCGAGCAGGGGATGATATTCCCACCGGGCGGGTATCGCCCCGCGCTCGCGCCCGGAAGCTCTTCAACCGGCCACCAGCACCGGGGCCGGCAGCCGCACCGCCCGTGCCCCCGCCAGCCGCTCGGCCAGCCACGCCACGGCCGTGGCCCGCGTCCAGCCGCCAGCCGGGTCGAAGCGGACGGCCGCCGTCAGCCCGTCCGGGCCGCTGCCGCACACCAGTTCCCGCACGCCGTCGCCGAGGTCGGCCCAGTCGCCGTCCCCCTCGGCCGCCGGCCACCACACTTCGAGCCGGTCGTCGTGCCAGACGGGGCCGCCACACCCGGCCAGCGACACCACCCCGAGTTCGCACGCCAGCAGGCTCTTGGCCTCGGCCAGCGTCATGGTCGGCCCGAAGGCGACGGCCGCCAGCTCGCCGGCGGGGGTGAACCGCAGCTCCACCGCGGGGCGGTCGGCTAGCGGCTCGTGGCGGGTCGATTCCGGGTCGTGCGGCCGCAGGGTGGCCAGCAGGTGTACGCCGTCCAGCGACCACACCTCGGCGACCGCGAACCGCTCCCACAGCCGGCGGAACAGGGTCGGTAGGGGGAAATAGCCGGACTTGCCGTTGCGGTGCGGCCGGGCCGGCGGGTCGGCGGTGCCCAGCAGCACCCGGGCCGGGGCCAACTCGGCGACGGCGGACAGGGTCGCATCGTCGTGGTGGTCGGCGGACGCCACAATCACACGGTCGGCGGCGGCGAACAGCGGGTCGGTCAGGGCGGCGGCCGGGCCGACGGCCACCGGCACCGCCCAGCACAGCCCCCGCACCAGGGCCGGCTGATGGGCGTCGAACTTGGCCAGGTGTTCCACGGCCGCGGCGACGGCGGTCGTGGCGGCGGCGTCCGCTTGGGCGATGGCCGTCGAGGCCTGTGGCAACCCGGCCGGGGCCGGCAGCGCGTGGCCAGCGACGACCAGCGGCCGGCCGGCGGCGCGGAACTGCTCCAGTGCGTCGGCCTGTCGGCGGAGGCGATCGGCGTCGGTTGTTGATCGGGTCGGCTCGGCGGCCGGCTCCGGCTTGGCAAACCAGCCCTTCACCGTGCCGAGCAGTCCGCCAGCCTTGGCGGCCGGTGGGGCGACGACCGGCCCGGCCTTCGCCTCGCCGGTCAGCCGGGCCATCTCGTCGGCCAGTTCGTGCAGCCGGGGCAGCGCGTCGACGGCGGCCCGGGCGGCCAACGCCTCGGCCCGGCGGCGGTCCAACTCGTCCATCAACCGGCGGCGGAGGGCGTCGGCCTCATGGGCGTGGGCGGCGGTGCCGTGGTCCGGGTCGGGGGCGTCGTCCGGCCCGCACGCCCGGCCCACCACCAGGTCGGCGTCGAGCAGCCGGGCCAGCACCCGGTCGGCGTCGGCCGAGGAGGCGGTGACGACGGCCACCCGCTCGCCGCGGCGGACGGCTTCCACCGCCACGAGGGCAGCGAACTGGAGCCGGTCGGTGCCGGGCGGGCAGTCGGTCAGGCACAGGTCGGGGCCGAGGGCAGCGGCCAGGGCGTGCCGCTCACGCGGGGACAGGTCGGCGGCCGGTGTTGCGGGCAGTTCGACCGCCGGCAGGTCGGCGGTCAGGGCGTCAGGGAGCGGGGTCGCGTGGCGTGGCGGCGGCAACCCGAGCGCGGCCCGGACGGCCGGTGGCAGTCCGGTGGCGGCGGCCCAGCACGGGTCGGCCCGATCGGTCATCCGCGGTCCTCGCCGGCTCGGATCGCCATCGCCGCCGCACACCTGGGGGTCGGTCCTCAGCGCGAGTATAGTCGGCGTTCCGCCGCAACGCCATGTCTTGCGGGAAAATCCGGCCGCGACGGTCTGGCGAGAGCCGCGACCGCCAGGCAGGCTACCACCGATAGCTCGTCTGGAGGAAGAACACGCCGGCGTCCGCCCCGCGGGTGGGGCCGGCCGTGTCCTTGAGGAACCGCCCGCCGAACAGGTGCGAGTACCCCACCAGCACGTCGGCGTGCTTGGTGACGTGGACGTTGGCCACCACGTCCGCCTCCCGGCCCACGTCGTTGCCGGCCCGGCCGGTCGGGTCGCGGCGGGTGGCGTTGCCGGCGATGCCGTACAGGGCGTCCGTCTTGCTGTCCAGGAAGAAGCGGTGGTACTGCAGGTACAGCGTCAGCCACTTGGCCGGGTACAGGTAGTACTGCAAGTTGATGTCGTGGATGTTCTGCCGGCCCACCAGGTCGCCCAGCCCAGGTAGTAGTGGCCGAACGGGTAGAGCTGGTTGAAGGTGGTCGAGCGGCCGGCGTTCGGCGAGCGGTCGCCGCTGGCGTAGTCGTAGTACAGCCACAGCGTCGGCTTGGTCGGGGCGTCGGCCCAGCAGTACCCCAGGCCGGTGGTGGCGAACCCGGCCACCACGTCCTCCCGCACGGCCGGGGCGTTGATGTTGCCGAGCTGCACGGCCCCCTCGCAGTCGAACAGCACCTTCCCCGTCACGTCCCCGGCGTACCGGCTGCCGAAGGTGCCGACGGTGAACGGCCCGCGGGTGAGGCCCTGCTGGGCGATCGAGTTGCCGTTGTCCAGCACCAGCCCGTACAGGTCGAGGGTGGTGCCCTTACGGGGCTTGTACGTCAGGAACCCGCCGGCGAAGTTCTGCTGGTTGTCGGCCCTGTCGAGCTTGTTACCCTGCGGCACCACCGGCTGCACCCAGAAGGCGTCGGCGTCCCACTTCTCCCCGGTCCGCATCACCCGCGCCCCCTGGAAGGTGCGGCGGGTGTTGGCCCAGTCGAGCGGGCTGACCCCCCGCTAGCTGCCGAGTAGCAGCTCCTGCCGGCCGAGGCGGCGAACACCGGCTTGCCTTCGTACTCGGTCAGCTTGAGGTTCACGAACAGGTTGAGGATGTCCGGCCCGGTGTCGTCGATGGCCAGCGGCGGCAGGGTCTGGTTGGCCGACCACGCGCCAATGAACTCGCCGTACACCCGCACCTAGTCCTTGTACCACAGGTCGGTGTACGCCCACACCCGGCTCAGATTGTAGCTGTTGTCTGTTTGTGTCAGCCGGCTGTTGAACTCGTTGTGGTAGCGGCTCCGCAGTTCGCCGCCGGTGCTGAACAAGAAGTCGTCGCCGACCCGGATTCGCTCGAGGGCGTCGAAGGCGTCGCACTCGGTGTTCTTCGGGTCGTCCAGGTAGCGGAAGTCGGCGTCGAAGAACGAGAACTGCATGGCCCCGTTTCGCGGGTACGGGTACTTCGGCAGGGCCTTCGACTCCGCGCCGGCGAACTGGTCGGCGGCCGAGTAGTATCCGGGGCCGGTCGGCGGGTTCTGGAAGTGCCCGGGCCGGGGCCACGCCCGCACCGGCGGCACGGCCTTGAACGGGTCAGGCGGCGGCGGGGCGGCCATCGGCACGACGGGCGCCTGGGCGGCGGCGACCCCGGCGGCCAGCAGAACGGCGAGTGCGGCGCGAGACATGGCGGGTCGGGTCCGTGACGGTTGCGGCGGCCCGTCCGTGGGCCGGTGGGGTGAGAGGTAGCAGTTGTTTCGACGGGGGGCATGGGGCGGGTGAGCGGTTGCGGCGGCGTGGAAGTGGGAACCGGCGTGCCCGACGGGCATAATCGCCCGAGTCCTGCGAGGCACACGGGACCGAATCGTGGGGACGATCTTCGCCGACAGGGGTATTGTCCCTCGCTCGTGCTTCCGGCCCGTCACTCCCCCCTACCGAACCGATACAGCTTCGCGTCCGGTTTCACCCTTGCAACAACCGTCACGCACGGATTAACTGGCCAAGCTGGGCAATGCAGGCTAGTCTTTCGCAACGCGCTTATTCGTCCCCACACGCACCCCGGTAGATACCGCCGGGGAGCGTTCGCGTATTTCTCCGCGAGACCGCCCATGTCCGCCCTCTGGTCATCCGCCCGGCTCCGCCGCACCCGCCTGTCGTCCCCCCGGTTAGACATCTTGTCCCTCGAAGACCGCGTCACGCCGGACGTGACCGGCACCGTGTTCCGGGACAACAACTTCGACGGCGCGTACCGGCCGGCCCTGAACGACCAGCCGTTCTACGCCGGGGTGGTGGTGACGGCGTTCAACGCCGCCGGGGCGTCGGCCACCGGCACGACCAACGCGGCCGGGGCGTACACCGTCCCGACGGCCGCCCTCGGCGCCGGCCGGCTGCGGCTGGAGCTGACCGTGCCGGCCGGGTTCGGCGACGGCCCGGTCGGGCCGGACACCGACACCAGCGTGCGGTTCGTGGCCTCGGGCACGGCCGCCGGGGTCAACTTCGGGCTGGTCAACCCGCTCGACTACAGCCAGGCGGCCCCGGACCTGATCACCCCGCGGTTCAGCTTCGGGGCGGCGGCCGGGTCGGGCAACCCGGCCCTCTACCGCTTCTCGTACACGGCCGACGGCACTCCGTTCCGCGGCACCCAGGTGGGGGCCAACCCGGTCACGCCGACGGTGCTGGCCACGTTCGGCCAGATCGGCACGACCTACGGGCTGGGGTACAACCGGGCCAGCGGTGACATTTACGCCGCGTCCTTCCTCCGCCGGTACGCCGGCACGCTCAACGGCCTGGGAACGATCTACCGGGTGCCGGCCGCCGGGCTGGCACCCGCGGCCGTGGCCCCGCAGCTCATCGACCTGAACGCCGTCCCGGCCGGCATGGTGCCGGCCGGCAGTACGGTCGCCGACTTCGCCGCCGGCACCGACACCCGCGGGGCCGGGGCCGACTACTTCAACGACACCTTCGGCCGGGACAACGTCCACCGGCTCGGCCTGGGCGACGCCGACCTGTCGGACGACGGCCGCACCCTGTACGTGGTCAACCTCCGCACCAAGGAGCTGATCGAAATCCCGCTGACGGCGGCCGGCGGCCTGGACACCGCGGCCAAGCTCCGCCGCACCCCGGTGCCGCTGACCGTGGGGAACAGCCCGCTCAACTTCGACAACCCCCAGGACGTGCGGCCGTTCGCCCTGAGCGTCCACGACGGGGCGGTGTTCGTCGGCAGCACGTACACGGCCGAGACGACCGGCACCGCGTCCACCCTGCGGGCGTACGTGTACGCCTTCGACCCGACCGCCGGCCAGTTCCGGTCGTTCGACCAGACGACCAACACGTTCACGGCCGCCGCCGTCGCCCCGGTGCTGACCGCCGACCTGAGCTACGCCCGCACCAACGGGGCGGTGTCCGGCACCACTGCCTACGTGACCACGGACACGGCCACCCCGCCGGCCACCAAGTCCACGGTGTCGGCGAGCGAGGCGGGGCGGAACGACAACTGGCTGCCGTGGGACAACACCCACAACACCTTCCGCGACCACCAGCCGCTGCTCACCGACATCGAGTTCGACCGCGGGGTGCTGATCCTCGGCATCCGCGACCGGCACGGGGACGAGGTCGGCTGGAACGGCGGCACGGCGGTGGACGTGGGGGCCGGCGAGGGCGACACGCTGCGGGCGCAGCCGAGCGGCGCCGGCGGGTTCACCCTGGAGTCGGGCGGCGTGTCCAACGGGGTGACCAACTCCATCGGCGGGGCCGGCAGCGGGGCCGCCACCCTCAACCCGCAGGGGCCGGGCGGTGCCCGGTTCTACTGGGGTGCCCAGATTTACGGCACCGACATCGACGCCGAGAACTACGGGTTCGCCCACAGCTTCCTGGGCATGGGCGGGCTGTTCCAGGTGCCCGGTGGCACCCGGCTGGCCACCACCATCATGGACCCGGTGCGGTACTCCACCGGCGGCGTCTCGTGGCTGGACAACCAGACCGGCGCCCGGCCGCAGAACTACGAGCTGTACGCCGACGGCGACCTGGGCAAGGCCAACGGCCTGGGCGACCTCCAGGGGGTGGTGGACGCCGCCCCGCTGGAAATCGGCAACCGCATCTGGCGGGATGCTAACGGGGACGGCCGGCAGACGGCCGACGAGCTGGGCATCGCCGGGGTGGTCGTCGTCCTGCAAGACGGTGCCGGCGCCCCGCTGGCCACGGCCACGACGGCCGCCGACGGGTCGTACATTTTCAGCGGGTTCGCCGGCACCTCCACCCTCAGCCGCCAGTACGGCCTGGCCCTCCAGCCGGGCACGGCCTACCGGGTGGTCGTGCCGAACGCCAGCGGCGCCGGCCAGCAGGCGGCGCTGGCCGGGCTGAGCCTGTCCCCGCGGCAGGTGGACGGAGCGGCGGGCGCCGTCCGGGACTCGGACGCCGCCGCCAGCGGCACGTCCGCAGTCATCGCCTTCACGTCGGGCGGCCCCGGGCAGAACGACCACACCCTGGACGCCGGGTTCGTGCTGCCGCCGGCCCCGGACGTGGCCGTGGCCAAGACCACCGGCACCCCGCTGGTGAACGCCGGCGAGGCGGTGGCCTTCACCGTGGTGGTGTCCAACGCCGGGACGGTGCCGGCCGTGTCGGTGACGCTGGCCGACAGCCTGCCCGGCGGGGCCGGGGTGGTGTGGAGCGTGGACTCGACGTTCGGTCAGCCCGCCGCGTTCGTCCTGACCGGGGTGGCCGGCAGCCAGCAGCTCACCCTGGCCGCCAACACCACCCTGGCGGTCGGCGGCAGCCGGTCGGTGCGGCTGGTCGGCACGGCCGGCTCGTCGGCCAGCCCGTTCACCGTCACCCTGTCCAACACCGCCACCGTGGCCGTGCCGGGCGAGACGAACACCGGGAACAACTCGTCGCAAGCCAGTCTGACCGTACGGTCGCCCGACGTGACGGCCCAGAAGGTGGCCGACGCCACCAGCGTGCCGGACGGCTCGCCGGTCGGGTTCACGGTGACGGTGTCCAACGCCGGCCCGGGGCTGGCCACCGGGGTGACGCTCAACGACCCGCTGCCGCCGCTGGGCAACGGCAACCTGTGGACCCTCGACCCGGCCACCCCGACGAATACCCCGTTCCGCGTGACCGGGGCGGCCGGCGCGCAGGTGCTCAGCCTAGTCGCCGGCACCAGCCTGGCGTCCGCCGCCTCGCTGAGCGTGCGGGTGCTCGGCACCGCCACCACCGCCCAGCCCAGCCTGCCGAACACGGCCACCGTGGGGGCCGGAAACGAGAACAGCGGGGCGACCAATAACAACCAGGCGACGGCCACGATCACGGTGACGGTCCGCCCGCCGGACGTGACGGTCGCAAAGACGGCTGACGCATCGACGGTGACGGCCGGCGATGTGGTCGGGTTCGTGGTGACAGTGTCCAACGTCGGGCCGAACCCGGCCAGTAACGTCACGCTGAACGACCCGCTGCCGGCCCTCGGCGGCACCAACCTGTACGCCATCGACACGACCTTCGGCAACGCCGGGTCGTTCGCCCTGACCGGGGCGGCCGGGTCGCAGGTGCTGTCCCTGCTGCCGAACACCACCCTGGCCGGCAACGGTGGCCTGCTGCGGGTGCGGGTGACCGGGGTCAGCACCGGCCGGCCCAGCCCGTACACCCAGACCCTGACCAACGTGGCCACGGTCGGGGCGACGGGCGACAGTAACCTCAACAACAACCAGGCGACTGCCTCGGTCACGATCCAGTCCCCGGACGTGACGGTGGCCAAGACGGCCGACGCCGCCCAGGTGAACGCCGGCGGCCAGGTCGGGTTCACGTTGGCGGTCCGCAACATCGGCCTGGCCCTGGCCCGGTCGGTGGCCCTGTCCGACCTGCTGCCGGCCATCGGCGGCGGCAACCTGTACGCCATCGACCCGGCCTCGCCGAACGCTGCCGCCTTCATCCTGAGCGGGGCAGCCGGGGCGCAGTCGCTGTCCCTCCAGCCGAACACCAACCTGGCCGCCGCCGGCTCGCTCGTCGTCCGTCTGGTCGGCACCAGCGTATCGTCGGCCGCCCCGTTCACCCAGCCGCTGCCGAACTCGGCCACGGTGTCCGCGGCCAACGACGGCGACCCGACCAATAATCAGGGTCAGGCCACCGTCACGGTGTTGTCGCCGGACGTGACCGCCCAGAAGGTGGCCGACGCCGCCACCGTGTCGGCCGGCCAGGCGGTCGGGTTCACCGTGACGCTCCGCAACGCCGGCCCCGGGGCCGCTGCCGCGCTGACGCTGGCCGACCCGCTGCCGGCCCTCGGCAACGGCAACCTGTACAGCATCGACCCGGCGTCGCCGAACGCCGCCGCCTTCCAACTGGTGACGACAGGTAGCAGCCAGTCGCTGCAATTGGTCGGCTCGCCGACCCTGGCCGCCGGCGCCGCGCTGGTGGTCCGCCTGACCGGCACCAGCACGGTGTCGGCCCTCAGCCTAGCGAACACGGCCACGGTGGGGGCGGGCAACGAGAACCCCGGGGCCACGGGCAACAACTCCGGCACGGCCACGATTACGGTGCAGACGCCGGACGTGACGGCCACCAAGACGGCCGACGCCTCGCCGATTGCCGCCGGCCAGACGGCCGGGTTCACGGTGGTGGTGGCCAACAGCGGCCCCGGCACCGCCCTGGGCGTGACGCTGGCCGACCCGCTGCCGGCCCTCGGCGGCGGCAACCTGTACCGCATCACGTCGGACCCGGGCAACGCCTTTCTGCTGACAACGGCCGGCGGTGTGCAGACGCTGTCGCTCAAGCCGAACACCACGCTTGCGGCCGGGGCCAGCCTGACGGTGCGGGTGGCCGGCACCGCCGCCCCGGGCCTCAGCCCGTTCACCCGCGACCTGCCCAACACGGCCACTGTGGCCGCGTCCAACGAGCCGCCGGCGGCCACGGGCAACAACGCCGGCACGGCCACGGTGACGGTCCGCTCGCCGGACGCGACGGTAACCAAAACGTCGGACGCCCCCGGCGTGACGGCCGGCCAGACGGTCGGGTTCACGGTGACGGTCCGCAACGCCGGGCTGGCCGCGGCCACCGGGGTGACGCTGGCCGACCCGCTGCCGGCCCTCGGCGGCACCAACCTGTACGCCATCGACCCGCTCAGTCCGGACGCCGCGGCCTTCGTGCTGACCGGCGCCGCCGGGTCGCAGACACTCACCCTGCAGCCGAACACCACCCTGGCCGCCGGGGCACAACTGCGGGTGCGGGTGAGCGGCACCAGCACGGCCACGGTGTCCACCCTGCCCAACACGGCCACGGTGGCCGCGACGAATGAAGCCCCGGGCACCGGGAACAACCAGGCCACCAGCACGGTGACGGTCGGCACCCTGTCGCTGGGCGACCGGGTGTTCCGGGACGATGACAACAACGGGGTCCGCGGGGCCGCCGAGGTCGGCGTGGGCGGAGTGCGGGTCGAACTGCTGGACGCCGGCGGGGCGGTGCTGCGGACCACCACCACCGACTCCAGCGGGCTGTACCTGTTCACCGGGCTGCCGGTCGGCGGCTACCGGGTCCGCATCACCCCGCCGGCCGGGCTGGTGTCGTCCACCGGCACCAACGCCTCGCCGACCGGGGCGTTCGAGCCGGCCCCGGGCGTCTTCACTCCGGCCACGAACGACACGGACCACGGCACGACGGACGCCGGCGGTCTGACTGTCACTAGTAGTTTAGTGTCGCTGACGACGGCGGGCAACCCGGACGACGCCGGGACGGCCAACCGGAACGTGGACTTCGGCCTGTTCCCGCCGCTGTCGCTCGGCGACACGGTGTGGTTCGACGTGAACAACAACGGGACGCTGGACGCCGGCGAGGCCGGGGCCGGCGGGGTGACGATCGAGCTGTTCGACACCGCCGGCACCCGGCTCGGAGCCGCCACAACCAACCCCCAGGGCGGCTACCTGTTCACCCGGCTGACGCCGGGCGGCTACCGCGTCGCCCTGCCGGCCGGCAACTTCCCGACCGGCGGCCCGCTGGCCGGGTTCATCTCCAGCACCGGCACCGTGGGCAGTGCCACCGGGCCGAGCGAACCCGTGACCGGCGACCCGGCCAACAACCTGGACCACGGCACCGCTCAGCCGGCGGGCCAGGTGCTCGGGCCGGTGGTGACGCTGACCCGCGGCGGGGCGGCGACCCCGCTGCCCCCGATCCCCGGCAACATCCCCGACCCGGCCGCCCCGACGAGCAGCTACCGCAACCAGGACTTCGGGGTGTTCCGCCCGCTGAGCCTGGGCAACTTGGTGTGGGACGACCGGGACAACAACGGCCTGCGGGACGCCGGCGAACCCGGCCTCGGTGGGCTGGCGGTGACGCTGTTCAGCGGCACGACGCCGGTGGTCTCGGCCACGACGGGGGCCGACGGCAGCTACCTGTTCACCAACCTGGTGCCCGGGGCGTACACGGTGCAGCTCGCCGGGCCGGCCGGCTACCGCAGCAGCTCGGGCGCGTTCGACCCGGTGAACGGCTCGTACGAGGCCGGGCTGACCGGGAACAGCCCGACGGACAGTTCCGACCACGGGGTCGCCGTGAGCGGCGACCTGATCCGCGGATTCGTGGTCCGCACTAACCCGGTGACGCTGACCGCCCCGGGGTCGAACCCGGACGGGGACGCCAACCTGCGGCAGGACCTCGGCCTGTACCGGGCGTTCAGCCTGGGCAACGTGGTCTGGCTGGACGCCAACAACGACGGCAAGCGGCAGGCGGCCGAACCCGGCCTGGCCGGGGTGACGGTCCGGCTGCTCGGGGCCAGCGGCACGACGCTCGGCACCACCACCACCGACGCGGGGGGTTACTACCGCTTCGACAGCCTGCCGGCCGGCACCTACGCCGCCCAGGTGGACCGGGCGAGTGCCGCCCTGGCCGGGCTGGTCAGCAGCACCGGCGGCATCGGCGGGGCCGGGCCGTTCGAGCCGGCCCCGCGGCCGACGACGGATTCGACCGACGCCGGCACCGCCGGCGGCGGGTTCGTGGTCAGCCAGCCGGTGACGCTCGGGCCGACGGCCACCGCCCCGATCGGCGAGGCCGACCTCGGGCCGGGCGGCCAGGGGAACGTGGACGCCCAGGCCGACCTGACGGTGGACTTCGGCTTCTTCCGCCCGCTGAGCCTCGGCGACCAGGTGTGGGACGACGCCAACAACAACGGGACACTGGACGCCGGCGAGGCCGGCCTGGCCGGGGTGACGGTGACCCTGCTGGACGTGAGCAAGGGCACCATGTACACCCAGACGACCACCGCCGACGGATACTACCTGTTTACCGGCCTGGCGGCCGGCCCGTACACCATGCAGGTGACGCCGCCCGCCGGGTACCTGTCCAGCAGCGGGGCCACCGAAGGCATCGACGGCCGGGACAACGGCACGCCGGCCGGGGCCGCGGTGCGGAGCGGGCCAGTCGTTCTGGCCGCCGGCACCGCCCCGACGGGCGAGCCGGCCACGCCCGGGTTCACCGACCCGACGCCGGACGCGGACAGCAACCGGACGGTGGACTTCGGCTTCTTCCGGCCGCTCAGCCTGGGCAACCTGGTTTGGGAGGATGCCAACAACAACGGCACCCGGGACGCCGGCGAACCCGGCATCGGCGGGCTGGCCGTGGACCTGCTGGACGCCGCCGGGGCGGTGGTGGCCAGCACCGTCACCTCGGCCGAGGGCTATTTCCTGTTCCGCGAGCTGGCGGCCGGCGACTACCGAGTGGCGGTCAGCGCCCCGGCGGTGTACCGCACCAGCACCGGCACCAACGGCAGCCTGACCGGGCCGTTCGAGCCGGGCGTCAGCGGCCCGCGGGATAACGAGGACCACGGTACGGCCGTCGGCACCCGGTTCCTCAGCGGCGTGGTGTCGCTGGCCGCCGGCACGGCCCCGACCGGCGAGCCGGCCACCCCGGGCCTGCCGCCGGACACGGCGGCCGACGCCAACGCCGACTACACAGTGGACTTCGGCCTGTACCGCCCGCTGGCGGTGGGTAACCAGGTGTTTGTGGACGCGAACAACAACGGCTCCCGGGACGCCGGCGAGCCGGGCGTGCCCGACGTGGCGGTGACGTTGCTGGACGGGGCCGGGGCGACGGTGGGCACCGCCACCACCGACCCGCAGGGCGGCTACCGATTCGACAACCTGGCCCCCGGCACGTACGTGGTGCAGATCGTCCCGCCGGCCGGGCTGGTGTCCAGCACCGGCCGCGTCGGGTCGAGCACCGGGCCGTTCGAGCCGGCCGCCGGCAACAGCCTGTTCAATGGCCAAGACCACGGCACGGCCGGCGCGGGCGTGATCCGCACCAACCCGCTGACCCTGGAGGCGGCTGGTAGCACTGACAACCCGGAACCGGACGCCAACCTGCGACAGGACTTCGGCCTGTTCCGCCCGCTGTCGCTCGGCAACCTGGTGTGGGAGGACGCCAACAACGACGGCAAGCGGCAAGCGGGTGAGCCGGGCGTCGGCGGGGCAGCGGTGGTGCTGCTGGACGCCGCCGGGGCGACGGTGGGGGCCACCACCACGGACGTCCAGGGCGGCTACCTGTTCACCAACCTGGTGCCCGGCGGGTACACCGTCCGCGTCACCCCGCCGGCCGGGTACGTCACCAGCAGCGGAACTAACGGCCGGCCGACCGGGGCCTACGAGCCGGGCGTGTCCGGCACCCAAGAGAACGAGGACCACGGCACGGCCACGGCGGCCGGCGTCACCTCGGCCGTCACGCTGACGGCCTCCGGCACCAACCCGGACGGGGACGCTAACCTGCGGCAGGACTTCGGCATTTACCGGCCGCTGAGCGTCGGCAACCAGGTGTGGCAGGACAACAACAACAACGGGAAGTTTGACAGTGGCGAGCCGGTGGTGCCCGGGCTGGTGGTGCGGCTGCTGGACGGCACCGGGGCCACGGTCGGCACCACGACGACGGACGCCAGCGGCAAGTACCAGTTCACCCTGCTGACGCCGGGCACGTACCAGGTGCAGGTGACGCCGCCGGCCGGGTTCCTGCCCAGCACGCCGACCAGCCCGCCGCTCAACCCGACGGACGGGCTGAACGTCGGTGTGGCCGGCACCGGCGGGCTGATCCAGTCGCCGCAATTCGCGCTGGCCGTCGGGGCCGGGCCGAACGCCGGCAACGACTTCCCGACGGTGGACTTCGGCCTGCTCGGCCTCGGCAGCCTGGCCGGGCAGGTGTACGTGGACACCAACCTGAGCGGCACCCGCGACGCGGCCGACAAGCCGCTGGGCGGGGTGGTCGTCACCCTGGACGGGTCGAGCGGCCCGCGGACAACCACGACCGACGCCACCGGGCGGTACAACTTCACTGCCCTGCCGCCGGGCCAGTATACCGTCCGCGAGCGGCAGCCGGGCGGCATCCTGCTGGACTCGGTGGACACCCCGGGCAGCCTGGGCGGCACCACGCCGAGCAACGACACGCTGGTGGTTACAGTCGGGGCCAACCAGGCCGGCACCGAGTACAACTTTGCCGAGGTGCAGCCGGCCCGGGTGTTCGGGACGGTGTTCGCCGACCTCAACCGCAGCGGCGGGTTCGATGCCGGGGACGCCGGCATCGCCGGGGTGCCGGTGACGATCGCGGGGACGGCCTACGCCGGCACCCCGCGGGCCAGGCCGCTGACCGCCGCCGACGCTCCGGGCGGGCTGACGGTGCTGACCGGGGCCACCGGCCGGTACGAGTTCCCGACCCTGCCGCCGGGCACTTACACCGTGACGCAAGGCAACCTGCCGCCGGCGTCGGCGGCCGTGCTGGCTGACAGCACCGACTACAGCGGCGACCCGGCGGTGCCGGCCAGTTCGGTCGGGCAGAACGTGTTCAACAGTGTGGCGACCCCGGCCGGCGCCGCCCGCGGGCCGCTGGTGTTCGCCTGGGTGCCGGCGGCCACCGCCCCGGACGTGACCGACCCGACCAAGCGGCAGTTCCTCAGCTCGACGCAGGGCGGCGGGGGTGCCGGCTCGACGGTGCCGGCCCCGCCGGCGGCGTCGGCCGGCAACCAGACGCCGGGCTTCGCCGTCGGCACGGGCAACGCGTCCGAGCCGACGTATGTGGTGGCCGGCGGCGGGGCCGGCGGGGTGCCGCTGGTGCGGGTGCTGGACTACGCCACCGGCGTCGAGAAGTTCCGCTTCCTGGCCTACGAGGTCGGGTACACCGGCGGCGTCCGCACGGCCACGGGGGACGTGACCGGCGACGGCGTGCCGGACATCCTGACCACCACCGGCCTGGGCGGCGGGCCGCGGGTGCGGGTGTTCGACGGGGTGACGGGCGACGTGGTGCAGGACTTCTTCGCCTACGAGCCGACGTTCACCGGCGGCCTGTTCCTGGCGGTGGGTGATGTCAACGGGGACGGGGTGGGCGACATCATCACCGGGACGGAGGTCGGCGGCGGGCCGCGGGTGCAGGCGTTCGACGGCCGCACCGGGGCGACGCTGCTCAACTACTACGCCTTCGACCCGAACCAGCGGGGTGGGGTGCGGGTGGCGGCCGGCGACTTCAACCGGGACGGCCGGGCCGACGTGGTGGCCACGACGGGCGTCGGCGTGCCGACCCGGGTGCGGGTGCTGGACGCGGCCGGTAGCGTGCTGACCGACTACACCCCATACGAGGCCAGCTACACCGGCGGGGTGTACGTGTCGGCCGGCGACTTCGACGGGGACGGCACCCCGGACGTGGTGGTGGGGGCGGACGCCGGCGGCGGCCCGCGGGTGCAGGTGTTCCGCGGGCTGACGCAGACGGTGCTGGCCGACTTCTTCGCCTACGACGCCTCTGAGCGGGGCGGGGTGCGGGTGGCCGCCAAGGACATCACCGGGGACGGCAAGGCCGAGCTGGTGACGGCCATCGGTAGCGTTGGCAAGGCCGGGGTGAAGGCGTTCCGGGCGACCGACCTGGGCGTGGTGGAGAGCTTCGACTTCACCAGCGACGACCGGGCCAACGGGGCGTACGTGGGGTGACGGCTCAGCCGGCCGGGAAGTCCCCGTCCAGAAGTAGGGCGGCCCGCACGGACAGGATGTCCGGAGCGTTTATGGCTAGTCCTACAGCCGTAGATGGTCAGTCGGGCGGTCTGGCCCCGTGTTTTCGGTAGTGGCAGGCCCGGGCGCGGTGCTGGTGCCGCCGCCGCCAGGCCG